>NZ_JBIAPW010000011.1:0-177118 GCF_042888505.1 Streptomyces sp. NPDC002870
GGGGGGGGGGGGGGGGGGGGCCGGGGGGGGGGGGGGGGGGGGGGGGGGGGCCCCCCGGGGGGGGGGGGGGGGGGGGCCCCCCCGGGGGTGTGGGGGGGGGGGGGGGGGGGGGCCCCCCCCCCCCCCCCCCCCCGCCCAGTAACTACGCGTCCAGCGACGTCATCACGTGCTTGATCCGCGTGTAGTCGTCGAACCCGTACGCCGACAGGTCCTTCCCGTACCCCGACTTCTTGAAGCCGCCGTGCGGCATCTCCGCCACCAGCGGGATGTGCGTGTTGATCCACACACACCCGAAGTCCAGCGCCTTGGACATCCGCATCGCCCGCGCGTGGTCCTTCGTCCACACCGACGACGCCAGCGCGAACTCCACGCCGTTCGCCCAGGCAAGCGCCTGCGCCTCGTCCGAGAACGACTGCACCGTGATGACCGGGCCGAAGACCTCGTTCTGGATGATCTCGTCGTCCTGCTTCAGTCCGGAGACGACCGTCGCCGAGTAGAAGTAGCCCTTGTCGCCGACCCGGTGGCCGCCCGCCTCGACCTTCGCGTGCGCCGGCAGCCGGTCGATGAAGCCCGAGACCTGCGCCAGCTGGTTCGCGTTGTTCAGCGGGCCGTACAGCACGTCCGCGTCGTCCGGCGCGCCCGTCTTCGTGTCCGCCGCCGCCTTCGCCAGCGCCGACACGAACTCGTCGTGGATCGACTCGTGCACGAGGACGCGCGTCGCGGCCGTACAGTCCTGGCCCGCGTTGAAGTAGCCCGCCACCGAGATGTCCTCGACGGCCTTGGCGATGTCGGTGTCCTCGAAGACGACGACCGGCGCCTTGCCGCCCAGCTCGAGATGGACGCGCTTGACGTCCTTGGCCGCGGACGCGGCGACCTGCATGCCCGCCCGTACGGAACCGGTGATGGACGCCATCGCCGGGGTCGGGTGCTCGACCATGGCGCGGCCGGTCTCCCGGTCACCGCAGATGACGTTGAAGACGCCCTTCGGCACGATCGAGCCGATGATCTCGGCGATCAGGACCGTCGACGCGGGCGTCGTGTCGGACGGCTTGATGACGACGGTGTTGCCCGCCGCCAGCGCCGGCGCGAACTTCCAGACGGCCATCATCATCGGGTAGTTCCACGGCGCGACCTGCGCGCAGACGCCGACCGGCTCACGCCGGACGATGGAGGTGAAGCCCTCCATGTACTCGCCGGCCGACCGGCCCTCCAGCATCCGCGCCGCGCCCGCGAAGAAGCGGATCTGGTCCACCATCGGCGGGATCTCTTCGGTGCGGGTGAGCTCGAGCGGCTTGCCGGTGTTCTCCGACTCGGCCGCGATCAGGTCCTCGGCCCGCTCCTCGAAGGCGTCCGCGATCTTCAGCAGGACCTTCTGGCGCTCGGCCGGGGTGGTGTCGCGCCAGCCGGGGAAGGCGGCCGCGGCAGCGTCCATGGCGGCGTCGACGTCGGCCTGCCCGGAGAGCGGCGACGTGGCGTACACGTCACCGGTGGCCGGGTTGACGACCTCGATTGTCCGCCCGTCGGCGGCGTCCCGGAACTCCCCGTTGATGTAGTTGCGCAGACGACGCAGCTCGGTGGTCACTGTTGCCACCCCTCCTGTCAGATGTCCGATGGGTGAGACCTCCACCCTAATCTCCTACGTGACGCTTTCGACAGCCCCAACCCTCCGCAACTTCGGAATCAGTGAGATTGCGGCCTCAGAACAACGAATTTCATCGCTCGGGGCTTGCGGGACAGACGAGTCGCAGTGCAGAGTGAGCTCGTGGCCAGTCGCAACGCAGACTCCAGGAACGGCGGCGGATCGTCTTCGACCATCGATGCCGTCTCCCTCGCAATCATCGAACAGCTCCAGGAGGACGGTCGCCGTCCGTACGCCGCCATCGGCAAGGCCGTCGGCCTGTCGGAAGCGGCCGTCCGGCAGCGCGTCCAGAAGCTGCTCGACCAGGGCGTGATGCAGATCGTCGCAGTCACGGACCCACTCACCGTGGGCCTGCGACGCCAGGCGATGGTCGGCATCACGGTCGAGGGAGACGTCGACCCGGTGGCCGACGCGCTCACCGCCATGGCCGAGTGCGAGTACGTGGTGATGACCGCGGGCTCGTTCGACCTCATGGTGGAGATCGTCTGCGAGGACGACGACCACCTGCTCGAAGTGATCAACAAACGGATACGCGCGCTCCCCGGCGTGCGCACCACCGAGAGCTTCGTCTACCTCAAGCTCAAGAAGCAGACCTATATGTGGGGAACCCGATAGCCGTGAGCAAGGACCTCTCCAAAGCCGCCTACGACCACCTGTGGATGCACTTCACCCGCATGTCGTCGTACGAGAACGCACCCGTCCCCACCATCGTGCGTGGTGAGGGCACCTACATCTACGACGACAAGGGCAAGCGCTACCTCGACGGCCTCGCCGGCCTCTTCGTGGTCAACGCCGGCCACGGACGGGTAGAGCTCGCCGAGGCCGCCTTCAAGCAGGCGCAGGAGCTCGCCTTCTTCCCGGTGTGGTCCTACGCCCACCCCAAGGCCGTGGAACTCGCCGAGCGGCTCGCGCACCACGCCCCCGGCGACCTCAACAAGGTCTTCTTCACCACCGGCGGCGGCGAGGCCGTCGAGACCGCCTGGAAGCTGGCGAAGCAGTACTTCAAGCTGCAGGGCAAGCACACCAAGTACAAGGTCATCTCGCGTGCGGTCGCCTACCACGGCACTCCGCAGGGCGCCCTGTCCATCACCGGCCTGCCCGCGCTCAAGGCACCTTTCGAGCCGCTGGTCCCCGGCGCGCGCAAGGTGCCGAACACCAACATCTACCGCGCGCCGATCCACGGCGACGACCCGGAGGCCTTCGGCCGCTGGGCCGCCGACCAGATCGAGCAGCAGATCCTCTTCGAGGGCGCCGACACGGTCGCGGCGGTCTTCCTGGAGCCGGTACAGAACGCCGGTGGCTGCTTCCCGCCGCCGCCCGGGTACTTCCAGCGGGTCCGTGAGATCTGCGACCAGTACGACGTGCTGCTCGTGTCGGACGAGGTCATCTGCGCCTTCGGCCGGCTCGGCACGACGTTCGCCTGCGACAAGTTCGGCTACGTACCGGACATGATCACCTGCGCCAAGGGCATGACCTCGGGCTACTCCCCGATCGGCGCGTGCATCATCTCCGACCGCCTCGCAGAGCCGTTCTACAAGGGTGACAACACCTTCCTGCACGGCTACACCTTCGGCGGCCACCCGGTCTCCGCCGCGGTGGGCCTGGCCAACCTCGACATCTTCGAGCGCGAGGGCCTCAACCAGCACGTCCTGGACAACGAGGGCAACTTCCTGTCCACGCTGCAGAAGCTGCACGACCTGCCGATCGTCGGCGACGTCCGCGGAAACGGCTTCTTCTACGGCATCGAGCTGGTGAAGGACAAGGTCACCAAGGAGTCCTTCACGGACGAGGAGACCGAGCGCGTGCTCTACGGCTTCCTCTCCAAGGCGCTGTACGAGAACGGTCTGTACTGCCGTGCCGACGACCGCGGTGACCCGGTCGTGCAGCTGGCGCCGCCGCTGATCGCCGACCAGTCGACGTTCGACGAGATCGAGCAGATTCTGCGTACGGTCCTCACGGAGGCATGGGCGAAGCTCTGACCGTTCAGCCGCTTACGGCCCGGGGCACCGGCATCTCATTCGGCCATCCGAGTGGGATGCGGTGCACCCGGGCCGCGTGCTTCCCGATACGCCGGTTCTGAATCCTTACCGTGCCGAGTGACCGATCGGCCCTGACTTCGTTCCCCCGTACGGGGGAGGAGAAATCTGATCAGAACCGAGGTGTACGCCATGGTGGCCCCGCCGGACAACGATGTGCTCTGGGCACGTTCCCTGCACCACTCCCACAGCGGCTCGCCCGCGCTCGTCGGCGTATCGCTGGGTGTGCGCGAGGGCGAGATCCTCGCCGTGTACGGTCCGCGCGGCAGCGGTAAGACGACGCTGCTGCGGTGTCTGTCCGGCCAACTCGTCGCCGACAAGGGCGAGGTGTGGTTCAACAGCTCCCCCGTGCACACGCTGACCCCGCTGCTGCGCGAGCGGCTCCGGCGCAGCCGGTTCGGCTGGATCGACCCCGAGCCGACGCTCGTCCCCGAGCTGACGGCGTGGGAGAACGCGGCCCTGCCGCTGCTGCTGCGCGGCGCCTCGCACCGCCGCGCGAAGGCCACGGCGATGGAGTGGCTGGATCGGCTCGACATCGGCGCGTGCGCCCGGCTGCGACCGCATGCGCTGCTGCAGGCGCAGCGGCAGCGGGTCGCCACGGCGCGGGCGCTGGTCAGCACACCGCTGGTGCTGTTCGCCGACGAGCCGACGGCGACACTGCACCGCGCGGACGGGGCGCAGGTGCTGCGTACGCTGACGGCCGCGGCCCGCTCGCACCGGATCACCGTCGTGCTCGCCACGCACGACCCGGAGGTGGCGACGCTCGCGGACCGCTCGGTCACGCTCGTGGACGGCCGGCGCGTCAACTCGCTCGCGACCGCCGACGCGGAAGGCCGAGCCGAGTGCTCGCTCTCCGTCTAGCCCGCGGTACGCACCCTCTCGTGCTGCTGCGCCGGCTGATGGTGGCGGCGGCGTCGGCGGGTGTGGGCTTCCTGCTGCTGTGCACGCTGACCTACGCGCTGTCCCATCCCACCGACTCGGGCACCTCTGGGCTCCGGCTGCTCTGGTGCCTGATCCCGCTCGCGGCGACGGTGCACTTCGCGGTGGCGGTGGCTCGCACGGATCCCAGTACGCGGCCGAGGCCGGGCCTCTCGGCGGTCGGCCTGGGGCCCGCCAGGCTCACCGCCCTGGCCGCTGTCTCCACGGCCGTCTCCGGCACGCTCGGCAGCATGATCGCGCTGCTCGTCTTCCTCCATCTGCGGGGCGATCTGACGGGGCTTCCGTTCGACGGGGCAGCGGCCGAGCTGCTGGCCGCGGACCAGCCGCTGCCGCTGGCGGCCGCGCTGACGCTCCTCGCGGTGGTGCCGCTGCTGGCCTCGGTCGCCGCGGCGCTGGCCATGCGCCCGCGCCGGGTGCCTCCGGCGCCGGACGCGTCGTCCGCCGCACCGACCGAGCTGCCGTGGGGCGTCGCGCTGATCGCCGTGGGCATGGCCGTCGAGACGTACACGAGCCGCAGCGGCGCCGGCTCACCGCTCCCCCTCCCCGGCAAGATCGACGGCAACCCGGTCGGCGTCCTCGCCGGCTGGACCCTCACCGCGCTGGGCCTGGCCCTGGCGGGCCCGGGCATCGCACACTTCAGCGGCCGCCTCCTCCAGGCGCTGCGCCCGGGCGCGACCCGGCTGCTGGCGGGCCGCATCCTGATGGCGGAAGCCAGCCGCATCGGCCGCCCGCTCGGCGTGGTGTGCGCGGTCGCGTCGGCGGCGATCGCGGCCGGCACCCTGTACGACGGCGCGGCCGAACCCTCCCTCGGCCTGCTGACCGGCCTGGGCGCGGCACTGGTGGTGACGTGCACGACCGCGACGCTGATGGTCTCGGTTCTGGACGCCGGGCAGACCCGCGCCATGACCAGGGACTCGCTGCGCAGCCTGGGCATCCCCGCGAGAGTCCTGCGCCACGCAACCGCCCTGCGCGCGGCGGCACTTCTGGCGGTTTTCGCCCCGCTGACCTGGGCGGTGACGGCCCTGGCAGCGGTCCCGTTCTCAAGCTGAGCACCTGGGCGGCCGGCCGACGGCGTACGCGGCCCGCGCCGCCCCACCCGCAGGGCCTATCGTGGCCGCATGGTGCATGGACACGGACGGCAGGCCCACAGCGACGATCGCGAGACAGAGACCCTCGAGGAGTTCGACCACGTCGTCGCCCACGGCTCACTCGTCGGGCACCGCGTCCAGTCCGTCGACCTGACAGACCGCACCTTCGCGCTGCTCTCCGCCGACACCACCGGCGCCGTCTTCCTCGGCTGCCCCATGCATCCCGACGCCGCCGCCAAGGTCAGGGCCGACGGCGCGCTGGTATTTCCGCCCGTCCCCGATCTGCCCTTCGACCCGTACCGCGGGCTCCTCTACTCCCCCGACGAGCTCTTCGAAGGCCTCGCCGCCGACGGCTACGAAGCCACGCCCGACGCCCTCGCCTACGACTGGTTCCAGCGGACCAAGGCTGACGGCGACATTTTCGCCTCGATGCTCCGGTCGATCCACGACGACGCGATCTCCGACGCCCTGGACGAACTCCTCGTCGGCGCCCGGGTCGTGGGCGTGATGGGCGGCCACGCGATGGCCCGCGGCACAGACGCGTACGCCGGCGCCGCACGCCTCGGACGGGCCCTCGCGAGGGCCGGCTTCACCGTCGCCACCGGTGGCGGACCCGGTGCCATGGAGGCCGCGAACCTCGGTGCGTACGCCGCCCCGCACACCGACGAGATGCTCGACGAGGCGCTCGAACTCCTCGCCAAGGCCCCCTCGTTCATCCCCTCGATCTCCGACTGGGCGGGCGCTGCGTTCGAGGTGCGAGGCCGCTGGCCCGGCGGCGGTGACTCCGTCGGCATCCCCACCTGGTTCTACGGCCACGAGCCGCCGAACGCCTTCGCCGGCCACATCGCCAAGTACTTCGCCAACGCCACCCGCGAGGACGGCCTCCTCGCCCGCTGCAACGCCGGCGTGATCTTCCTGCCCGGCGCCGCGGGCACGGTCCAGGAGATCTTCGACAACGCGACCCCGAACTACTACGAGTCCCGCGGCGAGCCGACCCCCATGGTCCTCGTCAACCGAACGCACTGGACGGAGCGGCTCCCCACCTGGCCGCTGCTCCAGTCGCTCGCCGCGGGCCGCTCCATGGAGTCCCGTATCGCGCTCGTCGATTCGGTCGACGAGGCGCCTGGCGCGCTGCGCCGCCTCACCGGCCTCGGGTGACGAGCGGCACGAAAGCAAAAGCAACTTCCGGCCCCGAACTCACGTCTGGCAGTTGGACTGACCCCACGTGAACGGAGCCCCTGGTGCTGATCGGCCTACTGACCGCTGTCGCGGCCTCGATCTGTTACGGCACGGGGTCGGTGCTGCAAGCCGTGGGATCCCGCAAGGCCGCCCGCCGCACGGCGGCCGCTGCGGGCGTCACCCAGCACGGCGGGCCGAACTTGTCCTCCACCGCGCAGGCCGCGATGACCTGGGAGTTCATCGTCGGCACGATCCTGGACTTCGTCGGCTTCGGCCTGGGCGCACTGGCCGCCCGCCTGCTCCCGCTGTTCCTCTCGCAGACCGTGATCAGCGCGAACCTGGTGATCACTGCGGTGCTGAGCGTGCGGTTGCTGGGCATCAGGCTGAACCGCGCCGAGTGGACCTCCATCGGCGTCGTCTGCTCGGCCCTGGTGCTGCTGGCCACGGCTGCGGGCCCGGAGGGCAGCGGCCATACCCCGATCGCGACCCACTGGTGGCTGCTGGCGATCTCGCTGCTGCTGATGGTCGGCGGCACCGTAGCCGTACGCCTCCTCGGCGCGCGCGCCGCGATCCTGGCGGGTCTGCTGTCCGGCCTCGGCTTCGGCGCGCTGGGCGTCGGCGTACGCGTACTGAACGGCATCGACCCCTTCGACCTGGGCGCCCTGCTCTCGGACCCGGCGCTGTACGCGATCCTGGTGGCCGGGATCGGCGGCATGTATCTGCACACCGTCGCCCTGCAGATCGGCTCGGTGAACGGCGCGACAGCGGCGCTGGTCGTGGGCGAGACCGTGCTGCCGGGCATGATCGGCGTGCTGTGGCTGGGCGACTCGTCCCGACACGGGTTCGCCTGGATGGCGATTCTCGGCTTCGTACTGGCGGTGGCGGGCGCGGTCGCGGTGGCCTGGTTCGGCGCACCCGAGGCCCACGGCAAGGAACCGGAGCCGGCCGAGTCGCACCCCGATGAACTGGTCACCGTCCCCTAGCCGTCCGGCCGACCGACCGCACCCGCGCCACCGTCCAGGACCTTCTAAGTCCTTCCGGTCGCCCGTCGCGATGCGGCTGACCGTCGAGGAGGGTCTGATCACCCGCTACCGGGTGTACGAGGACAGCCTCGCGATCGCCGCCGCCTGCGCGAGCGAATAGCTCACCCGGCAGGGTCCGGCACCGCCACGTGTCTCACCCGGCAGGGTCCAGCACCACCACGTCGGCGGCGGCGAAGACGACCCCCACCTCGGCCCCTTCCTCCGGCGTGTCCCGAAGCGAGCACTCCGCCTCCAACTGCGGCCCGTCCCAGGGCCGCAGCTGTACGGCCACGTGGTTGCCCCGGAAAGTACGCCCCTCGACCGTGCAGGGCAGCCCCTCCGAGGCGGAGGCCAGCCGCACCCCGGCGGGCCGGACCAGCACCTTGCACTCGCCCTGGGGCGCCCCCTCCGGCACCGGGATCTTGCCCCACACCGTGTCGGCGGCGGTGCCGCTCACCGTCGCCGCCACCACATTGTCGAAGCCGAGGAAGCGGGCCACGAACTCGGAGGCGGGCCGCTCCCAGACCTCCAGCGGCGTGCCCGCCTGGGCGATCCGTCCGTCCCGCATGACGACGACGCGGTCGGCGAGCGCGAAGGCCTCACCCTGGTCGTGGGTGACGGCGAGCACGGTGGTGCCCAACCGTCCGAACAGCCCGCGCAGTTCGACGACGAGACGCTCGCGCAGCCCGCGGTCCAGCTGGCCGAGCGGCTCGTCCAGCATCAGCAGCCGGGGCTCCGGCGCGAGCGCCCGGGCCAGCGCCACTCGCTGCTGCTCCCCGCCGGACAGCGAGGCAACGGCCCGGCGCTGCGCGGCCGGCAGCCCGACGAGCTCCAGCAACTCATCGACGCGGCGGCCCTGTTCGGCCCGGCCGCTGCCGTGCATCCGCAGCCCGAAGGCGACGTTGCCGCCCACGTCGCGCTGCGGGAAGAGCTGGTGGTCCTGGAACATCAGGCCCACACCACGGCGGTGCACCGGCACCCCGGCCTGGTCGGCGCCGGACAGCAGCACCCGCCCTGCGTCTGCGGTCTGGAGCCCGGCGACGATCCGCAGCAGCGTGGACTTGCCGCTGCCGCTCGGTCCCAGCACACAGACGATCTCGTGCTCGGCGACGTCCAGATCCACCGAGTCGAGCGCCGTCCGCGCCCCGAACCGTACGGTCACGCCCTCCAGTCGCAGCAAGGCCATCAGAACTCCCCGGAGGTCTTGTCGGTTCGGATGCGTTCGAGGAGCAGCAGCGCCGCCGCGCACACCACCATCAAGATCGTGCTCAGCGCCATCGCCTGCCCGTAGTTGAGCTCACCGGGCCGGCCAAGAAGGCGTGCCACGGCCACCGGCAGCGTCGGATTGTCGGGCCTGGCGATGAAGACGGTCGCCCCGAACTCGCCGAGCGACACGGCGAATGCGAACCCCGCGGCGATCAGCAGCGCCCGCCGCACCAGCGGCAGGTCCACCTCCCGCCACACACGCAGCGGGGACGCGCCGAGCACCGCCGCGGCCTCCCGCAGTCGTTCGTCCACCGCTCGCAGGACCGGCAGCATGATGCGTACGACGAAAGGCACGCCGACCAGTGCCTGGGCGAGCGGCACCAGAATCCAGGCCCCACGCAGATCGAGCGGCGGCTTGTCGAGGGTGATGAGGAACCCGAAGCCGACGGTCACCGCGGACACGCCGAGCGGCAGCATCAGCAGCGCGTCGAAGCCGCGCACCAGTCGGCCCGCCTTCCGGGTGAGCGCGGTCGCGGCGAGACCGCCGACGGCGAGCGCGATGGCGGTCGCGACGAGCGCGTAACGCAGCGAGTTCCACACGGCGTCGATGGGCGGTACGAGGAACACCCCACCGCTCGCATCGTCGGAGGCGAGCGCCCGGTAGTAGCCGAAGCCATAACCGCCGGGACCGTCGAAGGAGCGCTCGACCAGGACGCCGAGCGGGGCCAGGAGCAGCAGCAGGATCGTGGCGAGCACCGCGCCGAGCAGCGCCCACTGCCCCGCCCCACGCGGTCGCCGCGCGGTCTGCGCCGGGTCCACCAGCTTCAGCGCTGTCTCCCGCCGCCGAACCGTCCGCGCGTGCACGGCGAGGATCGCGCCGACCGCGGCGAACTGCAGCAGTGTGAGCACCGCCGCCGTGGGCAGATCCAGCAGTTGAGCCGTCTGCCGGTAGATCTCCACCTCAACTGTGGACAAGCCCGGCCCGCCGAGGATCTGTACGACACCGAAGGAGGTGAAGGTGAACAGAAAGACGATCAGGGCCGCCGCGGCCACGGCGGGCGCGAGCGCGGGCAGCGTCACCCGTCGCCAGGCCGTCAGCCGCCCGGCGCCCAGGACTCGCGCGGCCTCCTCCTGACGCGGGTCGAGTTGCGACCACAGTCCGCCCACGGTCCGTACGACCACGGCGTAGTTGAAGAAGACATGGGCGAGCAGGATCGCCCAGACAGTCGTGTCCAGCCTGACGCCCCACAGCTCGTCGAGCAGCCCGCCGCGACCCAGCAGCGCCAGGAACGCCGTCCCCACGACGACGGTCGGCAGCACGAACGGAACAGTGACCACCGCCCGCAGCAGCCGCTTCCCGGGAAAATCGAGGCGGGCGAAGACGTACGCGCCGGGCAGCGCGATCAGCAGGGTGAGCGCGGTGGAGGCGAGCGCCTGCCAGGTGGTGAACCACAGCACCTGCTGAATGTCCGAGCGGCCCAGCACCTCGCCGATCCGCCCGAACTGCCATACCCCGTCGATCTCCAGACCGCGGCCCACGATCGCGACGACGGGGTAGGCGAAGAAGACCGCGAAGAACGCGACGGGCCCGGCCATCAGCCCGAGCCGCGCCGCATTCCCGCGGACGGACCTGCTTACTTCAGTACGAGCGAGGACCACGACTGAACCCACTGCTCACGGTTCTTGGCGATCTTGTCGGGCGCGACGGTCTCCGGCTTGTCGACGACCGCGCCGAACTTGGTGAACAGCTCGGGCAGCTTCGCATCCTTGACCACCGGGTTCACGAACATGTTCAGCGGCATGTCCTCCTGGAACTTCTTGGAGACCAGGAAGTCCAGCAGGGCCTTGCCGCCCGCCTCGTTCTTCGCGCCGTCGAGAAGACCCGCGAACTCCGTCTGGCGGAAGCAGGTTCCCGTCGCGACACCGGTGGGTGCCTCGGTCGGCTGCGGCTCGGCGAAAAGCACCTCGGCCGGCGGGCTGGAGGCGTACGAGACGACCAGCGGCCGGTCCGCCTTGGCCTTCTTGCCACCGGCCGAACCGGAGAACTCCTCGTTGTACGCCTGCTCCCAGCCGTCGACGACCTTGACGCCGTTGGCCTTCAGCTTCTTCCAGAAGTCCTGCCAGCCTTCGTCGCCGTAATGGCCGACGCTGCCGAGGAGGAAGCCGAGACCGGGCGACGAGGTCGCGACATTCTCGGTGACGAGGAGGTTCTTGTACTCGGGCTTGATCAGGTCGTCGAAGGACTGCGGGGGCGCGAGCTTCTTGTCGGCGAAGTACTTCTTGTCGTAGTTGACGCAGATGTCGCCGGTGTCGACGGGCGTGACACGGTGCTTGTCCTTGTCGAGCTGCACCTCTTCGGGCACCTGGCCGAGGCCCTTGGCGACGTACGGCGTGAACAGGTCGTGGTCGAGCGCCCGCGAGAGCAGGGTGTTGTCGACGCCGAAGAAGACATCGCCCTGCGGGGAGCCCTTGGTGAGGATCTCCTTGTTGAGCGCCGCACCCGCGTCACCGCTCTTCAGTACCTTGACCGTGTAGCCGGTCTCCTGGGTGAACTCCTTCAGCACGGCCGGGGTGGCGGCGAAGGAGTCATGGCTGACGAGCGTCACGGTCTTGGACTTCGAGCCGCCGGAGGAGGAGTCCTTGGACTCCCCGCCGCAGGCCGCGAGGGTGGATATGCCGAGAGCGGCGGCGACGGCGGTAACCGTCAGCTTCTTGGTGGTGCTCACTGAGATTCCTCCTGGAGTGACCAGGAAGAGACGCGGCCCTGCTCACAAGGTGAGCAGGGCGCAACAGCTTGAGTGGTGTCCGAACTTCCTACCCAGAATGACCTGGGCAAGGTTCAGAGGGTCTGCGACCGCTGTGCTTGTTCATAGCGGTCGCACTCTCAGCGCTGTGGCGCTCCCCTGTCGGAATATGAAAATGTCCGAGCCAAGATTACCGCTCGGATGCCGCGAGCTGTCCGCACGCTCCGTCGATCTCCTGGCCACGGGTGTCGCGGACGGTGACGGGCACGCCATGGGCCGCGATGGCCTCCACGAACGCCTTCTCGTCCTCGGGACGGGAGGCCGTCCACTTCGATCCAGGCGTCGGGTTGAGCGGGATCAGGTTCACATGGACCCGCTTGCCCTTGAGGAGGCGGCCCAGCAGATCGCCCCGCCACGCCTGGTCGTTGATGTCCCTGATCAGTGCGTACTCGATGGAGATACGGCGGCCGGACTTCTCCGCGTACTCCCAGGCGGCGTCCAGCACCTCCCGTACGTTCCAGCGGGTGTTGACCGGGACGAGCGTGTCGCGCAGCTCATCGTCCGGCGCGTGCAGCGAGACGGCGAGACGGCACTTGAAGCCCTCGTCGGCGAAGCGCAGCATCGCGGGAACCAGGCCGACGGTCGACACGGTGATGCCGCGCTGTGAGAGCCCGAGCCCGTCAGGCTCGGGGTCGGTGAGGCGCCGGATGGAGCCGACGACCCGCTTGTAGTTGGCGAGCGGCTCGCCCATACCCATGAAGACGATGTTGGACAGCCGCGTCGGGCCTCCCGGCACCTCGCCGTCTCGCAGAGCGCGCATGCCGTCGACGATCTGGTGCACGATCTCGGCGGTCGACAGATTGCGGTCGAGCCCCGCCTGCCCGGTCGCGCAGAAGGGGCAGTTCATCCCGCAGCCGGCCTGCGACGAGATGCACATCGTCACCCGGTCGGGGTAGCGCATCAGCACGGACTCCACGAGCGTGCCGTCGTGCAGCCGCCACAGCGTCTTGCGGGTGGTGTCGTCGTCGCACGAGATGTGCCGTACGACCGACATCAGATCGGGCAGCAGCTCGGACGCGAGCTTCTCTCGCGCGGCGGCGGGTATGTCGGTCCACTGGGCGGGGTCGTGGGCGTACCGCGCGAAGTAGTGCTGCGAGAGCTGCTTGGCGCGAAACGGCTTCTCGCCGATCGCGGCGACGGCGTCCTTGCGCTCGGCGGGCGTGAGGTCGGCGAGGTGCCGCGGGGGCTTCTTGGCTCCGCGGGGCGCGACGAAAGTGAGTTCTCCGGGCTTGGGCATGGTGATACCAGTGTCGCAGAGATACGAAGAGGGGCCCGCCGCCTGTGGACAGCGAGCCCCTCATGCATAAAAGTGCAGGTCAGATGGGTCAGCCGGATCCGACGAAGATCACCATCAGCAGCCACACCACCGGAGCCGTGGGCAGCAGGGAATCCAGCCGGTCCATGATGCCGCCATGCCCCGGGAGCAGGGTGCCCATGTCCTTGATGCCCAGGTCCCGCTTGATCATCGACTCGCCCAGGTCGCCGAGCGTGGCGCTGACCGCGACCGCGAAGCCCAGCAGCAGACCCTGCCACCAGGTGCCGTCCTCGATGAGGAACTGCATGCACAACGCACCCGCGCCCATCGCGAACGCCACCGCGCCGCCCAGGCCCTCGCGGGTCTTCCCGGGGCTGATGCGCGGCGCGAGCTTGTGGCTGCCGAAGCGCCAGCCGACGGCGTACGCGCCCGTGTCGCTGACCACGGTCAGCAGCAGGAAGGTGAGCACCCGCTGCGGACCGTCGTCCGCAGTGAGCATCATCGCGACGAACGTCGCCAGGAAAGGAACGTAGAAAGCTGCGAAGACGCCCGCCGTGACATCCTTCAGATAGCCGTCGGGAGGCTCGGTCATCCGCCAGACCAGCACCGCCAGCGCTGTGAGCGCCATGGCGACCCAGGCGCCCTCCGCGCCGCGCACATAGCCGGCCACCACCATCGCCGCGCCGCCCACCGCGAGCGGCACCAGCGGAGCCTTGATCTGCCTGCGCTCCTCCAGCCGCGAAGTGAGTTCCCACAGCCCGACCACGACGGCGACCGCTATCACGCCGACGAACACGGCCTTGACGATGAAGAGCGACGCAACGATCACAGCGCCGAGACCGGCGCCGACCCCTATGGCCGCCCGCAGATCACGGCCGGCCCGTTTCTTCTGCGGCGGCTCGGCCGCCGACGGCGGGGTGGGCATGGGCTCCTGCGGAATCTCGTCGCGGAACGGGGGGCCGCCCAGCCGAGCGGCCCCCCGGTCGCGGTCGTTGCTGTCGTCGCGGCGATCGCGGTCGTCGCGGTCTTCGGCGTCTCTACCTGCGTCGGGAAAGTCCGGCACGATGGGCATGGGCCGAGTCTGCTGTGCGTCATGCTCATCGTATGCGGGACCCGCCGGGGCAGGCCCCTGGTCGGGCGGTCCCCAGAAACCGGCTCTCGGCGGGGCCCCCCAGGAAGAGTCGTTCATCAGACCTCGAGCAGCTCGGCTTCCTTGTGCTTGAGCAGCTCGTCCACCTGCGAGACGTACTTCGCGGTGGTGTCGTCGAGCTCCTTCTCTCCGCGGCGGCCCTCGTCCTCGCCGACCTCGCCGTCCTTGATCAGCTTGTCGATGGTCTCCTTGGCCTTGCGGCGCACGGAGCGGATCGAGATCTTGGAGTCCTCGGCCTTGGTCTTGGCGACCTTGATGAACTCCTTGCGGCGGTCCTGCGTGAGCTCCGGGAACACCACCCGGATGATATTGCCGTCGTTGCTCGGGTTGACGCCGAGGTCGGAGTCGCGGATCGCCTGCTCGATGTTGCGCAGCGCGCTCTTGTCGAACGGCGTCACCACGGCCATCCGCGCCTCGGGAACCGAGAACGAGGCCAGCTGGTTGATCGGGGTCAGCGCACCGTAGTAGTCCGCCACGATCTTGTTGAACATCGCCGGGTGCGCACGTCCGGTGCGGATCGCGGCGAAGTCATCCTTGGCGACCAGGACGGCCTTCTCCATCTTCTCCTCGGCCTCGAGGAGGGTCTCTTCGATCACCACTTGCTCCTGCGTGTCTTGAGTAGGCCCGGCGTCAAACTGGGCCGGCGGAACCCTGTGTCGCGTCTTCCCTGCACGGTGTCCGACCGGCAGGACTTTGTCCATCCCTCGAGGGTCGTCCCCCGGGTCAGGCCCGAGTGCCCTGGTCGCTCACGAGCGTGCCGATCTTCTCACCCTTGACGGCCCGGGCGATATTGCCCTCGGCGAGCAGTTCGAAGACGAGGATCGGAAGAGCGTTGTCGCGGCAGAGCGTAATGGCGGTGGCGTCGGCGACCTTGAGGTTGCGGGAGAGCACCTCGCCGTACTCCAGCGCGTCGAACTTCACCGCGTCGGGATTGGTCTTGGGGTCGGAGTCGTAGACCCCGTCGACGCCGTTCTTGCCCATCAGCAGGGCCTCGGCGTCGATCTCCAGGGCGCGCTGCGCCGCGGTGGTGTCGGTGGAGAAGTAGGGCATGCCCATACCGGCGCCGAAGATGACGACGCGGCCCTTCTCCAGGTGGCGTACTGCGCGCAGCGGGATATACGGCTCCGCGACCTGGCCCATGGTGATGGCGGTCTGGACGCGGGAGTCGATGCCCTCCTTCTCCAGGAAGTCCTGGAGGGCGAGGCAGTTCATCACCGTGCCGAGCATGCCCATGTAGTCGGAGCGGGCCCGGTCCATGCCGCGCTGCTGCAGCTCGGCCCCGCGGAAGAAGTTGCCGCCGCCGATGACGACCGCGATCTGAGCACCGTCGCGGACAACCGCGGCGATCTCGCGCGCCATTGCGTGTACGACGTCGGGGTCTACACCGAGCCCCCCACCGCCGGCGAAGGCCTCACCGGACAGCTTCAGCATGAAGCGCCCGACCTTCTTGACGTCGTGGTCGCTCTTGTCATCGGCAGCCTGGTTGGCGTCCGCGCCCTTGTTCATGGAGATCTCCTCGTGCACATACGAAGAAGGCCATTGCCGTGGGTACTGGTATCCCTGTCGGCAATGGCCTCCTCGTCAGATCTGCGGTCGTCCGGCGCGAGCGCGACCGGTGACTGCGTAAGAAACCCTAGCGGGCTCCCGTGTCGATCGCTTAACGGGTCAGATGCCGACCTTGATGCGCGCGAAGCGCTTCAGCGTGACACCGGCCTCGTCCAGGACCTTCTGGACAGACTTCTTGTTGTCGAGCGCGTACGGCTGGCCAAGGAGGGTGGCGTCCTTGAAGAAGCCGTTGAGGCGACCCTCGACGATCTTCGGCAGGGCGGCCTCGGGCTTGCCCTCCTGGCGCGTGGTCTCCTCGGCGACGCGGCGCTCGGCCTCGACGACGTCGGCCGGGACGTCCTCGCGGGAGAGGTACTTCGGCGCGAAGGCGGCGATGTGCTGCGCGACGCCCTTGGCGACCGCAGCGGCCTCGTCGGTCCCCTTGTCGAGCTCGACGAGGACGCCGATCTGCGGCGGGAGGTCGGGCATCGTGCGGTGCATGTACGCGGCGACGTACCCGCCGGTGAACTGCGCGAAGCGGTCCAGAACGATCTTCTCGCCGAGGTTGGCGTTGGCCTCGTCGACGTACGCCTGGACGGTCTTGCCGGGCTCGATCTCGGAGGCGAGCAGCGCCTCGATGTCGGCCGGGGAGGTCGCGGCGACGTGGGCGGCGAGCGCATTGGCGACTGCCTGGAACTTGTCGCCCTTGGCGACGAAGTCCGTCTCGCACTTCAGCTCGACGAGGACACCCGAGGTGTTGTCGTCGGCGATCAGGGAGACGACGGCACCGTTCTCGGCGGAGCGGCCCTCGCGCTTGGCGACGCCCTTCTGGCCCTTGATGCGCAGCGCCTCGACTGCCTTGTCGACGTTGCCCTCGGCCTCGTCCAGCGCCTTCTTGCAGTCCATCATGCCGGCGCCGGTGAGCTCGCGGAGCTTCTTGACGTCAGCGGCGGTGTAGTTCGCCATGTCCTTGATTCTCTCTCGAAAGTCGAAAGTCGAAGATCTACGGGTGAGCGGCGGGGGCCGGTGCTTGTGGCACCGCCCCCCGCCGTCAACTACCGAACCTGTGCGGTCAGGCCTGCTCGGCGTCCGCGGCCGGCTTCTCAGCCTCGGCGGCCGGGGCCTCGGCAGCCGGAGCCTCGGCAGCGGGCGCCTCAGCGGCCGGAGCCTCAGCAGCGGCCTCGGCCGGCTTCTCGGCCTCGGCGGGAGCCTCGGCAGTCTCGTCGGAGTCGGCCTTCTTCTCGCCCTCGAGGAGGTCACGCTCCCACTCGGCGAGCGGCTCGCCGGCGGCCTTCTCGCCCGGCTTGGAGTCGCCGGTGGCGACGCCGGAGCGGGCGATGAGGCCCTCGGCGACGGCGTCGGCGATCACGCGGGTGAGCAGGGTGACGGAACGGATCGCGTCGTCGTTGCCCGGGATCTTGTAGTCGACCTCGTCGGGGTCGCAGTTGGTGTCCAGGATCGCGACGACCGGGATGTGGAGCTTGCGCGCCTCACCGACGGCGATGTGCTCCTTCTTGGTGTCGACGATCCAGACGGCGCTGGGCACCTTCTGCATCTCGCGGATACCACCAAGGGTCTTCTCCAGCTTGGCCTTCTCGCGGGAGAGGACCAGGAGCTCCTTCTTGGTGAGGCCGGACGCGGCCACATCCTCGAAGTCGATCTGCTCGAGCTCCTTCAGACGCTGAAGGCGCTTGTAGACGGTGGAGAAGTTGGTGAGCATGCCGCCCAGCCAACGCTGGTTGACGTACGGCATGCCAACGCGCGTCGCCTGCTCGGCGATGGCCTCCTGGGCCTGCTTCTTGGTGCCGACGAACATGATGGAGCCGCCGTGTGCGACGGTCTCCTTGACGAACTCGTAGGCGCGGTCGATGTACGACAGCGACTGGAGCAGGTCGATGATGTAGATGCCGTTGCGCTCCGTGAAGATGAATCGCTTCATCTTCGGGTTCCAACGACGGGTCTGGTGACCGAAGTGGACGCCGCTTTCCAGCAGCTCCCGCATCGTGACGACGGCCATGGCCGTATCTCCTTGGATTCTCGGTTGTGTCCTGACGCCCCGACGCGCCGTGCCACAAGGGACCGAGGAGCGCGGCCACCGACCTGAAGAGGGTGTGGTGGCGGGGCGTGCGAAGTCGACCCGGTGACCCGGATCGCCAGAAGAAGTGTACGGGACCGGCGCGGTGCCGGGTGACGGCGCTGTCCACAACCGGTCAGTACTCCACAGATCGGGACCATGATCCACGCGGTCGCGGGGTTCCGCGGGACGGTCTGTGCCATGTACCGCTTAGTCCGCAGACTTCTCGTAAGCCTTCTCGTAAGCCTTCTCGTAAGCCTTCTCGTACCTGTTGTCGCCATTGTCGTTGCCCTTGGCGTTGCCCTGCTGAGCGCGCCTCCGGCGTCTGCCCTCGATCCCGACCGGAGCTGGCCGGTGGGTCCGCCGCGGCCCGTGGTCCTACGCGGCTGGGATCCGCCGGACTCGGCATACGGGCCCGGGCACCGCGGCGTGGATCTGGCCGCGCCGCCGGGCACCCCTGTACGGGCGGCGGCGCCCGGCCAGGTCTTCTTCGCGGGCCGCGTCGCGGGACGCGGCGTCCTGTCCATCACCCTCACCGGTACGGGTGAACCGCCGCTGCGCACGACGTACGAACCGGTGCGCCCGCTGCTCCCGGAGGGCGCTGAGGTGAGCGCGGGCCAGGTGGTGGCCACCGTCGAGCCGGGACCTTCGCACTGTGCCAAGGGCTGTCTGCACTGGGGGCTGCTGCGCGGGGCGGAGTATCTGGATCCGCTGTCCCTGCTGCCGCCCTGGCTGCTGCGCCGTTCTCCGTCCCGGCTGCTGCCGGTGCTCGGCGTCCCGCCTCTTGAGGCGTCTGTCGCCCCGGTCGCCGCGCGGGTGGCAGCGCCGGTTCTCGCGGGGTCGTCGGGGACTGCGCTGCACGCGGTGTGGCTGCTGATCACGGTCGCGCTGACGCACCGGGTCCTGCGCCGGACTCGAGAGCCAGGCGCGCTAGGCCGTCCCGGTCCACGGAGCCGTCCCGGTCCACCGAGCCGCGCCGGTCCACGGAGCCGTCCCGGTCCACCGAGCCGCGCCGGTCCACGGAGCCGTCCCGGTCCACGGAGCCGTTGCGGGGCGGGGTCCGCGGGCTCCTTGCGGGGTCAGCCCCGCACGCCCCGCAGGGCCATCGACACCGCCGCCTCGGCGATCGCCGACGGGTCCTCCGCCGCGCCGATCTCGATGCGGCGCACCGCGGCGTCCACCACGCCCTGCAGCAGCATCGCCGCCAGCCGGGGCTGTTCGTGGCCCAGCTCGGCGAGCGCCTCCACGATCATCGCGATCAGCCCGCCGTGCGCGGCACGGATCTTCTCCCGCGCCCCGGCGTCCAGCTCGCTCGCGGAGATCGCGACAACGGCCCGGTGGCGCCGATCGCCGACGAGCTCCAGCTGCTGGCGCACGTACGCCTCGACCTTGCCCTCCGCCGTGTCGGCCTGCTGCATCGCGGCCTCGACCTCCGCCGCCCAGACCGGGAAGTCGACCGCGCAGAGCTCCTCGACGACCGCGGCGCGCGAGCGGAAGTACTCATAGACGGAGGACCTGGCCAGGCCCGTGCGCTCGGCGAGGGCGGGAAAGGTCAGCGCCTCCGTACCGCCCTCGGACAGCAGGGAGCGCGCGGCGTCCAGCAGGGCGCCGCGCTGCATGGTCCGGTGCTCGGCCACGGAGGCCGCTCGAATCCTGGGCACGCCTCCACTCTACGGATGAGGCAGGGACGATTCAGTGTCAACGTCCGACGTCGGCCAGCTTCGCCCGCAGCTGGAGCACCGACTTCGTATGGATCTGGCTGACCCTGCTCTCCGTGACGCCGAGGACATTGCCGATCTCGGCGAGGGTGAGGCCCTCGTAGTAGTAGAGGGTGACGACGGTCTTCTCGCGCTCCGGCAGGGTGTTGATGGCGCGCGCGAGCAGCCGGCGCAACTCCCTGTCCTCGGCCACTTCGACCGGGTTGTCGGCGGCGGTGTCCTCGAGGGTGTCCATCAGGCTGAGCCGGTCGCCGCCTTCGCCGCCGACGTGCAGCAGCTCCTCCAGCGCGACGACGTTGGCCAGCGACAACTGGCTGAAAACCACATGCAGTTCCTCGACCGCAATGCCCATCTCGGCGGCGACCTCGCACTCCGAAGGCGTACGTCTCAGCTGCGCTTCGAGCGTGGCGTAGGCGCGCTCCACGGCCCTGGCCTTCTGCCGTACGGAGCGCGGGATCCAGTCCAGCGCGCGGAGTTCGTCGATCATCGCGCCGCGGATCCGGGTGATCGCGTATGTCTCGAACTTGATGGATCGTTCGATGTCGAACTTCTCAATGGCGTCGATGAGTCCGAAGACTCCGGAGGAGACGAAGTCCGCCTGTTCGACGTTGGGCGGCAGGCCGACGCTCACCCGGCCCGCGACGTACTTCACCAGCGGCGAGTAGTGCAGGATCAACTGCTCCCGCAGCCGCTCGTCACCCGTGGCCTTGTACGACCGCCACAGCTCGTCGAGCGACGACGGAGCGGGGGGCCGCACGGTGCCACGGGCAGCGGGTGGCACTGCCGCGCGGTCAGACCCGGAGGTGTGCTGGGGCATGCGTTGCCTTGAGCCGTTCTGCTGTGAGGGGGGAGGGGACGAGCGTCTGGGCCGGAATCGAGGTGAGCGTAGCGTGACTGCGGTGTTGCGGTGGGCGAAGGACGGGGGAACGAACCTGTGCGGGTACCTGCCGTCGCCCATACCTTCGAACCGGGGCCGACGCTGCTGGCGCCGGCCCCTCAGGTGTCGCCGACAGGCCTGCAAAGGTCATCGCCATCACCTTTTCACCCGAATGCTCCAGGTCAAGGACCGCCTCGCCGCGCGTTCGAACCGCCGATGCCCGTGTGCGTCAACTGCCAGCCGTCCCCGTGCCGTTCCACGAAGCCCAGTGAGTGCAGTTCGTACAGCCTGCCGAGCGTCTCGTCGGTCGTCGTCCCGGCGCCGCGGGCCACCTGCTCCCCACCGACCGCGCCGCGGGCCGGAAGGGCCTCAAGAACCCGTGCGCTCATGGGATCCAGCAGATCCCTGGGGAGCACAGGACCACGTCTGTCCGGCGCCAGCTCGCCGATGCCGCCGACCAGCTCGGCCACTTCGTCGGCATCGGTGACCAGCACGCCCTCACCGCGCAGGAGTTCGTGCACACCGGCGGAGAGACCGCTGGTGACAGGCCCAGGAACCCCCATCGTGAAGCGGCCGAGCTTCTGCGCGCTGCGCGCCGTGACCAGCGAACCGCTGCGGTACTCGGCCTCGACGACGACGGTGCCCCTGGTCAGCGCGGCGATCACGCGGTTTCGCAGGATGAATCTGCTGGGCGTGGGATGGCCACCAGGCGGCAACTCCCCGATGACCAGGCCCTGTTCGGCGATGCGCCCGATCAATTCGGCATGGCCGCGCGGATAGACGACGTCGACACCGCAGGCGAGTACGGCGACGGTGGCTCCACCTGCCGACAGCGCACCGCGGTGCGCGGAGCCGTCGACCCCGAAAGTTCTCTAGCCGGTCTGCGCGTGTTGCTCTGCGCCTCCCTGAGGCCCTCTAAGACGGCAGAGGTTGGCGAACAGGGCCCGAGGCCCGGGCCTCGGGCTGGTCCAGGTGTTGCGCTATCACCGGTGAGGGCGACGCTGTGATCAGCGCAAACGCCGCTCGATCGCTGAGCGGATCTTGGGCACGGCCTGCTCGTCGAAGCCTTCGCGACGAAGCTCGAAGCGGTGGAGTTTTGGCATGGTTCCCTCGTTGTACCCGGTGACGAGGTAGCCATCGAGGTGCCGGTTAGGGTCCTCCTCCACATCCACAAGACCGAACCGGTTCAGCATTCTGTGGGCCTCGTATGCGTCCTTGCCGAGGCCGAACTGCCGGAGCCGGATGTCACTAGCGACGAATACGGGCTGGGCACCGAATCGGTAGTGGAGCCAGGCCAGCATCAGCAGGAAGTTGATCTCGGTGTCTTCCAGTAGATGGATCCATCCGTTGTGGAACAGCCCTGCTGGCAGCCACGGGACCCTCTCCTCCGCCACCATGTAGCGGTCGGGGTTGCTGCCACCCTCGTATGGCGCGCCGCGCTCGTGGAGGAGCTGGAACCCTTCGTACTTGCCCCTGCCCTTATTCCGATTGGGCAAGTGAATGAGTTGGAACGCGTCTCCCGACAGGCGGTCCAAGGCGCTGTGCAGCTGCCGCACCTTCTTGTCGCGCACGGTGACGTAGTTCCTGTCGCCCTTCCGGCTCAGCTCTGATGGCGTGGCGAACAGGTCGACCCAGCTCACTGTGTCGATGTTGTTCAAGGGCAGGGGGTTGCCCGGGTGGGTGCCGGGATTTCGTGACTGGGCCACGAACAGGGCCGTGAGATAGGCCCTGAGGGCGATCCCGCGGGGAGAGGGCAGGCGCGTCGATGGCGGACGATCCTGCGGCGGTGGAAGGCGCCTGTCCGAGGGATCCCCGGGGAGCTCGGCCGACTCGGCGCGGAACATGAACTCGGACCGGACTCGCAGCTGTCTTCCGGTCTCGACCTCGGCGAACTTCTCACACGCCTTGCTGACCTCGGCCTCGCTCTTCTCAAGCTTCACGCGGCGGGCTTCGTAGCGCTTGCGCTCACCCGCGGAGAGGGGCTGAAGATCATGGAAAAAGATCATGGAAACAACTTCCCCTTGCTGATCTGAACGTCTTGATCCGCCAGTTACACGGTCACCGTAATCAATGGAGCCCTCACTGGCGGATCAAGACGCGCTGCCAGTGTACTCGCACCTCCCGACCCTCCGCAGGCATGCTCGGCACCAGTAAGAAGCGCAGGCGCGGTTGGCCGCAGGAATGCGGATGGCCCCCGGGGACCAGCCGGGGGCCACTCATCCGGTGCCTCACCCCTCAGCAGGTAAGCAAGAAGGAGACACACCTTTGCCGAGCGTACGCAACTCTCGCAATTCGCACGAGCCCGAGCGTCAGCCGGAGCGACTGCCGCTCCGTTGGGCAGTGATCATCGCGGTCGCAGCGGTGGCGGCTGTCGCCGTCGCGACCGCGGGGGGCCTCCCGGCAGCGATCGGGACCTTCCTCACGGTGGCCGGAGGAATGCACGTGATCGTGGACTAGTCACTTGCCATCTCCCGAGGTGGCCGGAAGCTGTCGAGCTCCGGCCACCCGGCCCGCCCCACCTTCCGCGCAGACCGTGGTCAGCGGTTTGCGTCAGCGGTTGCCGGTCCAGACGATCCGGTCCGCGAAGCCGCCGCGCTCACTCGCTCCTTGACCTCGCGGATCTTCTCCAGCTGTCCCGCGTCGACCCCCAGGACCGCGGCGAGCGCATGCAAAACCTCCAGCACGTCCGCGTGTTCCTCCGGCGCCTAGGCAAATCGCCTCACCACTCGCCATGCGAACCGCCATTCCCACACGTTCGGGTCCAGGATGGATCAGAATCAGCGCCGACCGCGCGGGAGCGGGCGGTGAGCCCGGCCGGCGGGGGCCGTCCGCTGCGGTGGCGGGTTCAGGGCGGTGACGCCCAGCGCGGCGTCCCGGGCGGCCAGGGCCTCATCGCGCTCGGCGATCGCCTCGGCCCGTTCCCGGGCCAACTGCTCGATCATGACCGCGTAGGTGCCCAGCAGGTCCGCCAACTGCCGCTTCTCCTTGCGGACCCTGGTCAGGTCTTCGCGGAGCTTGTCGCTCTCCCCCTCGGCCTTCTTGACCGGCTCGCTCTTGTGCCGGGCAGCCTTGAACTCCGCCTGGTACTTGGCCATGAGCATGGTCGGATACTTGTGCGTCAGCAGCCACCGCTTGACCTGGGCTTCCTCGGCGAGGTCGAGAATGGTGAGCTTGCCCGAGGAGTGCAGCGGGGTGCCGGCCAGCAGCCGGTCGGCGGCCGCCCGCAGCTTGAGGCACAACTCCTGCGGCGGATCCTGCTCCGCCTTCACCGCGTATCCCCTCCCAGGCGCCCACGCTCGTGCTCGTCGATGAGCTGGTCCAGGTGGGCCAGGCGGCGGCGTTCACGCTCCCAGCGGATCGGCGGGCTCGCCTCATCAGCGACCTTGATCCGCAACTCGGCGGCCTCGGCCCGCAGTTCGTCGATGTTCTCCTCGGTGCGGCAGATGTTGCCGCAGGCCGGGTGACAGCCCTCGGTGTCCGGGGTGACCCGTGCGTCGTCGAGGGAGGGCTCCAGCTCGCAGCGTGCCGTCGCGGCGGCGAAGACACAGGTCATTCCGTTGCCCGGGTAGATCTGCAGCGAGGGGTTCGCCATCACGTGCCTCGCCTCCGCCCCGGTCCGTAACACCCGCCCGGCGAACTTCCTCGCCCCTCCGCTCACCCGCGACCGGTAGGCGCCCGCGGCCGGGCCGCTGACGTGCTCGCCGGCTTTAAGACGCCGGTCGGCGTCCTGCAGGTCTTCCAGCCGGGTCAGCCACCGCTCGAACGCGAGGTCGTCGGGGAAGCCCGACGCGTAGGTGCCGGCATAGCCCTGGGTGATCTGGACCCGCAGATGCCCGTACTGGATCGCCGCGGCGACCATGCCGCGCGGGCGGCGGCAGATGAACCACGCCAGTGTGCGTCTCAGGCGTGAGATCGTCAGCCGCTGCGGATCGACGGGGATCACGTCGCTGCGGCCGTGCCGGCCGCAGAAGGCATTCACCCAGGCGATGAAGCGGTTCAGATCGTCGTTGATCGAGCCGAGGGTGCGGGCCTCGCCGCCTTCGTGCTGATCACGCTCGTCCGCCACCAGCCAGACGGGAAAGAGGGCCTCGGCGTCGTGAAGGCGTTCTTGGACTCCGATCGCTGCGGCGACCAGATCGGGAGCGATCCACGGCTCGTCGCGGAACTGGCCCTCGGGGATCTTGGCGCCGTTCTCGTCGCGGGCGTTCTTCCACTTCCGGCCGTGGACCTCCCACAGCTTCGTCACCTTGTCCCGGCGCAGGCAGCCGCGCCGCAGGCTGACTGCCTCCCCGGGGCGGCAGCCGGTCAGGTAGGCCACCAGAAGGAAGCACGCGGTCGACAGCGTCCGCACCAGCTTCTCGACGTCGCTGTAGGCGATGTTCTTCGTCCAGGGCTCGCCGTCCAGGAGTCCCTTCGGGCGGGCCGCCAGGAAGGTGCCGCGGGCGACGGGGATGCCAGAGGAGAGGAACATGTTCCGGTATGCCTGGTTTTTCTGCATCGCGGTGGGCGAGATGTCCAGGAGCTTAGAGAGGAACGGCCAGTCCGGCTCCCAGGTGCCGTCCTCCCGCCGCCTGCCGGGCAGGTCACGGCCTCCCGCGCGGAAGGATTCGATCAAAGCTCCGATCTCCGGGGTTGCCCCGGCTTTGCCCGGAGTCCGGATCCGGCGGTGCGGGCCGGGGCTGTAGCGGCCGGGCTTGAGACCGAACAGCGGCCGGAACTCCTCCACGGCCACGATGATGTCCTCGGCGAAGTCCTCGACGAACCGGGCCGCCCACAACACCGCCATCGCCATCGTCGTCTCCTGGATGCGGGCGGTGGCGTTCTCCCGGTCCCGCTGGGACTTGCCCAGCAGGATCCTGGAGTCCTTCCCGCCCCAGGGCGGCATTTCGGGCAGCCGCCCCTCGGCTGGCAGCAGCTCGCGGAAGGCCCACAACCGGCGAACGGCCTGCAACAGATCTGAACGGTTGCCGTGGGTGAGCTCCGCATCCCGCACCGCGTCGAGGTAGTCCTCCAGGTCCTCCGGCGTCACCTCCGCGATCGAGGTGAACCCGTAGACGTCCATCCAGTCCAGCAGCCCGCGCAGGCAGCGGAGCTGGGAAAGCATCGTGTAAACGGCCAGCTTGCCGTTGATCGTTGCCCGGCGAAGGATCTTCAGATCCTCGTCGCAGTTCAGTTCCATCCAGATGTAGATCTTGGCGATATCGCGGAACCGCTCGGGCACCAACGCGAAGTTGATGCTGACCGACTTCATGTGATCCTCAAGGATCGCCGGCCGCAGGTTCCAGCGCATGTCGCCCACCACCGACAACGTCGAGCGGTCCGTGCCCTCCCTCAGTTGCCGGTTCTGCAGAACCACCGTGCCGGGGCCGGGCACGAAGATCTCTTTCGACTCAAGAACGGCGTCGTCGGTATTCATCGCTCGTCCAGCTCCCCGTCCACCAGCCGCCGTACCAGTTCTCGCTCTTCCTCACCGGCCGCCGTGCGGGCCCGGTCCTCGGCTGGTTTGCCGGCCAGCCGGATCAGGTCTTCCAGCTCCTCGAAGGGCAGAGCGAACCGCTCGGCCCAGCGCAGGGCCGTCATGTGCGTGCGCCGTTCGTCGATCATGTCCCGGGCCACCACCTGAAGCGGCAGGTGATGGGGCATCGCGCGGGCGCACGGGCATTCCAAGCACTTCAGGAACGATGCCCGGCAGGGCTCGCCGGGCGGGCTGTGCGGGCTGTTCTCGTTGTCCGCGCAGGCGGCCAGCACGGTGTCGGCGTCCCGGGCCACCAGCATCCGCATCATCTCCGTGGTCACACCGAAGCGTTTGGCGACCGTCTCCGGGTCGCGCAGGGCCTCGGCGACGTCCGCCGTGCTCAGCCGTGTGATGCGGCCCGCGGTGCGGGCCTTGGTGACTTCCTTCTCCAGCACGTCGGCGACCAGCTTCTGGTACTCGCGCAGACTCGACTTGTCCCGCCGCAGGTAGATGTTCGCCAGCGTCTCCCTGGTCTGGGCTACCGGCTTCTGTTCCCGTGCCCCGTGGGTGACCCGCATCCGTCCGACGCCCACGATCAGCCGCTGCGGATTGCCGTCCTCGTCCGGCTCCTCAGCGACCAGGTTCAAACTGGCGCCCCAGACGCCGACCGCCGAGTCGGACAGCTGATCGCGGAAACCCCGCCCGCACTCGTTGCGGCGGTTGATCACCGCCGACCGCTTGGCCTGAGGGCCCTTTCCGGCCTTGGGAACCCAGTAGACCAGCAGCCGGTCACTGCCCTTGATCCGCCGCGACGAGGCGGTGAGCTCCAGCGCCAGCATGTAGAGGCCGAACGGAGTGTGCAGCTCGTCGCGGGCCGACAGCTCGCCCTCCTCCGGCGCCGCCGCCCACGATGGCAAGTCGCTCAGTGCGACCGTCATGTAGCGCCGCCGTCCCCGTCGCGGCTTGCTCAAGTCGACCTGGACCGTGGCCAGCGGCCCGGCCCCGCCGTCAGGACGGTGGAAGGCGGCCGGCGCCTTGATGATCGTCGAGCCGTTCTCGCCGGTGAGCCGGACCAGCAGAATCACCAAAGCGCAGGTCTCGTCCCGGCTCAGGTGCAGCCGGGTGGTCAGGTCGGTCACGGTTCCGTGCGGGACGATCCACGACGCCAGGCCGTTGCCCCACTTGTTGCGCGGCATCTCTCCGGTCGTCTCGACCATGTCGAGGATCGAGCCGTACTCGTAGAGCACCGGCTCGTCCTCGCGTGAGATGCCACCCTCACGCCACCGCTCCAGCAGTTCACGGGACTCCCTGATGCGCCTCGCGGCTGCCCGCACCACCTTCCGCGCGGCCTCCAGGATCGCCTTCTCCTCGGCCGGGCTGTAGCTGCCCCGCGAAACGATCTTCTCCCGGCGGTCCGGCACCCACTGTGCGCACTGGGCGGCGAACTGCGGTGTCAGCCCCTCCATGTTCGCCAGCAGGGATCGCAGCAGGCCCACCGCCATTGCGGCGGTCGGCGCGTCGCCCCTGTTCAGCAAGAACGCTTTCAGGTGCCGCGGCGCCAGATCCTGCGGGACCTGCGGACGTTCCTCGTCGAAGAGCAGGACGTCGATGAAGTAGCCCAACTGCCGAAAGGCGTTGCCTGCAGCGCCGGACGCCTTCACGTTTCCCGCCGGCCCCACATGCGCGTCGAAGGCCCGGGCGAACGCCTCCTGCAGCGGGCGGGCCACCGGGAACGTCGTGAAGTCGTAATCGACCACCTCGTCGGGGTCCTGCTCGGAGAAGAACCGCACTCGGCACTCGCCGTCCTCCAAGAAAAGCCGCTGCGGCGGGGCATAGCCCGTCTCCGGCATCTCCGCCTGGCGCCCCGGGCTCACGGGGCCGCCACCGGATCGCCCAGCACCCGTCGGTCGGCGCCGTAGACCGCCGCCATCAGGTCCGGGATGCCGCTGTTGTCGGCATGCATCAGCAGCAACTCCAGCTCCAGAGCCTCGAACGGCTCCAAGTACGTCTCCTTGGTCGTGCGCTGATCCGCATGCCCGAGCATCAGCCGCACCAGGTCCCAGGTGCTGCCGAACTCATAGCGCAGATCGCGCAGTTCCTCCCCGTCCAAGTGCGCGAACTTCTTGTCGAACAGCAGCCGGCCCACCGAGAACCAGCGCAGCGCGACGCTGTGGCGGAGCATGTGAGCGGCCCCGGCAAACCCCTCCACCCTCAGGTCGTCCCGCAGCCGCTTGTTGGCCTGGGTGAAGATGTGCTGCCACCCGTGCGGATCCCGCGGCATCCCGTCCTCGTTCAGCCACAGCGCCACAGGCTCCAGCCCCAGCGGCGTCTCGCGCAGCAGCATCCGGCGGGCCGCCGGCGTCAGCGAGTCGAGGGGCACCTCTTCCACCACGCCGTCCTGCCCGACCAGCCTCGCCCGCCGCCCGGACAGCATCCGCGTCAGCAAGCGAGTCCCCGTCATGCGCTCATAGCGCCCGGCGGCCTGGGCCCGCCGCACCGCCGTGGCCCGCTCGCCCTCGCAGTAGTTCAGCACCGGCACCAGGCCCTTGCGCGACATCCAGAACTTGCGCGCCACTTTGCCCTTGGCCGTCTTCTCGGCCAGGCGGCAGGTGTAGAAGCCGCGGCTGGGGTCGTCCGGCGGGAGCTCGACCAGCAGCAGCGAACCGCCCTCCTCCAGCCGCAGCCCCGAGTTGTAGAGGCAGTCCGCGAAGGCTGCGTTGCGCTGCCCGTTGCGTCCCCGCCAGCCCGGGTCCTCGTCGCCCTCCAGCGCCTGCCCGAGCAGCCCGCAGTCCCGATAGCGCTCGTAGCCCGCCGGGTCGAACCACTTCACATCCCGGTCCCGCGTCGCCTTCGGGTCGGTCACCACCTTCTCCGACCGTGTGCCGTCCCGGCGCTTGCCCCGACCCGGGCGGGTCCGGATCGGGTTGGGGATCTGGAACTCGTTCGCCGCCCACAGATAGAACAGGCGGACGTTGATGATGTTGTCGCTGTAGGTGCCCGACTCCACCAAGCGCGTGTTGCGCCCGTCCAGCATCCGCCAGGTCTTGAAGGCCTCCACCGCGGTCGGCTCGACGTCGTCCCACGGCCGCCCGTACGCCCACAGGAAGCTCAGCCACACCACGAGGCTGTACGCGTACTTCCGCCAAGTGTTCCGCTCTAGGTCACGGACCTCATCGCTGTCGAACCAGGCGTTCACTCGAAGATCTGGGGCGCCCAGAGGATTGAGCAGGAAGGGCTGACCGGCCCTCCGCGGCCGTGCCGCAGCCCGCAACAGGACGTCCTGGTGTTGCAACACGACCGGATCGCCATACCTGGGGAGAAGATCCACCTGTTCCCCGTGAAAGTAGACCTTCCATCTCACATCACGGATCCTGCATAGCCCCACGTCACACCGGCGCCTCAACGGCAACCGTTCACCCGAACAGGTGACCCCCGCTGTACCCGATCCTCAGCAACACGGATCTGCAACAACACAGGACTCGCTAGAGAAGCAATGCCGCTCCCGACACCACGACCCAGCCGCGCTCCGCGAGCCCCGAACCGAGGCCGGCCGCTATGTGCGCACCGTACGGCGTGCAGGCTCTGGCCCCGACGACTGCGACGGAGCGCAGCGCCCATTTCCGCAGGTCGGCCCCGCCTCGTGTCCAGAGTCCGATAGGTCTGGCGTCCCCGAGGTCGTCGAGCTGGGTGGGCCATTCCTGGTCGCCCGGACAGATGAAGCGCCCTCCGAACGCGGCGACCGCCGCCAGATCCCGGTCCGGCTGGGCCGCCGCCGCCCGCATCCGGTAGCCCGCCAGCCGCCGCGCCGTGGCCCCGGGCAGCGCCGGGTCCTCGTGCTCCGCCGAGGTGAGCCGCGCCAAGAGCTCCCTGGCCCCGAACTGGCGCAGCCACCGCCCGCCGTGCTCGTCGCCCGGCTCGATCACCCGCGTCAGCGCGGCCCGCGCGATCCGCTCCTTCTCCCCCGCCCCCGCGCTCGCCCCCGCTTCGCGCATCAGCGCCCTCCCCCGCGGGCCGGCATGGGCGCACCGCGCGAGATCCCGGTGCGCAGCTCCAGGGCCAGGTCCACGTCGTACGCCTGCGGCCGGTCCCGTGCCGCCAGGTCCGCGATCGTCCACGCCACCCGCAGCACCCGGTCGAGCCCGCGTGCCGTGAGCAGACCCCGCTCCAAGTCCCGCTCGGCCGCGGCCAGCGCCCCGGGCGCGACCAGCCAGCGCGTACGCAGCTCATGGCCCGGTACTTCGCTGTTGGCGCTCCAGGGGGTGTCCCGCAGCCGGGCCGCGGCGCGCTCCCTGGCCTCCCGGACCCGTGCCGCGACGACCGCCGTCGGCTCGCCGCGGCCGCCCTGGCAGAGCAGATCGTTGCGGTTGACGGGCTCGACCTCGACCCGCAGATCGACCCTGTCGAGCAGCGGCCCGGACAGCCGCGCCTGATACCGCCGGATCGCCGACGGCGGGCATTCGCACCCCGCCCCCTGCAGCGTGTGCCGCCCGCAAGGGCAGGGGTTGGCAGCAAGGACCATCAGAAAGCGGGCAGGCAACCGCACCACCCCCGCGCTGCGCGCCACCACCACATGCCCCGACTCCAGCGGCTGACGCAGGGCGTCCAGCGCCTTGCCCGAGAACTCGGGAGTCTCGTCGAGAAACAGCACGCCCCGGTGGGCCAGCGACACCGCTCCGGGCCTCGGCACCCCGTTGCCCCCGCCGACCAGCGACTGCATCGTCGCCGAGTGGTGGGGCGCGCAGTACGGCGGCGTACGCACCAGGGGCTCCCCCGGCGGCAGGATGCCCGCCACCGAGTGCACGGCCGTGACCTCCAGGGACTCCCGTCTGGTCAGCGGCGGCAGAACCCCGGGCAGCCGCTCCGCCAGCATGGTCTTGCCCGCGCCCGGCGGTCCGTGCAGCAGCAGATGGTGGCCGCCCGCGGCCGCGACCTCCAGCGCCGTGCGTGCCGCGTGCTGCCCGGCGACATCAGCCAGGTCGGGGCCGTCCGCCGGCTCCCTCGCCAGCCCCGTGCCCACCCCCGCGCCGGGCACCATCAGCCCGGCCAGCATGGGATCCGGGCTGCCCTCCGGGACCGGCACCTCCTCGGGCACCGGTTCATTGGTCAGTACGGCGATGAGCTGCCGCAGGCTCCGCACACCGAGGACCGAGACTCCCGGCACCAGCGAGGCCTCCCCCGCGGTCTGCTCGGGGACGACCACCTGCCGGTAGCCCGCCTCGGCGGCCGCGAGGACGGCGGGCAGCACCCCGCGCACCGGCCGCACCCGGCCGTCCAGGCCCAGCTCGCCGATCAGCACCAGATCGGCGATGTCCTTGGGGTCGATGCGCTCCGCCGCGCCCAGCACGGCACAGGCCACGGCGAGATCGAACCCGCTTCCGCTCTTCGGCACGGACGCCGGGCTGAGCCCCACCGTGAGCTTCTTCTGCGGCCACTCGGCGCCGGAGTTCACCACCGCCGCCCTGACCCGGTCCCGGCTCTCCACCAGGCTCTTGTCAGGTAACCCCACCAGCGTGAACGCCGCCACGCCCGGCTCCAGGTCCGCCTGGACCTCGACCACCACGCCCTCGACGCCGACCAGCGCCACGGAACAGGAACGCGCGAATCCCATCAGGCCACCCCCCGCGCATGCTCGACGAGCGGTGCGCCGCGTCGGGGCAGCACCACACCCACCAGATCGATGCGCACCCCGCCGGGCGGCGGTCCGCCGTGCCGCTCCAGCCAGCATTCGGCGAGCTGTCGCAGCCGCTCCGCCTTCGTCGGCGTGACCGCGGCCATCGGATGCTCGTACGGTCCGTACATGCCGGCTCTGCGGGTCTTGACCTCGCAGACAACCACCGCGTCGCCGTCCCGGGCGACGATGTCGATCTCACCGGCCCGCCCACAGCGCCAGTTCCGTGCCAGCACCGTCATGCCGGCCTCGGCCAGCAATCGTGCCGCCAGATCCTCGCCGTACCGCCCGAGTGCCCCCGTCGCGTTCATATCGGCACCACCTCCGGCACCGACTGTGACGCGTCAGCCCACCCCTAGTGGATCTTGGTGGGTAACCCATCCATTGTGGATAACTCGACCACCCGAGCGTCAGCTGCCCGGGAGCTCGAGATCGCTCTTGTTCAGCTCCTCGATATTCACGTCCTTGAACGTGAGCACCCGGACCTGCTTGACGAACCTGGCCGGTCGGTACATGTCCCAGACCCACGCGTCCGCCATCGACACTTCGAAGAAGACCTCGCCCTGTACGGAATGCACCTGCATCTCGTAGTCATTGGTGAGGTAGAAGCGACGCTCGGTCTCGATCACATATTTGAACAGTCCGACGACGTCTCGGTACTCCCGGTAGAGCTTCAGCTCCATCTCGGTCTCGTACTTCTCGAGGTCCTCGGCGCTCATGGCATGTTCCCCTTCAGCCGTGCGTCCCCCTATTGTGCTCCAGCCCCTGCGCCCCTAGACGATTTCTGGGGCCAGGACCATCGGCGCACTCGGAGGACCCTCGTCGAACAGCGTGCGCAGCAGCTCGGCGAGCCTGGTCGGATACACCGTCTCACGCGCCGCCGACAGTTCGGCGTAGGTCCACCACCTCAGCCCAGCGACACTGCGTTGCTCGAGCTCGGTCAGCCCGTGCGGGGCCGTCACCGTTTGCGCGGTACGTGCCAGGAAGTACCACTCGTCCTGGTCCCAGCGTCGTCCGTCGAACGGAAACGAGCAGGTCCGGCGCCACAGCACCGGCCCCAGTTCCACCTCTGTGATCCCAGTCTCCTCGGCCAGCTCGCGCAGCGCGGCCTGCTGTCGGGTCTCGTCGCCCTCCAGACCGCCGCCCGGTGTGAACCACCAGCGGTCGGCCGGATCCTCGGGCTCGTACCCGTGCATCAGCAGAATGCGGTCCTGCGGATCGAGCAGCACGACCCGTGCGACCTTCCGCAGGTCACCCTCGGGGGCCCGCAGTTCGGCCTCAGAGGCCCGCAGTTCGCCCTCGGCGGCCGGCCCGCCGTCGCGGCCCCGCAGTTCGCCCTCGGCGGCCCGCCCGCCGTCGCGGCCCCGCAGCTCGGCCTCGTGGTCCTCGCCCCCGCGGCCCTCAGCCGACACCGGCGGCCGCCGTTCCGCGCCCCGCGCCCCCGCGTCCGCTGCCCGACGCCCCGCGCCTCTTCCCCGAAAGCCGCCGCGCGATCGGTCCGTACGCCGCACCGGCCAGGATCAACAGGGCTCCGGCCGCCACCGACCCGACCATCAGCTTCACCGGACCCGGCTGCGACACCCCGCCCGGCAGCGCCGCGAAGCCCTGGGGCCGGTCCAGCAGACCGCCGTCCAGCGGCCAGGCCACAGCGTCCAGCCGCGCCGTCACCGCCGAGCGCGGCACCGACCCCTGCCCCGGGTCCTGGAGGTGTACGCGGGAGTCCAGCGAGCCACTGCGCTCGTCTCCCAGCAGGAACAGCTGCCCCTTGGGGACCGTGGCCGTGAAGCTGTCCCGCGACGCGAGCCCCTTGTTGCGCAGATACGGTTCCTCAACCGCCGTGCCGTTGACCGTCAGCTTGCCGCGGTCGCCGCAGCAGGCGATCTTGTCGCCGCCCACGCCGACCACCCGCTTCACCATCGGCATGTCGCCCCACTGCGCATCGCGGAACACCACGATGTCGCCGCGCCGCACCTGGCCGCCGTCTATCCGCTGCGCCAGCACCCGGTCACCCGCCATCACGGTCGGGGACATCGAGTCGGTCGGCACGGTGTAAGGCTGGTAGACCACGGCCCCCCAGATGAACCCTCCGAGGAAGAGCACACAGCCGACGGCCACGGCCAGGCCCGACAATGCACTGCCGAGCCGGCCGCGGCCGTCGTCCGTACGTCCTTTTCCGCTCATCCCAGCGCTCCCCACCTCGGAGATTCGGTCCCCGAGAGCCATCCTCGGAGATCGGCGATCTGGGACGGCACCCTACCCGGCGGTATGCCCCGCGGTCAGCTTCCTGCGGCGCCACAGCGCGAAGGGCACAATACCCAGCACGGGACCGGCCGACATGACGGCGGCAGCGGTGTTGATCCCGGCCTGGTCGAAGGTGGCGGGCACCGGCAGCGTCGACCAGCGGTTCAGCGGCCAGGCCACCACGACAGCACGTCCGACGACCTTGTCGACCGGTACGAAGCCGCTGTTCACGTCTTCCATGTGGTAACGGGAGTCGCGGGAGTTCTGACGGTTGTCGCCCATCACCCAGATCCGGTCCTTCGGCACCTTGAAGGGCCCGAAGGGCTGGTCGTCGCAGGGGGTACTGCCGGGGAAGATGTACGGCTCGTCGAGCGCCTTCCCGTTGACCTTGACCGGGCCGCCCTTCTTGCACTCCACCGTGTCGCCGGCGATCGCGATCGTCCGCTTGATCAGGTCCTTCTCCTCGGAGGACGGCATCAGGCCGATGAAGCTGAGGAAGTTCTGCACGGGATTGGGCTGGGGGGTGGGCTCACCGTCCAGCCAGCCGCCCGGGTCGTGGAAGACGACGACCTCACCGCGCTCGGGCTCCGAGCCGAACCACGGGGTGAGTTTGTCGACCAGCACCCGGTCGCCGCGCTGCAGGGTGTTCTGCATCGAGTCGGAGGGGATCGAGAAGGCCTGCACCAGGAAAGTCTTGATGAGGAGCGCGAGAAGCAGCGCGATACCGATCAGGAGCGGCAGTTCCTTCCAGAAGGATCGCTGCTGCTTCTGTCCCGTACCACTGCCCTCGGAGGATCCGTCCTCGGCGTCCATCGTCCCCGTCGTCCCCGGCGTCCGAGCCGCCGATTCGTCCGTCACAGCCGCGGGCGGCTCGGCGAGCTTCCCCGGCCTTTCCTCCGGCTCATCGTGTCCGGATCGTGCGCCGACGGCCACATCCCCCACATCCACTCCTCACTCCGTGCGAACCGCCTGCCCCGGAGTCGGAGCAAGCCCACCACTCCCATAACGAGCGGGAGTTCCGCAGGGCTCGGGAGCAGGATCATCCCGTTCAGATCCTGAGGTGACACCCTATTCGACGGGGAGAGTGCTGCGGTCGACCCGGCACGCGCGTTCGGGACGGATGCGTACGTCTCCGGCTCTTCCAGTTTGCGCCAGTGGCTGACCGGCCAGGCGATGACGACAGCTCGCCCGACGACCTCCTCCTCCGAGACGGTGCCCCGGTCCTTCTCGTCCAGGTGGAAGCGCGAGTCCGCAGAGTTGGCCCGGTGGTCGCCCAGCACGAAGATCCGCCCGGCCGGCACCTTGACCTCGAACTTGAGCGTTGAGGGAACGTTTCCGGGGTTCAGATACGGCTCGATGAGCGGTACGCCGTTGACGGTGACCCGCCCGTCCTTGTCGCAGCACTTGACGGTGTCCCCGCCGACCGCGACCACCCGCTTGATCAGGTCCTGCTCGTCGTCCGACGGCAGCAGTCCTATGAAGCTCAAGCCCTGCTTGACCTGCTTGACGACGATCGGGTCGTCCTTCTTGGGAGCCTGCTCCTGCTGGAGCCAGCCGCCGGGATCCTTGAAGACGACGACATCACCGCGCTGCGGCTTGGAGCCGAACCACGGGGTGAGCTTGTCCACCAGTACGCGGTCCTGGATCCGAATGGTCTGCTCCATCGAGCCCGACGGGATCACGAAGGCCTGCACCAGGAACGTCTTCAGGACCAGCGCGATCATCAGCGCGACGGTGATCAGGAGGGGTATCTCCTTCACGGCCGACCGGCGGCGCTTGCGCTTCACCTTCTGCGCGAGCCTGCGCCGCTCCGCCCGGCCGGGCAGCGTCCGGGCGCCGTCCGTCGGCCGGGTTCCGGTCGGCAGCCGGGTGTCGGCCCGGTGACTCGCACGACGCCCGCGGTTACCCATGGGCGCCGTCCGGCATTCGTTCCGCCTCAGGTACGGCCGCGAAGACGTCGGCCCCCTCGAGCGAGGTCCAGTGCCCGATCGGCCAGCCGACCCAGTCCGCCCTGCCGATCACCTTGTCGACGGGCACCATGCCGCCGCCGGGCTCCCCGAGATGGTCGCGGGAGTCACGCGAGTGGCTCCGGTGGTCTCCCATGACCCACAGAGTGCCCTGCGGAACGACGATGTCGAAGGGGACCTCGGAGGGGACGTCGTCGGGATGGAGATATCTCTCGTCGACCGGTACGCCGTTCACCTCGACCCTGCCCCCCTTGTCGCAGCAGACCACGCGGTCACCGCCCACACCGACGACGCGCTTGACGAAGTCGGTCTCGGCGGGCTCGGCCAGCCCCAGCGCCGCGAGCGCGCCGCGGGTCAGTGCGCTGACCGGATTCTCCTCCAGGCCCTCCTGTACGAAGGATCCGGTGCCGTCGAAGACGACGACGTCTCCCCGCTGGGGCTCTGAACCAAAACGGTACGCCAGCTTGTTCACCAGCACCCGGTCGCCGACCTGAAGGGTGGGCTCCATGGAACTGCTGGGGATCTGGAAGGGCTGCACCACAAAGTGACTGAACAGCAGCACAACGACGGTGCAGGCGAGGCCGAGCAGCCCGGCACCGCGCCAGGAGATGCCGGAGAGACGTCTGCCCAGCAGCGCGGAGGGGCGCGATGAACGCACAGAACGCGACCCCTCTCCCTCTTCCCCGGCTTCGGGGGCGGAAGAGCGGTCGCGCTCCGTGTGCTTCGCTTCGGTGTCCATCAGGGGCAGAGCCTATCCGGCCGCCCTGTGGCTGCTTGGTCCAAAGTTCGGCGCGAGGTGTGAGCCGTAGCTCAGTTGTCGCGCTTCTCCTTGATCTTGGCAGCCTTGCCGCGCAGGTCGCGCAGGAAGTAGAGCTTGGCGCGACGGACGTCACCGCGGGTGACGAGCTCGATCTTCTCGAAGATCGGGCTGTGCACCGGGAAGGTGCGCTCGACGCCGACGGAGAAAGAGACCTTGCGGACCGTGAAGGACTCGCTGACGCCCGAGCCCTGGCGGCGGATGACAACGCCCTTGAACTGCTGGATACGCGAGCGGTTGCCCTCGATGACGCGAACGTGGACGTTCACGGTGTCGCCGGGACGGAAGGCGGGGAGGTCGCTGCGCAGCGACGCGGAGTTGACGGAGTCGAGCAGGCTGGCCATGAAGGTCTGCTTCCTCGCCGATGCCACAGGTCATCAGCGGAATGATCGAGATGAGAATCAGGGTGCCGTCCACGTCGGGCGGGCGTCGTTCCCCCTGTGGCAGGGGCGCCCACTGGACGTACAGCAGCGGCCTATTCTTCCACGGCCTCGGGCCTGCGCCAAAATCGGCCGCCGGGCTCCGGCGCCCAGCCCAGGATGGAGAGGATCTCCCGGTCCTTCTTGTCGAAGACGGCGGGGTCGCAACGCTCAATCAGGTCGGGCCGGTTGAGGGCCGTACGGCGGATCGCCTCGTCCCGCCGCCAGCGCGCGATCTTCCCGTGATGCCCGCTGACCAGCACCTCAGGGATGGCGCGTCCGCGCCACTCGGGCGGCTTGGTGTAGACGGGACCTTCGAGCAGATTGGCCATCGCGCCGGGCGCGAAGGAGTCGTCCCGGTGCGACTCGACGTTGCCCAGGACCCCGGGCAGCAGCCGCGCCACGGCCTCGGTGATCACCAGTACGGCCGCCTCGCCACCGGCCAGGACGTAGTCGCCGACGGACACCTCGTAGACCGGTATCCGGGTGGCGTACTCCTCGATGACACGGCGGTCGATGCCCTCGTAGCGAGCGGGAGTGAAGATCAGCCACGGCCGCTCGGAGAGCTCGACGGCGAGTTCCTGGGTGAAGGGGCGGCCGCTGGGGGTGGGCACCACCATGACAGGGCCGTGCGCGCCCGCCTCGTAGCCGCTCGCCAGCGCGTCGTCGAGGGCGTCGCCCCAGGGGTCGGTCTTCATGACCATGCCGGGGCCGCCGCCGTAGGGGGTGTCGTCGACGGTGTTGTGCCGGTCGTACGTCCACTCGCGCAGGTCGTGCACATGGACGTCGAGCTGCCCACGCGCGCGTGCCTTGCCGACGAGCGAGACGTTCAGCGGTTCCAGGTACTCGGGGAAGATCGTGACGACGTCGAGCCGCATCAGGCGTCGTCCCTCGACGATGCGATCTCCGCCTCGCTGTCGTCGATCAGCCCGGGCGGCGGGTCGATGACGGCGCGCTGCTCCTCGAGGTCGATCTCGGTCACGATCTTCTCGACGAAGGGGATCATCACCTCGCTGCCGTCGGGCCGCTCGACGATGAACAGGTCCTGCGAGGGCAGATGGCTGATCTCGGTGATCCGGCCGATCTCGGTGCCGTCGGCGAGGACGACATCGAGGTCCATCAGCTGATGGTCGTAGAACTCCTCGGGATCCTCGGGGAGTTCCTCCGGGTCCACCTCGGCGATCAGCAGGGTGTTGCGCAGGGCTTCGGCGGCGTTGCGGTCCCGTACGCCCTCGAAGCGCAGCAGCAGTCGGCCGCTGTGCACCCGGCCGGTCTCGATCGTCAGCGGTCCGGTGGTGGCCGGGTCGGTGGCCAGTACGGCGCCGGGCGCGAGCCGCAGCTCCGGCTCGTCCGTGCGCACCTCGACGGTGACCTCGCCCTTGATGCCGTGGGCGCGGCCGATCCGCGCGACTACCAGCTGCACTGCTCTCCTTCACGGCTGAACCGCCGCCGCTCTCGCGGACCTGGTTCGCACCGTCGTGGTTCTTCAATCGATGATTGTGGTCGTGGACTCATGGTCGCAAACGCCACGAGCCGGGAAGGGGCAAAAGGCCCTCCCCGGCCCGTGCCGGTGCTGCGTTTGTCAGTGAACCTGGTCCACGTCGACGAGGTCGACGCGGATGCCACGGCCACCGATGGCGCCCACGACGGTGCGCAGGGCGCGTGCGGTGCGGCCATTGCGGCCGATCACCTTACCGAGATCGTCGGGGTGGACCCGGACCTCGAGCACGCGACCGCGACGCAGATTGCGCGAGGCCACTTGCACATCGTCCGGGTTGTCGACGATGCCCTTCACGAGGTGCTCGAGAGCCTCCTCGAGCATGCTCAGGCCTCGGTCGACTCGGTGGACGGGGCCTCAGCAGCCTCGTCCGCCTTCTTGTCGGCCTTCTTCGCCTTCGGGGTGATGGCCTCACCCTTCGGCTCGTCACCCTCGAGACCCTTGGTGAAGGCCTCGAACGCGGCGCGCTTGTTCTTCGGCTCCGCGACGAGCAGCGGCGGCGGGGCCGGCAGACCCTTGTGCGCCTGCCAGTCACCGGTGAGCTTCAGGATCGCGAGAACCGGCTCGGTCGGCTGAGCGCCGACGGACAGCCAGTACTGGGCGCGCTCCGAGTTGACCTCGATGCGCGACGGGTTCTGCACCGGGTGGTACAGACCGATCTCCTCGATGGCCCGGCCGTCACGGCGGGTACGGGAGTCGGCGACGACGATGCGGTAGTGAGGCGAACGGATCTTGCCCAGACGCTTCAGCTTGATCTTGACTGCCACGGAAGTGGTGTCTCCTGGTCTTGACGTGGTTGGGCACAACGAGATGCCACGTGGGGTTGCGGTACTCGGGTGCCCGATGGACGCGTCAGCCGGAGGCGAGAGGGTTCCTGTGCGGCTGTCGAGTACAGCTAGACATTGTGCCACAGACCTGCGGCGGGCTCGCACCCGGCCGGTGTCGCACCGCCCCCGTCGGCGGCCCGACCCGGCGGGCGGAGGCCATCAGCTCGCGGCGGCGACTACTTCCGGGATACGGAAGGGCTTGCCGCAGCCGCCGCAGACGATGGGAGCCTGGGCGAGAACGGACGGGACAACCCGGACATTGCGTCCGCAGTCGCACACGGCCTTGACGCGCACGCCACCCCCGGACGAGCCGTGCCGGGCGGCCGGCCCGCGGAAGCTGCGCTTGGTGTCGGAGGCCGTCGCGACGGTGTGCGCTCTCAGGGCGCGCTGCAGCCTCTCGATCGTGGGTCGGTACCGCCGCTTCGCCTCTGCGTTGAGCACGACCAGCGAGAAGCCGCTGCTGGGGTGCGGCTCGTCGACATGGTCCAGGCCCATCTCCTCGGCGATCGCCAGGAATCGGCGGTTGTGATAGCGGCCGGCGCGAGAGGTGTCGCGGACACCTCGGGCGGCGGCGATGCCATGGACTGCCTCGTGGAGCAGTCGCTCGAAGGAGAGCTCGTGGCCGCAGGCGGACGAGGACTCTCCGATCAGGGACTCTGGCGCGGCAAGATCCGGCAGCTCGGGGTGGTGCCGCTGAATATCGGCCCACGCCTGTGCCAGCTCTGCGGCGAGAACAGGTGGTGTCGTGCTCACGTCGTGATAACGAGCCGGGGTGCTCGCGGGTTCCATTCCGGGGCATCCCAAATAATTTGCACGTACCAGTCAGTTGCCGTTGATGCGTCCGGACGAGGGCGGGTGCGCTGATCTGCGGAGAAGCTTCCCAGCTCACACCAAGGTGGTACGTAGCGGCGCGTACGCCCCAGCGCATAGACGAGGGCCGTGCGCCGGGGCGGCTGCCCGATTCGGGCCGCGTGCGCTCTCAGCGGGCCGCCTCAGTAGGCGCGGGCCACGATCGCGACAGTACCCGGTGCGTCGTCGGCCTCGGGAACCGACCCGTCCTCGGCCACCAGACACCGTACGGACACGGCCTGCTCGGCGAGCTTGTCCTCGCCTTCCTGGCCCAGGGTCGACCAGGGGATACGGGCCCAACCGCCGGCGACCGCCGCCTCGGCGGCTTCCTCGATCGTCGTCACGTCGGTCGTACGGGACTCGCGCCGGTCGCGCGACTCCTTCAGCAGCTGCGCCTGGTCCTCCTCGAACACCTTGGGCAGCAGCTCGGCCAACGCCTCGATCCGCACCGGCTCCTTGCCCCCGGGGATGCGGCGGGCCAGCATCGCGGTGCCGGCCTCCAGGTCGCGCGGGCCGACCTCGATGCGCACCGGAACGCCCTTGAGCTCCCAGTCGACCGCGCGGCGGCCGAAGGGGGTGTCGGTGCGGTCGTCGATCTGCACGCGCAGGCCCGCGGCCTTCAGCCGGTCGCCGATCTCACGGACCTTGGCGACCGCCTCGTCGCCCTTGATGGCCATGACGACGACCTGGACGGCCGCGAGACGTGGCGGGACGCGCAGTCCGTCGTCGTCGCCGTGCGACATGATCAGGCCGCCGACCATCCTGGTGGACGAGCCCCAGGAGGTCTGCCAGGCCAGCTCCTGCTTGCCGTCCTTCGACAGATACGTGGTGTTGAAGGCCTTGGAGAAGTTGATGCCGAGCTCATGGCTCGTACCCATCTGAAGAGCCTTGCCGTCGCCCATCATGGCTTCGAGCGTGAGGGTGTTGATGGCCCCGGCGAAGCGCTCCTTGGGCGTCTTGCGGCCGAGCACCACGTCGATGCCAAGGACGTTGATCATGAAGTCCGCGTAGACGTGCTTGTGGATGTAGGCGGCGTAGTCGCGGGCGTCCTCGTAGGTGGCGTGGGCGGTGTGGCCCTCCTGCCAGAGGAATTCGGTCGTACGCAGGAAGATGCGCGGGCGCATCTCCCAACGGACCACATTGGCCCACTGGTTGATCAGGAGAGGCAGATCGCGGTAGCTCTGCACCCACTTCGAGAAGTACTCGTTGATGATCGTCTCGGACGTGGGGCGTACGACGACCGGCTCCTCGAGCTCCTTTCCGCCACCGTGTGTGACGACCGCGAGCTCGGGTGCGAAGCCCTCGACGTGCTCAGCTTCCCGAGTCAGGTAAGACTGTGGGATGAAGAGCGGGAAGTAGGCGTTCTGGGCGCCCGCGTCCTTGATCCGGGCGTCCATCTCCTGCTGCATCCGCTCCCACAGGCCGTAGCCGTACGGCCGGATGACCATGGTGCCGCGCACCGGGCCGTTGTCCGCCAGTTCGGCCTTGTTGATCAGGTCCTGGTACCAGCGCGGGAAGTCTTCCGACTGGGGCGTGAGAACGGGTGCCTTTGCCATGGCGCGCATCGTACGGCGACACCGGGGCCGAGCGTGAATCGGCCGGCGCCCGAGGGCGCACGCCCGGGGCACGCAAGCATTGCCACCCAACCCCTGGACTTGCGGGCGCATGCGGAGTTCTCTGGCTTACGGGGGGAGCGCAGGCGTACGCACACGGGGGGCTGTCCTTCAGGGCTCGGCTGACCTTTGGCGGATTGGGGCGCTTTCGATGACACCAACGCTCGTCCAGCACCGACCCCACGCGTCGTCCACGTCTCCATCTCCGGCGGAGACGTGCGCGCGGGCCCGGGACTGGGCCGAGATCCAGGAACGGATGCTGGTGCCGCTGTACGAGGCGGTGTACGAGCGCCTGGAGGTCGGCTCCGGGACGCGGCTGCTCGGCCTCGACTGCGGGTCCGGTCTCGCGCTGCTGATCGCGGCGGGGCACGGGGCACGGGCGACCGGGGTCGACACGGACCGCGAACGGCTCGCGCTGGCGCGGGAACGGATGGCTCCGGACGCGGGGGCGCCTGCGCGGGAAGTCGAGGTGATGGAAGGCGGTGCGGCGGCCGCGGCGGATTCGGAGCGGGGTCCGTACAACCTGATCACCGCGTTTCAGCCGATCGGCTGCGTGGCGGGTGACTCGGAGGGCCTTGGACCGGCTCTCGCGGCCGCCGTCGAACTGGCGGAGCACGGCAGCGCGGTGGTGCTCACGGGCTGGGGTCCGCCGGAGCGGTGCGCGACGTCGGGTGTGCTGCGGGTGGCGGGCCGCCTGACCGACCGGTTACGGAAGGGCGGCTGGCGCCCGGCGCTCCGGGACGACTTGGAGGACGTCGCGGCCCAGGCGGGCCTGAAGCCGGACGGCTCGGGCCGGGTGGCGTGCCCCTTCGGCTACGCGGACACGGAGAGCGCGGTGCGGGGGCTGCTGTCGACGGGGTTGTACGCGGCGGCGGTGCGGGCGACGGACCAGTCGCAGGTGGAGAAGGAGATCAAGGAAGCGCTGCATGCGTATCGGCGGCGGGACGGCACGGTGTGGATGCCGAATGTGTTCCGGTACCTGATCGCGCGGACGCGGTGAGGGTGGGCGGGGCTGCGGGTGCGGTTCCGCTGCGCGGGGCCTTCCCCTCCCCGCCCCTTCCCACAACCGGGGCAAGCCCCGGACCCCGGATCGGCAGCCTCGCGCCGCGGTGCGAGGGCACGGGGCGGCAGCTTCGCGCCGCCGCACGCGCGTTCCTGAGCGGCAGCTTCGCCCCGCCCCTGCGAGCAACTGCCCGCGCCAGAGGCGCGCGTGACGCCCGACGCGGGCGACTTCACGCCGCCCGCCCCGCCGAGGCACTACTCCGGCTTGTCCAGGCGTGAGATGCCCGCCGCGCGGTACGCCGCCGACTCCTCCAGTGTTTCGTTCTCCAGCAGAGCCCGCACCAGCGCGTCCAAACGGTCGCGGTTGTCGCGCAGTTGGCGGCACGCGCTCTCGTAGCACTCCTCGACGATCCGGCGCATCTCGTGCTCCACCGTGTCCAGCGTCGCCGGGGCGGCGCAGAGGCCGTACGCCTGCTGGGCGTCGTTCGGGATCGCTGTCAGTCTGCCGACCCGTTCGCTCATGCCCCAGCGGCCGACCATGCCTCTGGCCAGGTGCGTGACCTGTTCCAGGTCGCTCTCCGAGCCCGTCGTGATCACGTCGAAGACCACGTGCTCCGCCGCCATACCGCCCAGCGCGCCGACGATGCGGCCGCGCAGGTACTCCTCGGTGTACGCGTACCTGTCCGCGTCGGGCGTGGAGAGCGTGACGCCCAGCGCCCGGCCGCGCGGCACGATGGTGAGCTTGCGGACCGGGTCCGCGCCCGGCTGGAGCATGCCGAGCAGCGCGTGCCCGCTCTCGTGGTAGGCAGTGCGTCTGCGGTCCTCCTCCGGCATGACCAGCGGGCGTTCCGCGCCGAGCTGGACCCTTTCCAGGGCGGCGAAGAGGTCGGACCGGGTGACTGCCGACTGTTTGCGCTTGACCGCGAGGAGCGCGGCCTCGTTGACCAGATTGGCGAGATCCGCGCCCGTCATCCCCGGCGTCGAACTGGCGGTCTCGGCCAGGTCGACGTCCTCGGCCAGTGGGACCCGCCGGGTGTGGATCTTGAGGATGGCCTCGCGGCCGGCGCGGTCGGGCGGGGAGACCTGAACGATCCGGTCGAAACGGCCGGGCCGGGTCAGCGTGGGGTCGAGAACGTCGGCGCGGTTGGTGGCGGCGAATACGACCACGCCCTCCGAGCCGCTGAAGCCGTCCATCTCGGTGAGGATCTGGTTGAGCGTCTGCTCACGCTCGTCGTGCCCGCCCACGCCCGCGCCGCCGCCCCGCACCCGCCCGATCGTGTCGATCTCGTCGATGAAGACGATGGCGGGGGCGACCTTGCGCGCCTCGGCGAAGAGTCCACGGACCCGGCCGACGCCGACGATCATCTCGATGAACTCCGAGGCGGACGCGGAGAAGAAGGGCACCCCGGCCTCGCCTGCCACTGCCCGTGCCAGCAGCGTCTTCCCGGTGCCGGGCGGTCCCGAGAGCAGTACGCCGCCGGGCATCCTCGCGCCCATCTTCCGGTACACCTGCGGGTCCTTGAGGAAGTCGACGATGTCGTCGAGCTCGGCCTTGACCGCGTCGATGCCGGCCACGTCGTCGAAGGTGGTGCGCTTGCCCGGCTCGACCTCCACCGGCTTCGGCTTGCGGCCGAGCACTCCACCGCCCAGCGTCGCGCCCATCCGCCGGGCGATGTACAGCCACAGCAGTACGAGGATCAGCATCAGCGCGAGCGAGATCAGCAGATTGGCCAGAACGCCACGTCCCGCGGTGACGACCGGCTCCGCCGTCACGGTGACGTTCCGCCTGCTCAGCTCGGACCAGAGCTTGTCGTCGGCGAAGGCAGGCCGATGGGTCGTGAACTCGGTGTACTCGCCCTTGCCGTCAGGGAGAGGCGCCTTCCGCTTGAGCTCGCCCTGGATCGTGTCGCCCCTGGCGTAGACCTTCGCGACGTTGCCGTTTCTGACCTGCTTGCTGAACTCCGTGTAGGAGATGGCGGGCCCGCCCCCGCCGCCGAAGAAGGACAGCAGCAGATTGGCGGCCAGAAAGACGACGAGCGCGGTGATAATCAGGCCGCCCCAGCCTCCGGGCATCTTCCTGGGAGAAGGCGCGCCCTCGGAGCGCCACGGCTGGTCGGTCCGGTCGCGTGGGGGTACGGGGTTGGCCACGCCTTCTCTCCTCTGCCGTGACTCGGCGCCTGTGCCCATGACCGCACAGATCCCCAGGGGTCGCCAGCCGAAGCCGCCGGACCGGCGAGGACCCGTCACCTCGCCGGACCGAGCATGCGAAGGGCCCGCGGCCGGTCCGGCCGCGGGCCCTTCGGGGCTGGTGTCAGCGTGTCAGCTCAGCGCGTCGGCCTGTCAGCCCATGAACTTCTTGAACTCGTCGGGCAGTTCGAAGTCCTGAGCCGCCTCACCGGCCGGCAGACCGAACGCGTTGCCCTGCGCCGCCTGCTCGCGGCGCGCCGCGGCCGCCTGCTCCTCGGCCTTGCGCTTCATCGGGTTGCCGCTCTTGCGCTTGCCCTTGGCCTGCTTGATCTGCTTCTTCTGGCGGCCGGGACCGCCACCCATGCCGGGCATCCCGGGCATACCCGGCATCCCGCCACCCTGCGCCATCTTCGACATCATCTTGCGGGCCTCGAAGAACCGCTCCACCAGGCCCTTCACGGCGCTGACCTCGACACCGGAGCCCTTGGCGATACGGGCACGGCGCGAGCCGTTGATGATCGTCGGCTCCTGACGCTCGCCGGGCGTCATCGACTTGATGATCGCGGCGGTACGGTCCACGTCCCGCTCGTCGATGTTGTTGATCTGGTCCTTGATCTGCCCCATGCCGGGCAGCATCCCGAGCAGCTTGGAGATGGAGCCCATCTTCCTGACCTGCTCCATCTGGGCCAGGAAGTCGTCGAGCGTGAAGTCCTTGCCCTTGCTGCTCGCCAGCTTGGAGGCCATTTTGGCGGCCTCTTCCTGGCTGAAGGTCTGCTCGGCCTTCTCGATCAGCGACAGCATGTCGCCCATACCGAGGATGCGGGACGCCATGCGGTCCGGGTGGAACGCGTCGAAGTCGTCCAGCTTCTCGCCGTTGGAGGCGAACATGATCTGGCGGCCGGTGACGTGGGCAATCGAGAGCGCCGCGCCGCCGCGGGCGTCACCGTCGAGCTTGGAGAGCACCACGCCGTCGAAGCCGACGCCGTCGCGGAACGCCTCTGCGGTGTTGACCGCGTCCTGACCGATCATCGCGTCGACGATGAAGAGGACCTCGTCGGGGCTGACGGCGTCGCGAATGTCCGCGGCCTGCTGCATCAGCTCCTGGTCGATGCCGAGGCGGCCGGCGGTGTCGACGATGACCACGTCGTACTGCTTGCTCCTGGCGTGCTCGATGGAGTCCTTGGCGACCTTGACCGGGTCGCCGACGCCGTTGCCCGGCTCCGGTGCGTAGACCGCGACGCCCGCGCGATCGGCGACCACGGAGAGCTGGGTGACCGCGTTGGGGCGCTGGAGGTCACAGGCGACGAGCAGCGGCGAGTGCCCCTGGCCCTTGAGCCACAGGCCCAGCTTTCCGGCCAGGGTCGTCTTACCGGCGCCCTGCAGACCCGCGAGCATGATCACGGTCGGCGGCTGCTTGGCGAACCGGAGGCGGCGGGTCTCGCCGCCGAGGATGCCGACGAGCTCCTCGTTGACGATCTTGATGACCTGCTGGGCCGGATTCAGCGCCTGGGAGACCTCGGCGCCACTCGCGCGCTCCTTGACCTGCTTGATGAAGGCCCGGACGACGGGCAGCGCGACATCCGCCTCGAGCAGCGCGATACGGATCTCGCGCGCCGTGGCGTCGATGTCCGCCTCGGACAGGCGGCCCTTGCCCCGGAGGTTCTTGAATGTCGCGGCAAGGCGGTCGGAGAGGGTGTCGAACACGGCGGTCGCGGATCCTCAGGTGTCGGGAGCGGGCGGACAGTGCCCCCCAGGGTATCCGGCCGCGCGCGGTGGGGTCTGCCCCGTGGGGTGTCTCACGTCAGGCGCGTAGCACCGCCTCCAGCGCACGGGCCGTCTCTGCGGCCTCCCCGGCGGGCAGCGGCGCCCCTTCCGGGCCTGTCACATAGAAGGCGTCGACCGCGTTCGCGCCGAGCGTGGAGACATGGGCGCTGCGTACCCGTAGCGCCGATTCGTCCAGCGCGCGGCCGATGCGGTGCAGCAGGCCGGGGGCGTCCTGGGCGCGGACCTCGATCACGGTGGCGAGCCGCGAGCCCGCGGGCGCGACGGTCACCCGCGGGGGCGGGGCCTGGACGCCGCGGCGGCGCGGATAGGCGGCCTCGCGCTCAGCGAGCCTGGCCGGGATGTCGAGCGAGCCGTCCAGGGCCCGTACGAGGTCGGCGCGGAGCCGGGCCGCCTGCGGCAGGGAGCCGTACTCCGCCGCCACCCGCCAGCTCAGCAGCAGTACGTCACCGGGCCCGCCGAGTTCGCCGGGCAGTTCGATGGAGCGCAGGTCGGCGGCCCGGACGGTCAGCCGGTGCAGGGCCAGCACCCCGGCCGCTGCGGGCAGCACCCCCGGCTGGTCGGGCAGCGCGATCAGCAGCTCGACGCCGACGGGTTCGGGTTCGTCACCGGCCGCCGGCTCGGTCTGGGCGTGCAGCGCGAGCACGGGTTCGCCGGTACGCAGCGCCTCGATGGCGAGGCGTTCCTGCTCGGCGCTCGGCGCGGCGGGCTCCGGCTCGGTCGGCGCGGCGCCCGCAAGGACGGCCGCGACCCGTCGCACCAGGTCGTCGACGAGCGAACCGCGCCAGGAGGACCAGGCGGCGGGCCCCGTGGCGAGCGCGTCGGCCTCCGTCAGGGCGTGCAGCAGCTCGAGCGTGCCGGCCGATCCGACGACCTCGGCGACGGAGGCGACCGTGGCCGGGTCGTCCAGATCGCGCCGGGTGGCGGTCTCGACGAGCAGCAGGTGGTGGCGTACGAGTGTGGCGATGACGGCCACGTCGGCGCGGTCGAATCCGATCCGGGCGGCGACGTCCTTGGCGATGGTCTCGCCCGCCACCGAGTGGTCACCGGGCCAGCCCTTGCCGATGTCGTGCAGCAGGGCCGCGATCAGCAGCAGATCGGGGCGGCCCACCCGGCGGGTCAGCGAGGACGCCTTGACCGCTGCCTCGACGAGATGCCTGTCGACGGTCCAGGTGTGTACGGGGTTGCGCTGCGGCCGGCACCGTACGCGTTCCCAGTCGGGCAGCAGCTGGGTGATCAGGCCCTCGGCCTCGAGCGCCTCCCAGACCGCGATCGTCGGCTCCCCCGCGCCGAGCAGGGTGATGAGCTCCTCGCGGGCTTCGGCGGGCCACGGCACAGGCAGCGGGCGGGTGGTGGCCGCGAGCCGCCGTACCGCGTACAGGGAGATCGGCAGCCCGGACTGGGCGGCGGCCGCGGCGGCCCGCAGCGGGAGTACCGGATCGCGTTCGGGCCGCGCCGCGCGGGCGAGCACCACCTCGCCGTCCTGCTCGACGACGCCCTCTGCGAGCGGGGTGCGCTCGGGCTGGGGGCTGCGGCCGCCGCCCAGCATCGCCCGCAGCCGGGGCCGTACGGCGCGTGACCTGAGTACGCGGTTCACCTCGCGCCAAGTGACGTCCGTGGCGTACGAGACGGTGCGCGCCGCTTCGTACACCTGCCGCAGCAGCGCGTCGGCGTCCAACAGGCCGAGTTCGGCGGCGACTTGGTCCTGTTCCTGCAGGGCGAGCCGGTCGGTGGCCCGCCCTGTGGTCAGATGCAGCACGTCCCGGGCGTCCAGCAGCGTCCGGCGGGCTTCGGCGAGTCCTTCGCGGGGCGCGTCGGCGAGCCAGGAAGCGGCGACGGCGCGCAGTGCGGTGGCGTCGCGCAGCCCGCCGCGCGCCTCCTTCAGGTCCGGCTCCAGGAGGAACTGCAACTCGCCCTGGCGCTCGGCCCGTTCACGGCAGAGCTCGTCCAGCTCGGGCAGCCGCTTGGGTGCCTGGTTGCGCCAGTCGGCCAGCACAGCCGTGCGCACCCCGGCCAGCAGGCCCAGATCGCCCGCGACATGGCGCGCGTCCAGCAGCCCGAGCTGCACCTTGAGGTCCTCGCCCGCTGTCTTGCGGGCCTCACCGGGAGTGCGTACGGAGTGGTCGAGTGCGAGCCCCAGATCCCATACCGGGTACCACATCCGGTCCGCGAGGGCGGCGATGTCGCCCGCGTCCGCCCGCCCGTCGTGCAGCAGGAGCAGATCGAGGTCGCTGCGTGGCGAGAGTTCGCCGCGCCCGTAGCCGCCGACGGCGACGAGCGCCGCGCCCCGCACCCCGGCCTCCAGAGCGGCGGTGGTGAACAGCGCGTTCAGCCAGCCGTCGGTCAGTCGGGCCAGGGCAGCACGGCGCGGCGGCCCGGGCTGCGCCTTCTCGGTGAGAAGGCGCAGCCGGGCCGCCGCGTAGCCGCTGGGTCCCGAGTCTTCCGCTTCGGTGGTCACATCCAGGCTCGTCACCCAGCAGCTCCTGTTCTGCTCTGCGATTACAGCGCGTCCGGGCCGCGTTCGCCGGTCCGCACCCGTACCGCTGTCTCGACGGGGACGCTCCACACCTTGCCGTCACCGATCTTGCCTGTACGGGCCGCCTTGACGACCACGTCGATGAGCTGTTCGGCGTCGCCGTCCTCGACCAGTACCTCAATGCGGATCTTCGGCACCAGGTCGACGGTGTACTCCGCACCGCGGTAGACCTCGGTGTGACCGCGCTGGCGGCCGTATCCACTGGCCTCCGTGACCGTGAGCCCCTGGACTCCGAAGGCCTGCAGGGCCTCCTTGATCTCGTCGAGCCGGTGCGGCTTCACGACGGCGGTGATGAGCTTCATGCGTCCACCTTCTTGGTCTGAGCCGCGGCTGCCACGGAGTCGCCCGCGGCGGGCACGGCCTTACGGGAGCCGGCGCCGCCGCCGGCACCGCTGAAGTCGTACGCCGTCTCGGCGTGCTCGTCCTGGTCGATGCCGGAGACCTCGACGTCCTCCTCGACCCGCATGCCGATCGTCTTGTCGAGGACGAAGGCGAGCAGAGCCGATGCCACCAGAGAGTAGGCCAGTACAGCGCCGACACCGACGGCCTGCTTGCCGAGCTGGTCGAGGCCGCCGCCGTAGAAGAGGCCCTTGACGTCGTTCTGGACGCCGCCGGTGGCGAAGAATCCGACGAGCAGCGAGCCGACGACACCGCCGACGAGGTGGACGCCGACGACGTCGAGCGAGTCGTCGTAACCGAACTTGAACTTCAGGCCGACGGCCATGGCGCAGAGCACACCGGCGATGACGCCGACGGCGATCGCGCCGAGCGGGCTCACGGCGCCGCCGGACGGGGTGATGGCGACCAGACCCGCGACCGCGCCGGAGGCGGCGCCGAGGGTGGTGAAGGCGCCGTGGCGGATCTTCTCGTAAGCCAGCCAGGCGAGCATCGCTGCCGCGGTGGCGACCTGGGTGTTGACGAACATCACCGCGCCGACACCGTCGTCGTTGCCCAGCCACGAGCCGGCGTTGAAGCCGAACCAGCCGAACCACAGCAGACCGGCGCCGAGCATCACCAGCGGCAGGCTGTGCGGCCGCATCGGGTCCTTCTTGAAGCCGACGCGCTTGCCGATGACGAGGATCACGCCGAGGGCCGCGGCACCGGCGTTGATGTGGACGGCGGTGCCGCCCGCGAAGTCGATCACGCCGAGCTCGAAGAGCCAGCCGCCCGCGCCCCACACCCAGTGCGCGACCGGGAAGTAGACGACGGTGACCCACAGCGTGATGAACAGCGCCCAGGCGGTGAACTTCACGCGGTCGGCGAGCGCACCGCTGATCAGCGCGGGCGTGATGATCGCGAACATCAGCTGGAAGACGGCGAAGACGTACACCGGGATGGTGTAGCCGTCCCACAGTTGGGTGATGCCGATGCCACTGAGCCCGACGTAGTCGGCGCTCCAGCCGATGATGGAGCCCTTGTCGGTGCCGAAGGCGAGGCTGAATCCGTACACCACCCACAGGATGGTGACGATCCCGAGGCTGATGAAGCTCATCATCAGCATGTTGAGGGTGCTCTTGACCCGGACCATGCCTCCGTAGAAGAAGGCGAGGCCCGGCGTCATGATCATCACCAGGGCGGAACAGATGAGCATGAAGCCGGTATTGGCGGCAGACAGCGTCGGGGCGTCTGCGGCTAGCGTCGAGATGCCTTGAGGCATCGGCGTCTCCTCGTCGTCGGTGCGGCCGCGTGCGGGCGAAGCCTGAGCGGAAGGGCGGGCCGGTTATGCGCCCTGAGATTGACGCAGCGCGGTTTCCGCCAATGCCGCACGATGTTTCGCCGCAGTGACGAAGGGGTCCGGCGTGTTACGCGGCTATGAACAGGTGGGTCGGGCGCGAGGGCCGGGAGTATCCTCTGCGCACTGTCCTCGGGATCCTCTGCGCGCATCAAGAACCGACCGCGACGCCCACCCTGCTGACCTGGCACGGGGGAGCCGAGTCGGGTTGTCCGGGGTGAGCGCCGCGGCCGGGGCCCGGTGGCGCAGCCCGCTCAGACCGCTTCCGCGGTCTCGGGCAGCTGGGAGGTCAGCAGGTCGGTGAAGTGGGCGACCTCGGCCACGTCGCCGAAGTCCCGGGCCGCGGTGTCGACGGTCTTGCGCAGCCGGGTATTGACCCGCTCGGAGCGCACCCGCTTGGCGATCTTGAGCGCCTGACCTGCCAGTTCCGTGGACTGCTCGGGCTCCCTCTTCAGCAGATGAACCGTGGCCATGCCGACCAGGTTGAGTGCGTACGACCGCTGGTGCTCGTCGTCCTGGCCGAAGAGCTCGACGGCGCGCCGCATGACGGGCTCGGCGAGCGAGGCGTAGGTGGGGCTGCGGCCCGCCACATAGGCCAGGTCGCGGTACGAGTGGGCGTTCTCCCCGTTGAGCTCGGCCTCGGAGAAGAAGCGGATCCAGTCGGGCTCGGGCTCGCCGTCGAGACCTGCGTCGGCGAAGGTGTCCTCGGCCATCCGGACGGCTCGCTTGCACTTGCTGGGCTGGCCCATATTGGCGTAAGCGCGGGCCTCCATCGCATACAGCATCGCCTGGGTGCGCGGGGTCGCGCAGTCGCGGCTGCCGTACTGCGCGAGATGGACGAGCTCCAGGGCGTCGTCGGGCCGCCCGAGGTGGATCATCTGGCGGCTCATGGAGGACAGGACGTACGAGCCGAGGGGCTTGTCGCCCGCCTCCTTGGCGGCGTGCAGGGCGAGCACGAAGTACTTCTGCGCGGTGGGCTGCAGGCCGACGTCGTAACTCATCCAGCCGGCCAGCTCGGCGAGCTCGGCGGCGCACCTGAACAGCCGCTGCGAGGTGGCCTGGGGCTGCGGCTCCTGCAGCAGATCGGTGACTTCGTGCAGTTGGCCCACGACGGCCTTGCGTCGCAGCCCGCCGCCGCACTGCGCGTCCCACTGGCGGAACATCGCGGTGGTGGACTCCAGCAGGTCCAGTTCGGGCTTGGAGAGCCGCGAAGCCCTGCGCAGGGCGGCGAGGGGCGCCTGCTGCCCGGGATCGCCCGCCGGGGAGGGCACCAGCCAGCGCTGCATCGGCTCGATGAGTGCGGGTCCCGCGGCCAGGGCGAGCGAGGTCCCGAGAAAACCGCGCCGCGCCAGCATCAGGTCGCTGCGCGAGAACTCACTCAGCAGGGCGACGGTCTCGGCGCCCGCCCAGGGGAGATCCACCCCGGACACCGCCGGTGACCGGTGCGCCGATCGCAGTCCGATGTCCTCGATGGCGACGACGGTGCCGAAGCGCTCGGAGAACAGCTCGGAGAGAATCCGCGGAATCGGCTCGCGCGGCTGCTCACCGTCGAGCCACCGGCGCACGCGCGAGGTGTCGGTGCTGATGTGGTGTGCGCCCATCTGGCGCGCCCGGCGGTTCACTTGGCGCGCGAGTTCGCCCTTCGACCAACCGCTGCGCACGAACCATGAGCTCAACTGCTCGTTCGGGCGCTTGCCGGTATCCGTACCGCTTGCGCCGCTGCCGTCCACTGGAACGCCCCCATCCGCTGAAGCCTTTGTCGCACCGAACCCCTACCAGAATGACGCGAGTTGAGACCATCCGTGCGGAGGTTGCGCCCCACCGAACAGGAAACCGAGTTGCCACCGGCATACCCACGAGTCGCAAAGCTCCAGGGTTCGTGTACTGAAAGTAATCCCACGATCACCCCTCTCGCGAGCGCAATTGCAGAAACGCCACCATTCGCCACCCCTTCGAATGAACTCCCTTGCCGCCGGGCGCGATTCACTTGACATACGACGATCGCGATGTGGCGGAGCGGTGCACGCACAGGCGCGCGGCCTGGTCCGCACCACCCCTCGCGCCACTGTGCGCCACCGGACCTACACCGGTTGCGACGCAGTGTAACGAGGAGACTTCGGGTCGTAACCACCGGCGATTCAGACCCGTTGGAGGGGGCATGGGCTTCACGATCGGCGGCATCCGGGAGATGCGGTCCGGCTCACGGCGCCGCGGCCGCACCACAGAGTGCACAGTGGCGGCGGAGTACACAGGGCTGTGGGGCTGGGACGTGGCGCCAGGGGCGCGAGCGGCGTCCGGCGAATGCTCCTGCGGGGCGGCGGACTGCGCGTCCCCCGGAGCACATCCACTCGACTTCGCTCCCGAGGTGCGCGCGGGCGCGACGCTGGACGAGGTCACCAAGGCGCTGTCGGAGGTGCCGGGCGCTTCACTGCTGCTGCCGGTCGGCCGCGCCTTCGACATCCTCGACATCGCCGCCCCGGCCGGCCGCCGTGCGCTGGTGCGCCTGGAGCGGATGGGGCTGCCGATCGGCCCGGTGACGGCCACGCCGGACGGCCGCTGCCAGTTCTTCGTCGCCCCCGGCGCCGCCGATGAGCTCCCGGACCTGCTGTACCGGATGGGCTGGGACGACGCGGACCTGGACCTGCACTGCCTGGGCCCGGGCGCTCACATCACGGCCCCGCCCTCCGACCACGCGGGCCTGGGCCCGGTCGGCTGGCTGCGGCCCCCGTCCCTGGACACGGCGTCGGCACCGCCGCAGGCGCGTCTGCTGCTGGGCACGCTGGCGTACGTCTGCCACCGCCTGCGCCCGTAGGGGCATGTCTTCAAACGCTCACATGCCGGACCGGCTGGAAAATATCCGGCATGTGAGCGTTGATGGCGGCAGGGACCCCCTAGTCGCCGATCAGCGCGTCGACGAACGCCTCCGGCTCGAACGGCGCCAGATCGTCCGGCCCCTCGCCCAGGCCAACCAGCTTCACCGGTACGCCCAGTTCGCGCTGGACCGCGATCACGATGCCGCCCTTGGCCGTGCCGTCCAGCTTCGTCAGCACGATGCCGGTGATGTCCACGACCTCCGCGAACACCCGCGCCTGCACCAGACCGTTCTGCCCCGTCGTGGCGTCCAGGACCAGCAGGATCTCGTCCAGCGGTCCGTGCTTCTCGACGACGCGCTTGACCTTGCCGAGCTCGTCCATCAGGCCCGTCTTGGTGTGCAGTCGGCCCGCCGTGTCGATCAGTACGACGTCGGCGCCCTCGGCGATGCCTTCCTTGACCGCGTCGAACGCGATCGACGCCGGGTCGCCGCCCTCGGGGCCGCGCACCGTGCGCGCGCCGACCCGCTCGCCCCAGGTCTGGAGCTGGTCCGCGGCCGCCGCGCGGAACGTGTCCGCCGCGCCGAGCACCACGGAGCGGCCGTCCGCGACGAGCACCCGCGCCAGCTTGCCGGTCGTGGTGGTCTTTCCGGTGCCGTTGACGCCGACGACCATGACGACGCCCGGTGTGTCCAGACCGCTCTCGGTCTTCACCGCCCGGTCGAAGTCGGTGCCGAGCAGATGCAGCAGTTCCTCGCGCAGCAGTGCGCGCAGTTCGTCGGGCGTACGCGTGCCGAGGACCCTCACGCGCTCGCGCAGCCGCTCGACCAGCTCCTGGGTCGGCGTGACGCCGACGTCCGCGGTGAGCAGGGTGTCCTCGATCTCCTCCCAGGTCTCCTCGTCGAGGTTGTCTCGGGACAGGAGCGTGAGCAGCCCCTTGCCGAGCGTGTTCTGGGACCGGGCGAGGCGGGCGCGGAGCCGGACCAGACGGCCGGCGGTCGGCTCGGGGATCTCGATCTCGGGGACCGGCGGCGCCGCGACGACCGGATCCTCGACGGCGGCCGGGGTCTCGACGGCCTCGGCGGCGTCGGGGAGGTCGACCTCCTCGATCGTGCGGCGTGGCTCTTCGACCGTCGGCGCCGCGTCCTCACCGACCTGAGGTTCGGCGGGCGGGGCAGTGATGGTCGGCGTGCTCGACGGCGCGGAGGGCGGCAGCTGCTTCTTCTTGCGGCTGCTGACCACGAGCCCGCTGATCGCGCCGACCGCGACCAGGGCGATGACTACAGCAAGAATGAGGATTTCCATAACCCCCCCAGTATCGGCCACGACCGCTCACCCGCAGCAGCCCCGGCGGATCCCACGAGGACCTCGGAGCCCATTTGGACCTTTTGGGGGGTACGGGCGATGCTGGTTGTTCCGGCCTTCTGCCGGCGGGCCCCCGTCCCCCACCTCTGTACGGAGCTCTTCCATGCCCCACGCCTCCGAAGCCGAAGGCGCGATAGAGACCCGTGGCCTCGAACCCGTCCCCGACGCCGAGCGCACCGGACACGTACGCGAACTCTTCCCCACCTGGGTCGCAGCCAATATCAGTGTGCTGTTGCTCACGATGGGCGCGGGCCTGATCGTCTTCAACGGCCTGAACTTCTGGCAGGTACTGGTCGTCGGGATCGCGGCGCCCCTGGTCTCGTACGGAATCGTGGGCCTGATCTCCATCGCCGGCAAGCGCGGCGGCTCCCCCGGCATGGCACTGTCCCGCGCGGTCTTCGGCCAGCGCGGAAATCTCTTCCCCGGCTCGCTCATCTGGATCGCGCGCTGGGGCTGGGAGACGATCAACGCGGTCACCGGCGCGTATGCCGTGCTGACCGTGCTGGATCTGCTCTTCGGTGTCAGGAGCAGCACCGCGCTGATCGTGGTCACCCTGCTGCTCTTCGTCGCCGGCACCTTCCTGGTCTCCGGGCTCGGCATCAGCGCGCTGCGCGTGTGCAGCAAGTGGTCGACATATCTCTTCGGCGCGTTCAGCGTGCTGGTGCTCGTCCATCTGGTCGCGAACACCGACTGGTCCGCGGTCTTCGGCAAGCCGGCCGGGTCGACGGCGATGATGGTCGCGGGTATCGGCACCATCGCGGCGGGCGGCATCAGCTGGGTCCCCTCGGGCCCGGACTTCACCCGCTACCTCCCGCGCTCCGCCTCCGGCAGGGCGATGGTCGGCTCGACGGTCGGCGGCGCAGGGATCGTCGTACTGCCGATGGTGCTGATGGGCGCGGTGATGGCGGTCTCGACGCCGGACCTGGCGAGCGCCACCGACCCGGTCGCGTTCATCGGCCAGATCCTGCCGATGTGGATCGCGGTTCCGTATCTGCTGACCGCGCTGGTCGGCATGTTGCTGATCAACTCGATGTCGATGTACTCGGCGGGCTTCACCGCGCAGACCCTGGGCATCAAGGTCCCGCGCGCCTGGGCGGTCAGCGTGAACGCCGTCATCAGCCTGGTCTTCGGCTTCCTGCTGATGGTGGTGGCGACCAGCTTCATCGGCTCGTTCATCTCCTTCCTGACGCTGCTCGCGGTGGCGTTCTCGGCGTGGATCGGCGTCTTCGGTGTGGACATGCTGCGCCGGCGTACGTACGACGGCGAGGCACTGATGAACACCACGCGCACCAGTGCCTACTGGTACCGGGGCGGCTTCGCCTGGCAGGCGATGACGGCGTGGGCGCTCGCGCTGCTGGTCGGTCTGCTCTTCACCAGGGTCGACTGGTTCACCGGTCCGCTCGCCTCGACCTGGATCGGGGAGCACGGCCTGGGCTGGGCGGCCACGATCGTCCTCTCGGCGGCGCTGTACGCGGTGCTGCCGCGTACCCGGTTCGCGGTGCCCGAGCCGATCCCGGCGGCCCGCGCCGCAGAACCCGAGTCCGCGACTCTGTCCATCTGACGCTTCGTCAGCTACCGTCCCTCTTCGCTGTCCGTTCAGCCCGCCGACCTGTCTTTCGGCCGGGGGCCCGGGGGTTGTCCTCCGGGCAGACACAGCACACCCGGCGGAGGGGGACGTTCCCATGGCCTTCACAGTGGCCCGCTTCAATCTCGCCGATCCCGACGCGACGCCCGAGACCCTCGCGGCTCGCTACCGCGCCGCCCTGGAGATGGCCGTCTACGCCGACGACCGCGGCGTCGCCACGATCCAGACCGAGGAGCACCACGGCGCCGAGAACAACTGGCTGCCGTCCCCCTTCGTCTTCGCCGGAGCGGTCCTCGGCTCCACGCGCCGGATCGCGGTCACCGTCTCCGCGATCATCGGCCCGCTCTACGATCCGCTGCGGCTGGCCGAGGACATCGCCGTACTCGACCTGATCGGCAGGGGCCGTCTGATCACGGTCGCCGGCATCGGCTACCGGCCGGAGGAGTACGAGCAGTTGGGGGTGGAGTGGACCCGTCGCGGCAAGCTCCAGGACGAGCTGCTCGAGACGCTGCTGACGGCGTGGACCGGTGAACCGTTCACGTACCGCGGCCGGACCGTTCGGGTGACCCCTCGTCCGTACACCCAGCCGCATCCGACGCTGCTGGTGGGCGGCTCCTCGCGAGCGGCGGCCCGGCGCGCGGCCCGGCTCGGTCTGCCGTTCTTCCCCAGCGCGCATCTGCCGGAGCTCGAGGCGTACTACCACGAGCAGCGCGAGCGGTACGGGACCGAGGGCTGGACGATGATGCCGGCGCAGAGGACGACGCTCCTGCATCTCGCGGAGGACCCGGACCGCGCCTGGGCCGAGTACGGCGGGCACTTCCTGCACGAGGCGCGGATGTACGCCTCCTGGCAGTCGAAGGACATCCGCTCCGCGGTGCGTTCGAAGGCGACGACGGTCGAGGAGCTGCGCGACGAGGGCGTGTACCGGATCGTCACGCCGGACGAGTGTGTGGCGCTCGGCGGGGACAGTCTGGTACTGCATCCGCTGTGCGGCGGCATGCCGGTGGACGAGGGCTGGCGCAGCCTCCAGCTCTTCGCCGAGAACGTGCTCCCCCGGCTCACGGGCTGAGCCTGCCCGGCGCACACGTACTGCCCCGGCTCATGAGCTGAGCCGGGGCAGTTCCGTGGTGAGGAGAGGGGCAGCGGGGTTTAGCCCATCTCCTCCAACGCCTTGCCCTTGGTCTCCTTGACGAACAGAAGTACGAAGGGGATCGAGAGCGCGGCGAAGGCTGTGTAGATGATGTACGTGCCGGAGAGGTTCCAGTCCGCCAGGCTCGGGAAGCTCGCGGTGATGACCCAGTTGGCGATCCACTGCGCGGACGCGGCGACGCCGAGTGCCGCCGCGCGGATCCGGTTCGGGAACATCTCGCCCAGGAAGACCCAGACCACGACGCCCCACGAGAGGGCGAAGAAGAGCACGAAGACATGCGCGGCGATCAGGGCGACGGCGCCCTGGGTGGTGGGCAGTTTGCCGTCGACGAGGTCGGAGGAGAAGGCCCAGGCCTCGAAGGCGAGAGCGATCGCCATACCGGTCGAGCCGACGAGGGCGAGCGGACGCCGGCCGACCCGGTCGACCAGGACCATCGCGATCACGGTGCCGATGATGTTGATGATCGACGTGGTGAACGAGTAGAAGAAGGACTCGGCCGGGTCGATGCCGACCGACTGCCACAGCGCCGCGGAGTAGTAGAAGACGACGTTGATGCCGACAAGCTGCTGGAAGAGGGAGAGTCCGATGCCGATCCACACGATGGGCAGGAAGTTGAAGCGGCTGCCCAGCAGGTCTTTGAAGCTCGACTTGTGCTCGCGGCGCATCGCGAGATCGATCTCGGCGACGCGGGCGTCCAGGTTCACGTTGTGGCCCTCGACCTCGGTGAGGACTTCCTTCGCCCTGTCGACCTTGCCGACGGAGATCAGGTAGCGGGGCGACTCGGGGATCGCGAAGGAGAGCAGGCCGTACAGCATCGCGGGGACGACCATGACGCCGAGCATCCACTGCCAGGCCTCGATCCCGCCGATCTCGCCGCGCTGCTCACCGTCGGCGAGCTGCAGGATGCCGTAGTTGACCAGCTGGGAGACGGCGATGCCGATGACGATCGCGGCCTGCTGGAAGGAGGCGAGCCTGCCCCGGTACGCGGCCGGGGACACCTCGGCGATGTAGGCCGGGCCGATGACCGAGGCCATGCCGATGGCGAAGCCGCCGACGATGCGCCAGAAGGCGAGGTCGTAGAGGGCGAAGGGCAGGGCGGAACCCACCGCGCTGACGGTGAAGAGCACGGCGGCGATCTGCATACAGCGGATGCGGCCGATGCGGTCGGCGATCCGGCCGGCGGTGGCCGCGCCGATGGCGCAGCCGATCAGGGCGATGGCGATGACCTGGGCGAGCGTTCCCGAACCGATCTCGTAGCGGTCCCGGATGGCCTCGACGGCGCCGTTGATCACGGAACTGTCGTAACCGAAGAGGAAACCGCCCATCGCGGCCGCCGCCGTGATGAAGATGACATGCCCGATATGGTCGGGGTGGGCTTCGCGGGCTCCCGATGCCGGAGGCGGCTGCGAGGTGCTGGTCACGTGAACTCCTGGGGCCGTCCGGCAGCGTCGCCGGGCGTGGGCGGGGCGAGCCCTTCAAGTGGCGCACAACTTCACGTTGCCCACCACTTGAAGGTAAATGCAACGTGACAGAGGCTATTCGTTCAAGTTTCGAAGTCAATACCCGCTACCCAAGAAATCCCGACCGACGGCATGTCGACTTGTGTTCAACACTTGAAGATTAGTCAGCGCGACTGTCAGCGAAGACGCTGGCTGATGACCTTGGAGACGCCGTCGCCCTGCATGGAGACGCCGTACAGCGCGTCAGCGACCTCCATCGTCCGCTTCTGGTGCGTGATGACGATCAGCTGCGAGGACTCCTGGAGCTCCTGCATGATCCGGATCAGCCGCTGGAGGTTGGTGTCGTCCAGCGCCGCCTCGACCTCGTCCATCACATAGAACGGGCTCGGCCGGGCCTTGAAGATCGACACCAGTAGCGCGACGGCGGTCAGCGACCGCTCGCCGCCCGACAGCAGCGAGAGCCGCTTGACCTTCTTGCCCGGCGGCCGCGCCTCGACGTCCACGCCCGTGGTGAGCATGTTGTCGGGATCGGTCAGGATCAGCCTGCCCTCGCCGCCCGGGAAGAGCCGCGAGAAGACACCCTCGAACTGGCGGGCCGTGTCCCGGTACGCATCGGTGAAGACCTGCTCGACGCGCTCGTCGACTTCCTTGATCACCTGAAGTAGGTCGGCCCTGGTCTTCTTCAGGTCTTCAAGCTGCTCGGAGAGGAACTTGTGGCGCTCCTCCAGCGCGGAGAACTCCTCCAGGGCAAGCGGATTCACCTTCCCGAGCTGCTGATACGCCCTTTCGGCGGACTTGAGCCGCTTCTCCTGCTCGCCGCGTACGAAGGGTTTCTGCTGGTTGCGCGGGTGCCCGGGGTCATCGGGCAGGTCCTCTCCCTCGGCGGGCGGTGACGGCGGCACCAGCTGGTCGGGCCCGTACTCCGCGATCAGCCCGGCCGGTTCCACGCCGAGCTCCTCCAGAGCCCTGGTCTCCAACTGCTCGATCCGCAGCCGCTTCTCCGCCCCGAGTACCTCGCCGCGGTGAACTGAATCCGTGAGTTTGTCGAGCTCGCCCTTGAGGTCGCGCCCCTGGTTGCGGGCTGCGCTCAACTCCTGTTCGCGCTCGGCCTTGGCCGCCTCTGCCGTGACCCGCTCCGCCTCGGCCCGCACCAGCGAGACCTCGACATGCGCCAGCAGCTGGCGGGCACCGCTCGCCACAGCGGACGCGACCTCCGCCTCGTGGCGCAGCCGGGCGCGTCTCTGTTCGGCGCGCGCCCGCGCCTCGCGCTCGGCGCGCGCTCCCCGGTCGAGTGCGTCCGCGCGCCCCGCGAGCCCCTTGACGCGCTCCTCATGCGTACGGACCTGGAGGCGGGCCTCCATCTCGGTCTGGCGTGCGTTGGCGCCGTCGGCGGCGAGCCGGTCCCGTACATGCGTATCGGGCTCCTCCTCGATGGGAGCCTCCTCGGCGACGAGCAGCCTCTCGGCCAGCTCCTCGGCCTCCTCCCGCGCCCGCTCCAGCGCCTCTTGCGCCCTGGCGGCTGCCGCGGTCGTCCGCTCGGCCTCGCCCGCGGCGCCGCGGGCCTGTCCGGCGAGCCGTCCCAGCTGTCCCGACACGGCCGACTTCTCACGGTCGGCGGCCCGGCGGCGCTCCCCCAACTCCTCCACCAGCGCGGCACACTCACGGCGACGCCCGGTGGCCTGCTGCTGTGCGGCGGCCAGCTCCTCGCACTGGACGGCCAGCTCCTCCAGCTCGGCGGCCGCCTCGTCGACGGATGCCTGCACCTCGAGCAGGCTCGGCGCTCCGGCGGAGCCGCCCTGCGCGAAATGGGCCCCGAGGATGTCGCCTTCGGCGGTCACGGCGGTGAGTTCGGGCCGCGAGTAGACCAGATCCTCGGCGTCCTCCAGCGTCCCGACGACGACCGTGCCCCGCAGCAGACGGCGCACGGCGGGCATCAGCTCATCGGGACCGCGCACCAGATCGGCGGCGTACGCATGCCCGTCCGCGCGCGGCTGGGGGGTTACGGATTCAGGGGCGCCGCTCAGCAGTATCGCCGCGCGCCCCGCGTCCGTCTTGCGGAGCAGCCGCAGCGCCTCCGCGGCGGTCGCCGGAGCCGACACGGCGACGGCGTCCGCGGCCGCGCCCAGCGCCGCCGCGACCGGCACCTCATAGCCGGAAGCCACGGTGAGGAACTCGGACGCCGGGCCGAGCAGACCGCTCAGCCGGTCCTTCGCGGCGAGCAGCGCGCCCGTGCCGTCCTTGCGGCGCAGGCCCAGGGCGAGCGCCTCGCGGCGGGCAGCCACGGCTGCGCGCTTGCGTTCGGCGGCGGTCAGGGCCTCGCGGGCCGCGCTCAGTGCCGCTTCCGCCTCCGCCAGTTCACGCCTGGCCGCCTCGTGCTGCTCGCCGAGCGCGGAGTCGTCGGCGTCGAGCCCGTCGACCTCTGCCTTGAGCTGCTCGTACTCCTCCTGCGCGGCCACAGCCCGCTCCTGGGCCTCGTCGCGTGCGGCGGCCAGCCGGTCGATCTCGGCCTGCGCCGACCCGGCCCGCGAACGGGCGGCGTTGACCTGACCGCCCAGGCGGGCCAGTCCCTCGCGCCGGTCGGCGATCGCCCGCGCGACATCCTTGAGCCGCCGCTCCTCGACGGCCAGCTCCCGCTCCAGCTCGGCGCGGTGCGCGACGGTGTCCTCCAGCGCGCGCTCGGCCGCCTCCATCGCGGCCTCGAGCTCCGCTTCCTGCTCGCGGATCCTGGCGGCCTCGCGCTCCATGTCCTCGGGGTCCCGGCCGCGCCGCTCGTCCGCGGGGGCTGCGCTGGCGCTCTTCACCCGCGCGTCGGCCAGCGAGATCGTGCCGCGCACCCGCTCGGCGAGCTGGGACAGCTCGTACCAGCTCTGCTGCGCCCGCTGCAGCCGCGGGGCGAGGCGCCGTACGTCGTCCTCCAGATCCGCCTCTCGGCTCAGTGCCGCCTTGAGCTCCGCCTCTGCGGCGTCCTTGCGTTCCTTGAGCGCGGCCTCGTCGGCGATCTCGCTGCGCAGCGCTTCCCGCAGCCGTACGAGGTCGTCGGCGAGCAGCCGGAGCCGGGCGTCGCGCAGATCGGCCTGGATGACGGCGGCCCGCCGCGCGACCGCGGCCTGCCGCCCCAGCGGCTTGAGCTGCCTGCGCAGTTCGTCGGTCAGGTCCTGTACGCGGGCCAGGTTGGCCTGCATCGCGTCCAGCTTCCGCAGCGCCTTCTCCTTGCGCTTGCGGTGCTTGAGGACGCCGGCGGCCTCCTCGATGAAGGCCCTGCGGCCCATCGGATCGGCGTGCAGTACGGAGTCGAGCTGGCCCTGCCCGACGATGACGTGCATCTCGCGGCCGATGCCTGAGTCGGACAGCAGTTCCTGGATGTCCAGGAGCCGGCACGTGTCGCCGTTGAGCTGGTACTCGCTGCCGCCGTTGCGGAACATGATCCGCGTGATGGTGACCTCGGCGTAGTCGATGGGGAGCGCGCCGTCGGAGTTGTCGATGGTGAGGGAGACCTCGGCGCGGCCGAGCGGGGGCCGCCCGGTCGTCCCGGCGAAGATGACGTCCTCCATCTTGCCGCCGCGCAGCGACTTGGCTCCCTGCTCACCCATGACCCAGGAGAGCGCGTCCACCACATTGGACTTGCCGGAGCCGTTGGGCCCGACGACACAGGTGATGCCCGGCTCGAACCGCAGCGTGGTGGCGGAGGCGAAGGATTTGAACCCGCGCAGGGTCATGGCCTTGAGGTGCACGCCGCCGGACTCTACCTTTCACTCGCGGTTTCACCCATGAAGGTGCAGGGCACATCAGACGTTAAGCGAAGCACCTTAGGGGGCGAGCCGGCAAAGAAAGAAGGGACGCCGAGGCGTCCCTTGCATATCTTGCGCGATGTATCTCCAGAAGATCGCCGTGCTCAGGTGAGCGCAGGCTCCGCCTGGGGTACGTCGATGTCGATGCCGTCAAGCAGCGACTCTCCGGGGTGCTGAGCGGCGGCAGCGTTGAGCGCGTCGTTCTCGGACTGGATCCGTACAAGCTCGGATTCGAGGTCCTGGACGCGCTGCTGAAGCCGTCGCATCTCGGCGAGGAGTCGCGGGTCGGAACCGCCGACGTAACCGAGAAGCGCCTTTGCCATGATGGATGGTCCTCCACACTGAGTGACCGACCGATGCGGTGTGGGTCGTGAGGGATTCGCACCCGCGGTGTCCGGCAGTGCTTGTTACTGCTGATATTGCTGCGGTTCTTACTGCCAAACAGCTAAGGTGCGCGGGGACTTCCAGAGTCTCACCAAAAAGTTTGACGGTCAACACGATCACACCCCGTATCAGCGGGCAAACCCGGGGGCATCCGGCCGCGGAACGTGCGGCGGAGCCTCATCTGCGGGGCCCTTGGGGCGTAGAGATCATTCTTCCTGGCGCAGCCTCGCACCACAAGCCCTTCTTGGCAACCACCAGGTCATTTCCGTCAAAGGCGGGTGCCTGAGGCATGCGTTCTGGACCGTCGCGGCGACGAAATCCGTGGTGATCTTCAGCGGATCGCGAAGTCCTCGTAACCGCCGCGCGGAGTGCCCCAGATCTCAGTGACACCATCGACCCGCCCGGGTGTGTCGTCGGAGCGCAGCCACTCCAGCAAACGGTGGCAATTCTCACGTGGCCCTTCTGCCACAACCTGCACTCTGCCGTCGTCGAGATTGATCGCGAATCCCGTGAGGCCGCCGATCTCCAGGGCATTTGCCCTGGTGAACCAGCGGAAGCCCACTCCCTGCACTCGGCCGCGTACCCAGGCGGTGAACCGTGCAACATCATCCATGGGTGCAAGCTAACCGGCCAATTCCTCTCTGAGCACTTCGCCCCCACGCGTCATGGCGTACAGTCCGGTCGCAATGAAACTCACCCGTTTGGGTGAGTCTGCTTTGATATTCGACCGTCGAGCATCGTCGAGCTGAGGAAGGCACTGCAGATGGGACGCCATAGCCGGAAGAAGCGGGCAGCTGTGCCCGTACGCACCGGACTGCTCGGTGCTTCCGCAGCCATGGCGGTAGGCGCCGTGGCCGTCGCGTCAGGCTTGCTGCCGGGCGGCGACAAGTTCACATTCAGCGGCGGCAGCGAGTCGGGCGGGCAGGTGCGCACCGAAGGCTCGGCGAAGCTGCAGACGCAGGGCGACGCGAGCGCCGAGCCGACGAACGGGGCCTCGGCCTCCGCGAGCCCGAGCGTCCCGCGCCCGCAGGCGCCGTCGAAGACCCCCTCCCCCACGCCGACCAAGCCGTCGGTGACGCCCTCGAAGCAGACGAAGGCCCCGGAGAAGAAGGAGAGCAGCGCGCCTCCGTCCCGTACCGAGACGCGCGCCCCCAACCGTTCGGCCGAGCGGGCCAAGCCTGTGGCCCCGGGCGCTGCGGCCATCGAGGCCCAGGTGGTCAGCATGGTCAACAAGGAGCGCGCGAAGGTCGGGTGCAGCCCGGTACGGTCCGATGCCTCACTGGCGGATCTGGCCGGCGACTTCAGCTCCGACATGGCCGCGCGTGGCTTCTTCGACCACACGGACCCCACAGGCGCGACCCCCTGGGACCGCGCTGCGAAGGCCGGCGTACAGGGGCTCGGCGGCGAGAACATCGCCCGCGGGCAGGCCGACGCGGCCGCTGTGATGAACTCCTGGATGAACAGCGACGGCCACCGCGCGAACATACTCAACTGCGACTACAAGACGCTGGGCGTCGGTGTGCACCTGGGTGACGGCGGCCCGTGGTGGACACAGGACTTCGGCTTCTGAGGCCCTGCGTCTCACTTTCTCCTGGTCAGTGCTGCGCCGGAGTAAGGTGGCCGTCATGGACGACGGCAACCCCTTTGACGTGTTCTCGAAGCAGTGCCCCTCGCGCGGCACGCTCGAGCATGTGACGGGCCGCTGGGGCAGCCTGACCGTCGGGGCCCTGTACGAGGGGACCCTCCGCTTCAACGAACTGCGGCGGCGCGTCGACGGCGTGAGCGAGAAGATGCTCTCCCAGACACTGCACGCCCTGGAGCGCGACGGTCTGGTTCACAGGGACGCACAGCCCACCAATCCTCCGCGGGTGGACTATGAGCTGACCCCACTGGGACGCGCCGTGGCCGAGCGGCTGCTCGGACTGATTCACCTGGTGGAGGGCCGGATGCCCGAGGTGCTGGCGGCGCGCGAGCGTTACGACAGCGTGCTCGTCGGCCGTGGCGGCCGCTGACAGCGCGGGCAGAAGTAGCTGGAGCGGTTCATCCAGGGGCGTCGGCGCATGGGGGTGCCGCAGCGACGGCAGGGCTCGTCCTCTCGCCCGTAGGCGTCCAACGACCGGTCGAAATAGCCTGATTCGCCGTTCACGTTCACATAGAGGCTGTCGAAGCTAGTGCCACCGACGGCCAGGGCCGCGTTCATCACGTCCCGTACATGCCGGAGCAGTTCGGTCGAGCGGGGGCGTGCGAGGGTCGCGGTGGGGCGCTCGTAGTGGAGCTTCGCGCGCCACAGCGCCTCGTCCGCGTAGATGTTCCCGACCCCGCTGATCAGCGACTGGTCCAGCAGCGCGCGCTTGACGGTCGTACGGCGCAGGCGCAGCGCGGTGTGAAAGGCCGCGTCGTCGAAGGCCGGGTCGAGCGGATCGCGGGCGATGTGCGCGATGACTTCGGGGAGCCCCTCGGGTGTGTTGTCGTGCAGCGAAAGACCGCCGAAGGTGCGCTGGTCGACGAAGCGCAGCTCGGTGCCGAGAGGGTCGTCGAAACGGATCCGGATCCGCAGATGCTTCTCATCGACGGCGCCCTCGGGCTGGACGAGCAGCTGCCCGCTCATGCCCAGATGACCGAGGATCGAGGCGTCCGTGTCCGCAAGCGGCAGCCAGAGATACTTGCCGCGGCGGCGGGCGATGCCGACGCTGTGTCCTTTGAGACGTGCCGCGAAGTCGCCGGCGCCGGCCGGATGGCGGCGGACCGCCCGCGGGTGCAGGACCTGCACCTCGGCGATCGTACGGCCGCTGACCCAGCGCTGAAGGCCACGACGTACGACTTCGACCTCGGGCAGCTCGGGCACGGGGCTCCTTCGGGCAACTCTCACGGTGATGCCCGCAGCGTACCGCTGTGCCCGACGGCGAAACCGGTGAGGCCCCTTGCGCTCCGGGGGGAGCGAGGGGCCTCACGGGAAAGCGGAAACGTCGACTCAGGCCGTGGCCCGGTCCGCGGGTTCCGAGGCCGAAAGGGCGTCGGCGGCCCTTCCGTCGGAATCGTCGGATTCGTCGGCGGCATCGGCGACATAAGACGTCTCGGGCGTCGCGTCGGCCGCCACTTCCGCTTCGGCCTTCGCCGCGGCCAGGCGCTCGTCCGCGGCGGCACGGATCTCCCGCCAGGCGGATTCTGCCGCCTGCTGCTCCGCTTCCTTCTTGCTGCGGCCGGTGCCGGTGCCGTACGAGACACCACCGACGCGGGCGGCAGCAGTGAAGGTCTTCTCGTGGTCCGGGCCGGTCTCGGTGACGAGATGCTCCGGGACTCCGAGCCCCTCGGCGGCGGTGAGCTCCTGGAGGCTGGTCTTCCAGTCCAGGCCCGCGCCAAGGTTCGAGGACTTCTCGATAAGCGGGTCGAAGAGGCGGTGCACCAGCTCCGAGGCCGCCTCGAGGCCCTGGTCGAGATAGACCGCACCGATCACCGCTTCCAGGGTGTCGGCGAGGATGGACGCCTTGTCCCGGCCCCCCGTGCCCTCTTCGCCCCGGCCGAGCCGGATGAAGGAGCCGAGTTCGAGGCCGCGCCCGACCTCCGCCAGCGCACGCGAATTGACCACCGCGGCCCGCAACTTGGCCAGCTGGCCTTCGGGCAGGTCGGGGTGGGTGCGGTACAGCGTGTCGGTGACCACCAGACCGAGCACCGAATCCCCGAGGAATTCGAGCCGCTCATTGGTGGGCAGACCGCCGTTCTCGTACGCGTACGAACGGTGGGTCAGCGCACGCACCAGAAGGGCGGACTCGAGGTGATACCCGAGCCGCCCTTCCAGAAGCGTGTGGGACGAGGCTGCGTTGGCTGTGTTTACTGCGTCTGCCTGCTTCTTGGCATTGGACAGCTCAGACATCGGGCCTCTCACCAGCCGCTCAGACCTCGAGGACCTGGCGCTTGTTGTAGGTGCCGCAGCTCGGGCACGCGATGTGCTGCAGCTTCGGCTCCTGGCAACGCTCACACGAAACCAGGTTGGGGACCGCAGCCTTCCACTGCGACCGGCGGTGGCGCGTGTTGCTGCGCGACATCTTCCGCTTCGGAACAGCCACGGCTACTTCTCCTGCTTCTCGTCGACGCCCGCTTCGGCGCCGCCCATGTTGTCCTTCTCGCCGTCCTGAATGGTCTCGGCGAGTCCCTGCAAAGCCGCCCAACGAACGTCGACGGCATCGTGGTGGTGGTCCGGGTTCTCGTCCAGCCTGACCCCGCACTGGGGGCACAGACCGGCACAGGTCTCCCGGCACACCGGCTGCATCGGCAGTGCAAGCACCACCGCATCACGCAGCACGGGCTCGAGGTCGAACAGACCGTCCTCGAGAAAAAGCCTGTCCTCGTCCTCGGCGTCGTCGACGGGCTCCGCAGTGCGACTGCGGCTCCGGTCGTCGGCGTCGGGGTACGTGAACATCTCCTGGAAATCCGCCGCAACCTCCTGGCGCAACGGCTCCAGACACCTTACGCACTCCCCCTCGGCCGTTGCACGGGCGGTGCCTGTGACAAGCACACCTTCCATGACCGACTCCAGGCGGACGTCGAGCTCCACGGGCGCGCCCAGAGGCACGCCGATGACCCCTTCGATACCGAAGTCCTTGGGGGTCGGGACCGAGCGGGTCAGCCGCTGGAGCGCACCGGGACGCCGCCCCAGCTCGTGTGTGTCGAACACGAGGGGGTTGCGATGGTCGAGGTGCGTGCTCAGGGCTTTCCTGCTTTCGGATCGTGGGGAGGGGCCGTCCCGATTCGGAGACGAAGCGGGCAGCCGGGATCGCGGAACTACGCGCGACCGAAGAGCCAGGATACTGGACTGGCCGCCGTAGACCCAATCCGTGCTTCCGGGGGGCTTCTTCAGCGCCCCTGCTCGTAACGGCGCAGCTGCTCGAGGTCGATCATGCTGGTGTCGAACAGGCTGGTCTCGTCGAGGGCGCCCTGCTGCTGCACCGGCTGCTGCTGGACCTGCTGCTGCTCGGGCTGCTGGTAGGCGTACGGGTCCGGCTGGGCGTACTGCTGGTCGTAGCCCTGCTGCTGGTAGGCGGCGTACGGATCGGTCTGATAGCCGGCGTACGCCTCCTGCGGCTGGTAGGCGTACGGGTCGTGCTGCGGCTGCGGGACCTGGGCCGGGGCCTGGGCCGGGATCTGCGGTTGCTGCTCGGCTTGCGGCTGGTACTGGTGCGGCTGGGCCTGGTGCTGCAGCTGCGGCTCGGCCAGCTCCGCGAGACCGGCCAGATAGTCCGAGTCGCTCGCGTGCTGCTGCGGGCCCGCCGCGTCCTGGGCGGCCATGTGCTCGCCGAGGGCGTCGCTGGTGGTCCGGCCGTGCAGCTTCTGCCGGCCGCGGCCGACCGCGTCACGGGTCTTGGAGAGGACCGCTTCGAAGGCGCCGAGCTTGGCGTCGACGTACTCGTCCGCGCGCTGGATCAGGGTCTGCGGGTCCGCGCTGTACTCAGGGGCGTCGTCCTCGGCAGGGTCGATGTAACCCTGCTCGTCCAGGCCGGGGCCGCGGCCGAGCAGCTTCTCGCGGCCTCGGTCGACGGAGCCGATGGTCTTGGTGAGGACGACCTCGAAGTTGGCGAGCTTGGAGTCGACGTAGTCGTCGGCCTCGGCGCGGATCTCCTCGGCATCCCGGCGGGCCTCGGCGAGGATGCGGTCCGCCTCGTCCTGGGACTGGCGGGCGACCTGCGTGTCCGAGATCAGCGAGCCGCGCTCGGCGTGGGCGCTCTCGATGATCCGCTCGGCCTCCTGGCGGGCCTGCTCGACCAACTGCTCACGGCCGCCGATCAGCTCCTGGGCCTGCGCCAGGGATCCCGGCAGGGCCTGCCTGACCTCTTCGAGCATGGCGAGCAGCTCGGCGCGGTTGACCACGCAGGAGGCCGACATGGGCATGGACCGGGCGTTCCCGACCGCCTCGACGATCTCGTCGAGCTTCTTTTGGACGTCCACCGTGTGTTCGCCACTCTCTACAGCTGATGGAAGACGGACGGGACGACTGTACGGGCAGCCGGTGCCCGTCCGACACCGGGTGACGGCCTGTCAGCCGTCACTTCTCGGCGAGGCGCCGGGTCAGTGCCTCGTGGACCACGGGCGGCAGCAGGTGGGAGACGTCGCCGCCCCAGGCGGCGACCTCCTTGACCAGACTGGAGGAGAGGAAGCTGTAGGTGGGGTTGGTCGGGACGAAGAGGGTCTCGACGCCTGAGAGGCCGTTGTTCATCTGGGCCATCTGCAGTTCGTAGTCGAAGTCGCTGACCGCCCGCAGGCCCTTGACGATGGCCGGGATGTCGCGCTGCTTGCAGAAGTCGACGAGAAGGCCGTGGTGGGACTCCACCTCGACGTTCCCGTACTCGCGGGTGACCTGGCGGATCATGTCCATCCGCTCTTCGACGGTGAACAGTCCCTGCTTGGACTGGTTGATCATCACCGCGACATGTACGACGTCGTACAGCTTGGAGGCGCGGGCAATGATGTCGAGGTGTCCATTGGTGATGGGGTCGAATGACCCCGGACAGACTGCGCGGCGCAACTTACGTCCCTCGCTCTCCGGTCCGGTCATGGTGCGTCTTCGCACGTAGAGGCGGCGCGACCGTACCAAAGCGTGCCCTCGCCGTAACGACGGGCCCGCAATGGCTCGAAGCCCTGCGGCCATATGAATTCGCCGCCTCTGGTGCTGCGCTCCACGGTGGCGAGAGCATCGTCCGCGAGCCAGCCCTGGGCGCGGAGTGTGAGCAGAATCTCGCGAAGATCGTCGTCGGTGACGGCGTACGGAGGGTCGAGGAAGACGACGTCGTACGGGTCGTCGGGGGCCGGACCCGTCACGATCTGTTCCGCTTTGCCGCTGCGTACCTCGGCGCCGGGCAGGCCGAGAGCCCGGACGTTCTCCCGGACGATACGGGCGGCGCGGCTGTCGGCCTCGATGAGGAGGGCGTGGGACGCGCCGCGGGAGAGCGCCTCCAGGCCGACGGCGCCGGAGCCGGCGTACAGATCGGCGACTCGGATCCCGCTCAGCGTGCCGAGGAGCGACTCCCAGCTGGAGAAGAGCCCCTCGCGAGCGCGGTCGGATGTGGGGCGGGTGCCGGTGCCGGGCGGGACGGCGATACGGCGTCCGCCGGCCGCGCCGGCGATCACGCGGGTCATGGCTGTGGGTCCTCGTCGGGTTGTGGGGGGTGCGGATACGGCGGGTGCACACCCCACGATATTGCTTCGGCATTGCTTCGGCGGCGGCCGGTGCGAGGCGGACCGCCCGGCCGGTGCGAGGCGGACCGTTCTCCTCCGCGCCCTCAGCCCTTGTCGAGGTACTGCTCCCGCTCCGTGTCCAGCAGCGCGTCCAGCGCCGTACGCAGTTCGGGCAGCCGCTCGAGGTCCGGGTCCTCGGCGACGATCGACACCGCCTCCTCGCGGGCGGCCGCGATGACTTCCTCGTCGTCGATGACGGTGAGCATCCGCAGCGAGGAGCGCACGCCGGACTGGGCCTGGCCGAGCACATCGCCCTCGCGGCGCTGTTCGAGGTCGATGCGGGAGAGCTCGAAGCCGTCGAGGGTGGCGGCGACCGCGCCGAGCCGGGCCCGGGCGGGGCTCGCCTCGGGCATCTCGGTGACCAGCAGGCACAGACCGGGGGCCGAGCCACGGCCGACCCGGCCGCGCAGCTGGTGCAGCTGCGATACGCCGAACCGGTCCGCATCCATGATCACCATGGCGGTGGCGTTGGGTACGTTGACACCGACCTCGATGACGGTGGTGGCGACCAGGACGTCCACATCGCCGGCCGCGAACCGGCGCATGACGTCGTCCTTGTCGTCGGGCTGCATCCGCCCGTGCAGCACCTCGACGCGCAGGCCGCTCAGCGGCCCCTTGGCGAGCTGCTCGGCGATCTCGATGACGGCCAGCGGCGGGCGCTTCTCGGCCTCGTCCTCGGCGGACTTCTTCTTCGGATCGTCCTCGTCGTCGCCGATGCGGGGACACACGACATACGCCTGGTGTCCCTTCTCCACTTCCTCGCGCATGCGCTCCCAGGCGCGCGCCAGGAAGTGCGGCTTGTCCTGGGCGGGGACGACATGGCTGGCAATCGGCGAACGCCCGGCCGGCAGCTGGTCCAGGACCGAGGTCTCCAGATCGCCGAAGACCGTCATCGCGACCGTACGGGGAATGGGGGTGGCGGTCATGACGAGCAGGTGCGGCGGCTGCTTGCCCTTGGAGCGCAGGGCGTCACGCTGCTCCACGCCGAAGCGGTGCTGCTCGTCGACGACGACCAGGCCCAGATCGTGGAACTGCACCTTGTCCTCGATCAGCGCGTGCGTGCCGATCACGATCCCGGCCTCGCCGGTCACCAGGTCGAGCAGCGCCTGCCGCCGCACGGCCGCGCCCATCGAGCCGGTCAGCAGGACCACCTTGGTGGAGTGCTCGGCGCCGCCGAGCATTCCCCCCTCGGCCAGCTCGCCCATCATCTCGGTGATCGAGCGGTGGTGCTGCTGCGCGAGGACTTCGGTGGGCGCGAGCATCGCTGCCTGGCCGCCCGAATCGACGACGGTGAGCATCGCCCGCAGCGCGACCATCGTCTTGCCCGATCCGACCTCGCCCTGAAGGAGGCGGTGCATCGGGTGCTCGGTCGCCAGATCGTCGAAGATCTCCTTGGAGACCTTCTGCTGGCCGTCGGTGAGGGTGAAGGGCAGCTTGGCGTCGAAGGTGTCGAGCAGTCCGTCCGGCCTGGGTTTGCGTGCCACGGCGGGGAGTTGGGTGTCGGCGTACCGCCGGCGGGCGAGGGCGACCTGGAGCACGAACGCCTCGTCCCACTTCAGGCGCTGCCGTGCGTCTTCGATGTCCGCCCTGGTGTCCGGCCGGTGGATCTTGAGCAGTGCTTCGGGCAGCGACGCGAACCCGCGTCCGTCGCGCAGCGCGGGCGGCAGTGGATCGACGGCTTCGACGGCCCTGGGCAGCACTGCGTCCACCGCTTTGGTGATCTTCCAGGACTCCAGACCCTTGCAGGCCGGATAGATGGGGATCAGCTTGCCCGCGAAGGCGTCCACGGCGTCGTCGCCGCTGTCCGCGCCGAGCGGTACATACGTGGGGTGCGCGAGCTGCAGCTTGTGGTTGAAGACGGACACCTTGCCGGCGAACATCCCGCGGCTGCCCGGCGGCAGGTCCTTGTGCGGCTTGTGGATTCCCCGTCCGAAGAAGACCAGCTGGAGCCGGCCGCTGCCGTCGGTGAGGGTGATCTCCAGGCGCTGGCCACGGCCGTGGTTGAACTTCAGCACGCGGGAGTCGGCGACCTGAGCGACGACGGTGACGTCCTCGTCCAGCGGCAGCTCGGCCAGCCTGGTCAGCTGGCCGCGCTCCTCGTACCGACGGGGGTAGTGGTGCAGGAGGTCGCCGACCGTATGCAGGTCGAGATGCTCGGCCATCACCTTCGCGGTGGCGGCGCCGAGCGTGTTCTTCAGAGGTTCGTCGAGCGCGGGCACGCGATCCATTGCACACCACACCACTGACAGACGTCGCGCACCTGTGGATATCCGCTGGTCACCACGGTGCCGCGAGCCGCGCTGCGCGACCCCTGCGCCACCCCTGCTCCACCCCTACTCCACTCCGACGAGCAGCGGTGTCGACCCCCGCCCGCCCCGGTACACCAGCGTGTCCACCGCCAGGTAGCCGTCCCGTACGAACCTCTCCAGGCGCGCCGCCACCGCGTCGCCGTCCGGGACGTCCTCTCCCAGGATCAGCGTCACCAGCTCGCCCCCTGCCGCCAGCATCCTGTCCAGCACCGCCTCCGCGGTGGCCGCCAGGTCCGCGCCGATCACCGCGACGTCGCCGTCGATCAGGCCCAGGACGTCTCCGGCCTGGCACACGCCCGCCGTCGTCCACGACTGCCGTTCCGCGACGGCGAGTTCGGCGTAGCGCGTAGCGCCCGCCGCCGCCGTCATGGCGACCACGTCCTCGTCGAACCGGCGGTCCGGCTCGTGCACGGCGAGGGCCGCGATGCCCTGGACCGCCGCGCGGGTCGGGATGAGGGCGACGCGTACGCCCTCCGTGCGGGCCTGTTCGGCGGCCGCCGCGGCGGTGTGGCGGAGCTCCGCGGAGTTCGGGAGGAGGACCACCTCGCGCGCGTGGGCGCGGCGGATCGCGTCGACCAGTTCGCCGCTGGCCGGCGGCTCCCCCGGGCGGGCGAGCACCGTTGTGGCGCCCGCCTCGGCGCACAGGACCGACAGGCCTTCCCCGGGGACGACCACGACGACCGCCCGCTGCACCTGTTCCCGCTCCCGGGGCACCGCCGCGGTGTCGAAGTGCGTGATGCGGATCCGGTACGGCCGCCCCGCCTCGACGCCCGCCTCCACCGCCGCGCCCGCGTCGTCGACATGTACGTGGACGTTCCACAGGCCGTCCCCGCCGACGACGACGAGCGAGTCGCCGAGCCCGTCGAGCCGGGTCCGCAGCCGGGCCACCGCCGCGTCGTCCGCCTCCAGGAGGTAGATCACCTCGAAGGCCGGGCCTCCGTCGGCGCACGGCTCCAGGTCCGGGTCGCCGAGGTCATGACGTACATGAGCCAGCACGGGCACGACCGGGGCCTCGCCGGTCACCGCCTCGACCAGTGCCCCGAGCACCATGAGCAGCCCGCGCCCTCCCGCGTCCACGACCCCCGCGCGCTCCAGCACGGCGAGCTGCCCCGGGGTGGCGTCCAGTGCCTGCCGCGCCCCCTCGTACGCCGCCCGCACCGCGTTCTGCGGAGACGCGTCCGCGGCCTGCGCCGCCGCCCTCGCCACGCTCAGGATCGTGCCCTCGACGGGATGCGCGACGGCCTCGCGCGCCAGAGTGGCGGCCCGGCGCAGCGCACCGGCCAGGTGATCTCCGTCTCCCAGCCGCTCCGCCATGCCCCGCAGCAGTTGCGCCAGGATCGTCCCGGAGTTCCCGCGGGCGCCGATCAGCGCCCCGTGGGCCATCGCCCGCACCACGTCGGCCGGCGCGGGCGTCGACGACCCGGTCTCGTGCGCGGCGAAGACCGCCTCCACGGCCTGGGCCGCGGACTCCACGGTCAGATACAGGTTTGTGCCGGTGTCCCCGTCTGCGACCGGGTAGACATTGATCGCGTCGATCTCCTCGCGCTCACGGCCCAGGGCCTCCAGCGCCAGTGAGCACCAGGTGCGTACCGCTGCGGCGTCGAGGGTCTGCGGCACCTGGTGATCCTCCTTGAGCGGCCCGGAAAGGGCCGTGGGCAGCGGGGTTGCACCGCAGGGTAGACCCCGGTCGGGAGCGGGGTCCGGGGCGGGGGCGGGAGAAGCCATGGTAGTTTCGTATCTCGGACGCAGTCGTTGTATGCTGCTCCGGTTGCCCGATGAAAGTCGGGCCATTCCCCCGGCAAAGCCACCAATCAGATCACTGATCCGGCGCGCCGGAATTCACTGTAAGTGCATCTGAAGTCTTTGGAGTGACCCGTGGCTGCCAACTGCGACGTCTGCGGCAAGGGGCCGGGCTTCGGCAACAGCATCTCGCACTCGCACCGCCGTACGTCCCGTCGCTGGAACCCGAACATCCAGCGTGTGCGTGCCGTGGTCAGTGGGACGCCGAAGCGGCTCAACGCCTGCACCTCGTGCATCAAGGCCGGCAAGGTCTCGCGCTAACGCCGACTGTTCGTCGTAGCGCAGCCCCTCCGGTTGCCCTGAAAGCCGGTCCACCTCGGTGGACCGGCTTTTTGGCGTGCCCGTCCGTCCGTGCTCGTACGACGGTCACCGCAAGGGTCACCGGAAGCGCCAGGCGTGATCGACCGGGCCGATCCCGCCTCCCAGCGGGAATCCGGCCGCGATCGCCCCGGTGACGTACTCCTTCGCGGCCCGCACGGCCTCCGGGACTCCCAACCCCTTCGCCAGACCCGACGCGACCGCGGACGCCAGGGTGCAGCCCGTCCCGTGGGTGTGCCGGTTGTCGTACCGGGGCGCGCGCAGCCAGTGTTCCTGCGCGCCGTCCGTCAGCAGGTCCACCGCGTCGCCCGCGAGATGCCCGCCCTTGATCAGCGCCCAGCGCGGTCCGAGGCCGAGCACGGCGTCCGCGGCCCGCCGCATCCCCCTCTCGTCCTCGACCACCACGCCCGTCAGCTGAGCGACCTCGTCCAGATTCGGCGTGGCGACGGTGGCGACCGGCAGCAGCTTCTTGCGTACGGAGTCGAGTGCGGAGGCGGCCAGCAGCGGGTCGCCGTGCTTGGAGACCCCCACCGGGTCGACGACCACCGGTGCGTCCGTACCGGCCAACAGCTCTGCGACCGTCTCGACGAGCGGCGCGGACGCCAGCATTCCGGTCTTCACGGCCTGTACGCCTATGTCGTCGACGACGCTGCGGTACTGGGCCCGTACCGCATCGACCGGCAGCTCCCACGCGCCCTGCACACCCAGGGAGTTCTGCGCCGTAACCGCGGTGAGCACGCTCATGCCGTGCACGCCGAGCGCCAGCATCGTCTTGAGGTCGGCCTGAATGCCCGCGCCGCCGCCGGAGTCGGACCCGGCGACGGTCAGCACGCGAGGAGGCGCAGGGGGATGTACGCGGGGAGCTGTGTCCATGCGCCCGAATCTACTTGCCGTCCTCGATGTCCCCGAAGTGGTCCCAGCCGCCCTTGCTGGTCCACGGCGCACCGTCGACCGTCACCTGCGGCAGCGCCGACGGGTTGAGCACCTCGCCGATCACCTTCCAGCGGGCCGGCAGCTTCACGTCCGGCGGGAAGGTCGCGACGATCGCGTGGTCCTCTCCCCCGGTCAGCACCCACTGCAGCGGGTCGACGCCGACGGCCTGGCCGATGTCGTTCATCTGCGAGGGGATGTCGATGGAGCCCGAGCGCAGGTCGATCCGGACCTTGCTGGCCTCCGCGATGTGCCCGAGGTCGGCGACGAGTCCGTCGCTGATGTCGCACATGGCGGTGGCGCCGAGGCCGGCCGCCGCCGGTCCCGCGTGGTACGGCGGCTCGGGCCGCCGGTGCGCCTCGACAAAGGCGCGCGGCGAGCGGAAGCCCCGGGAGAGCACCGCGTGCCCGGCGGCCGACCAGCCCAACCAGCCGGTGTACGCGACGACATCGCCGGGCTTGGCGCCGGCCCGGGTGACCGGTTCGTGGTTGCGCAGATCGCCGAGCGCGGTGATCGCGAGGGTGATGACATCGCCGCGTACGACATCGCCGCCGACCACCGCGGCTCCGGCGACCTGGCACTCGTCGCGGATGCCGTCCATCAGCTCGGTGGCCCAGGTGACCGGGAGTTCGGCCGGTACGACCAGGCCGAGCAGCAGCGCGGTCGGGACCGCGCCCATCGCCGCGATGTCTGCCAGGTTCTGGGCGGCGGCCTTGCGGCCGACGTCGTACGCGGTCGACCAGTCGCGGCGGAAGTGCCGTCCCTCCAGCAGGACGTCCGTGCTCGCCACCACCCTGCGGTCGGGTGCGGCCACGACCGCGGCGTCGTCGCCGGGTCCGAGCCGGACCGCGGGGGTGGAGGTGAGCCGTGAGGTGAGTTCCCTGATGAGCCCGAACTCCCCCAACTCGCCCACAGTGCCCTTCACCGAGTCTCACCTCTCCGTCGTCCTGCCGGAGTGCCCGGCAGTGCTGCTTGCTTGCGGTCGCGAGCCGTCTGGGCCGTAGGTACCGTCAAGAGATACGCCAACTTCTTCTTTCCGTACGCCACGCTGCGGGCGTCACCCGGCGCGCGGGTCTCCCCGCGGCCCTCGGCGACGCGATACCGTGGCGTCCCTTCCCCCCACATGATCCTCGTGGCCGCCCTGGAGGTTCCGTGGTACAGGCGTACATCCTCATTCAGACCGAGGTGGGCAAGGCGTCGACCGTCGCCGAGACCATCGGCAAGATTCCGGGAGTGATCCAGGCCGAGGACGTAACCGGTCCGTACGACGTGATTGTGCGTGCCCAGGCCGAGACGGTCGACGATCTCGGTCGCATGGTGGTCGCCAAGGTCCAGCAAGTGGACGGCATCACCCGCACCCTGACCTGCCCGGTCGTGCACCTGTAGCCCCCGTCTACGCTTGGCCGGTGACGATTTCCCGCCGTCGGCCCCTCTGTCTGTCCGCTGCCGCGCTGATGCTGCTGGCTGCCGCGGGCTGCTCCTCCACGGACGCAGCGGCGTCGATCACGGTTCCCAGCCCCCCGGCGGAGGAGGCCGCCCTGTGCGGCGCGCTGCACAAGGAGCTTCCGAAGTCGGTGGCCGGGCAGGACCGTAACGACCCTGAGCCGGCTTCCGAACTGACCGCCGGCTGGGGCGATGCCGCGATCGTACTGCGCTGCGGCGTCCCCCGGCCGGAGGAGATGAGCGCCCCCCAGTCGCAGGGCGTGGAGGCGAACGGCGTCAACTGGCTGCTGGAGGAGGAGCCCGAGGGGCCGCGCTTCACCACCACGTACCGCAAGACCTATGTCGAGGTCACGATGGACAAGCGGTACGCCCACGACATCACGCCGCTCGCCGAACTGGCCGACGCCGTCAAGAAGACGGTGCCGGCCACGCTCGACGTTCCCTGAGCCCTTTGATCCCTAGCGCAGCCCGGTCGGACGGCGCAGCGCCGCCTGGATCAGCCGGTCGACCAGCTCGGAATAGCCGACGCCGCTCTCCTGCCACATCCGCGGGTACATCGAGATCGGCGTGAAGCCGGGCATGGTGTTGATCTCGTTGATGACGAACTCGCCGTTCTCCTGCAGGAAGAAGTCCGCGCGGACCAGTCCCTCGCAGGACGCGGCGTCGAAGGCCTCGACCGCGAGGCGGCGCACCTCGGCGGTCTGCTCTTCGGTCAGCGGCGCGGGCACCAGACCGGCCGCGGAGTCGATGTACTTGGCCTCGAAGTCGTAGAACTCGTGGGCCGTGACCGACGGGATCTCGGCCGGGACGCTGGCACGCGGGCCGTCCTCGAACTCCAGGACGCCGCACTCGATCTCGCGACCGCGCAGCAGCGACTCCACGAGGATCTTGGGGTCGTGGCGCTGCGCCTCCTGGATCGCCTCGTCCAGTCCGGAGATGTCGTCGACCTTGGTGATGCCCATCGAGGACCCGGCGCGGGCGGGCTTCACGAAGAGCGGCCAGCCGTGCTCGCCCGCGAAGTCGATGATCTTCTTGCGGGCGGCGGCCGCGTCGAGCTCCCACTCGCGGGGGCGGATCACCTCGTACGGGCCGACGGGCAGGCCGAAGGAGATGAAGACGCGCTTCATGTACTCCTTGTCCTGGCCCACTGCCGAGGCGAGGACGCCCGAGCCGACGTACGGGACCCCGGCGAGCTCGAGGAGGCCCTGGAGGGTGCCGTCCTCGCCGTACGGGCCGTGCAGCATCGGGAAGACGACGTCGACCTCGCCGAGCGCCTTGGGCACGGCGCCCGGTTCGCTGTAGACGACCTCGCGGCTGGCGGGGTCGACGGAGAGCACGACACCGCCCTCGGTCGAGTCGGCGAGCTGGTCCACGCTCGGCGTCCGCCGGTCGGTGATCGCCATCCGGTCCGGTTCGTCGGCGGTCAGCGCCCAGCGGCCGTCCGTCGTGATGCCGATCGGCAGTACGTCGTACTTCGTACGGTCGATGGCGCGCAGGACGGCGCCGGCGGTGACCACGGAGATCCCGTGTTCGGAGCTGCGACCGCCGAAGACGACGGCTACGCGCGGCTTGCGGAGCTGCTGCTCAGGGCTCTGGGGGAGGTTCTCGCTGCTCATATCGCGATGAGACTACCCGCTACCGGCGGCGTGGGGGGATCCCCCACAGGGCACTGCTTGCCGAGTCAGCGGCGCTCGGGCTTGGCCGCGCGCGACATCAGCTCCTTGAGCGCGACGACCGGCGGCTTGCCCTCGTGGACGATGCCGACGACGGTTTCGGTGATCGGCATGTCGACGCCGTGCCGGCGCGCCAGATCGAGCACCGATTCACAGGACTTGACGCCCTCCGCGGTCTGGCTGGTGACCGCGATGGTCTCCTGGAGCGTCATGCCGCGGCCGAGGTTGGTGCCGAAGGTGTGGTTGCGGGAGAGCGGCGAGCAGCAGGTGGCCACGAGATCGCCGAGTCCGGCGAGGCCGGAGAAGGTCAGCGGATCCGCGCCCATCGCCAGTCCGAGGCGGGTGGTCTCGGCCAGGCCGCGGGTGATCAGCGAGCCCTTCGCGTTGTCGCCGAGTCCCATGCCGTCCGCGATGCCGACGGCGAGGCCGATGACGTTCTTGACGGCGCCGCCCAGTTCGCAGCCCACCACGTCCGTGTTGGTGTACGGGCGGAAGTACGGGGTGTGACAGGCGGACTGGAGCCGCTGGGCGACAGCTTCGTCGCGGCAGGCGACGACGGCCGCGGCAGGCCGGCGCTGGGCGATCTCCTTGGCGAGGTTGGGGCCTGTGATCACCGCGACGCGCTCGGCGGGAACCCCGGCGACCTCTTCGATGACCTCGCTCATGCGCTTGGCGGTGCCGAGTTCGACGCCCTTCATCAGGGAGACGAGGACGGTGTCGGCGGGCAGCTTGGGCGCCCAATCGGCGAGGTTGCCGCGGAGCGTCTGGGAGGGGACGGCGAGGACGGTGAAGTCCGCACCGCGCAGGGCCACGGCCGGGTCGGTGGTCGCCCGGAGCGAGGAGGGGAGCTCAATTCCCGGCAGATAGTCGGGGTTGGTACGGGAGGTGTTGACGGCGTCGACGAGTTCGGCGCGACGGCCCCAGAGGGTCACCTCGCAGCCCGCGTCCGCGAGCACCATGCCGAAGGCCGTACCCCACGAGCCTGTTCCGAATACCGCTGCCTTGGTGGCTGCGCGCGTCACTTGGTGCCCTCCTCGGCGGCCTTGCGGCGCTGCTGTGCGAGTACTTGGCGCAGATCGTACGGCTCCGCGGGCGCCTGTTCGCCCCGCAGTTCCTCCAGCAGCCCGGTGACCGCGGTCATGATGGCCTCCGTGGCCTCCCTCAGCACCTCGGGCGTCGGCTCCTCGCCGTAGAAGCGGTCGAGGTCGACCGGCGGACCCGCCGTCACCTGAAGTGTCTTGCGCGGAAAGAAGCGGACCTTCTTCTCCTGCGCGTACGGCGGCATCGCCAAGTTGGCGCCCCACTGCGCGATCGGAATGACGGGCGCCTTGGTCAGCAGAGCCGCGCGTGCGACTCCGGTCTTCCCTGTCATCGGCCACATGCCGGGATCGCGGGTGAGAGTGCCCTCCGGGTAGAAGGCGACGCATTCACCGCGCTCCACCGCATTCACAGCGGCGCGGAAGGCGCCGACGGCATTGGAGGACTCGCGGTAGACGGGAATCTGGCCGGTGCCTCGCAGCAGGGTTCCCACAACGGGCGCCTCGAAGAGCGCGGCCTTGGCGAGGAATCGGGGCACACGTCCGGTGTTGTACTGGAAGTGGCCGTACGAGAACATGTCGAGATACGAGTTGTGATTGACGGCGGTGATGAATCCGCCGTCCGCCGGAATGTTTTCCATCCCCCGCCAGTCCCGCTTGAACAGAACCAACAACGGCGGTTTCGAGATGGCCGCCGCCAGGCGGTACCAGAAGCCGATTCTACGGCGGGACACTCGGACACCCTCCTCTGTTGCCGGGTCACTGCCCGGCTGCTGGGGGTCAAGTGTCGCCCCAGGCCCCTGGTCTGTCGAGGACACCGTACGCCCCGGTCCAGGGCCCGACCCTCAGGACCTTCGCGGGCTCGCGCCACAATGGAGCCCGATGCGCATGGACGGAGAGCACGCCACGAACACCGACTCGAAGGTCCGCTGGTCCCTCGTTGTCCCGCTGAAGCCCCTTGTACTGGCCAAGAGCAGGCTCGCCAAGGCCGCCGACGACATTTTGCGGCCGCATCTCGCGCTCGCGTTCGCCCAGGACACCGTGGCCGCGGCGCTGGCCTGCGAAGCCGTGCGGGATGTGGCAGTCGTCACGGACGACCCGGCGGCCACGGCCGAGCTGGCCTCGCTGGGGGCGCGGATCGTTCCGGACTCCCCGGCGGCGGGCCTCAACGCGGCGCTGGCGCACGGGGCACAGGCGGTGCGATCACTACGGCCCGGAGTGGCGGTGGCCGCGCTCAACGCCGATCTGCCCGCATTGCGTCCCGCGGAATTGGCACGGGTCCTTGCGCGCGCTTCGGTATTTCCCCGGGCATTTCTGGCGGATGCGGCCGGAATCGGCACGACATTGCTCTCGGCCGCGCCCGGCATGGAATTGCGCCCCGCTTTCGGCGGCCGTTCCCGGCGTCGGCATTCCGCATCGGGAGCCGCGGAAATCCTGCTCGAAGGCGTCGATTCGGTACGGCAGGACGTGGACACGGGGGACGATCTGGCGGCCGCGCTCGCCCTGGGAGTGGGACCGCGGACCGCGGAGCGCTGGGCGGCCGGTGCCCATGCTCTGGACAGCTGAGGCCACGGCTAGGCTGGCCCGTATGCAGGCGACCTCGTACACATACGACTCCGAGACCCGCAGCGGGAGCGTGCTGCTCGACGACGGCACCCCGGTGGAGTTCGACGCCGCGGCCTTCGACGCGGGCGGTCTGCGGCTGCTCCGGCCGGGCCAGCGCGTGCGCATCGAGACCGAGGGCGATGGCGCGTCGCTGCGGATCACCCTGGTGACGCTGCAGACCCTCTGACCGCTGCCCCCGTCTGCCCCTCTGCCCCTTCCCCTCAGCCCCTCTTTAACGGTCTGCCCCTTTTCAACGCCGCGGGCCGGGCTCCCCGAAGGGAAGCCCGGCCCGGCGCGTGAGTGGCTCTGTGACCCTTTGCCGCTTACTTCTTCCTGGCTGTGGTCTTCTTGGCGGTCGTCTTGCGCGCCGTCGTCTTCCTGGCGGGCGCCTTCTTGGCCGTGGCCTTCTTGGCCGGCGCGGTCTTCTTGGCGGTCGCCTTCTTGGCGGCGGTCTTCTTGGCCGCGACCTTCTTCGCCGCGACCTTCTTCGCCGCCGTCTTCTTGACGGCCTTCTTCGCCGCGACCTTCTTCGCCACCGTCTTCTTGACCGCGGCCTTCTTCACCGCTGCCTTCCGGGCGGTGGCCTTCTTGGCCGCGGCCTTGGCGGTCGTACGGCTGGGAGCCCCACCCGAAAGGCTGCCCTTGGGAGCCTTCTTGACGGCGACCTCGCCACCCCTCGGGAGCTTCTTCGAGCCGCTCACCAGGTCCTTGAAGCCCTGGCCCGCACGGAATCGCGGCACCGAGGTCTTCTTGACCCGTACGCGCTCACCCGTCTGCGGGTTGCGGGCGTAACGAGCAGGACGGTCGACTTTCTCGAACGAGCCGAAGCCGGTGACCGAAACCCGGTCTCCGCCGACAACTGCGCGGACGATCGCGTCAAGTACCGCGTCGACAGCCTCGGCGGCCTGCTGACGGCCGCCGACCTTGTCGGCAATCGCTTCTACGAGCTGCGCCTTGTTCACGTCTTCCCCTTCGGAGACATTGCCGGAACGAATGCGTCCAGGCTTTTTCGCACGTTAGGCAGATATATACCGCAAATCAAACACGAAACGGGCTAATCACCCTAGTGCCGCAACGAAGTCGACCGTCGCGGAACTTTGGGTGTCAGTCGCCTTCAGGGAATCGGCCCTCGTCGAGGTCCTTCATGAAGCGGTCCAGACGCCTTGCCGCATCCGGGAGATCGTGCTTCGCCGCGGCCGTGACGACCAGCAGCTTCCGGGACAGCGCCATCCTTACGCCCTCCGGGACTTGCAGTTCACGCACCCTTGTGTGCGCTTGCTTCAATCGGGCGGCGACTGCCTCGTAGAGCTCGAGTTGGCTGTCGCGTTCCATGCACCGATTGTGCCATCTGAGGCGAGTTGTCGCCCGGCGGGGTCTCAACAAGCGACTGCGCCCCCCACCGGACGGTGGGGGGCGCAGTACGGGAAAAGCGCTGCTCAGGCCTCAATAGTGCGGGGCTTGAAGGCCGGTCGGGATGCCTCGTAAGCCGCGATGTCCGCTTCGTTCTGAAGGGTGAGGCTGATGTCGTCAAGACCGTTCAGCAGCCGCCAGCGGGCGTTCTCGTCGAGCTCGAAGTCGGCGGTGATTCCCTCCGCCAGCACCTGCCGCCGCTCCAAGTCCACGGTGATTTCGGCAGTCGGGTCGGCTTCTGTGACCTCCCAGAGCGCGTCCACGACCTTCTGGTCCAGAACCACCGTCAGCAGGCCGTTCTTGAGCGAGTTGCCCCGGAAGATGTCGGCGAACCGGGAGCAGATGACGGCCTTGAAGCCGAAGTTCTGCAGGGCCCACACAGCGTGCTCGCGGGAGGAGCCGGTACCGAAGTCCGGGCCGGCCACCAGGACCGTGGCGCCCTGCCGCTCGGGCTGGTTGAGGATGAACGACGAATCCTTGCGCCAGGCCTCGAAGAGCCCGTCCTCGAAGCCGTCGCGGGTGACCTTCTTCAGCCAGTGGGCCGGGATGATCTGGTCGGTGTCGACGTTGCTGCGGCGCAGCGGGACGGCCCGGCCGGTGTGCGTGGTGAAAGCTTCCATGGTTGCTCAGACTCCGGCGGTCGCAGGGGCTTCGGACAGGTCGGCGGGCGAGGCCAGATGGCCCAGTACCGCGGTGGCCGCGGCGACCTGGGGCGAGACCAGATGGGTGCGTCCGCCCTTGCCCTGCCTGCCCTCGAAGTTGCGGTTGGAGGTGGACGCGGAGCGCTCGCCGGGAGCCAGTTGGTCGGGGTTCATGCCCAGACACATCGAGCAGCCCGCGTGCCGCCATTCGGCGCCGGCAGCGGTGAAGACCTTGTCCAGGCCCTCCGCGACGGCTTGCAGCGCGACCCGTACGGAGCCGGGGACCACCAGCATCCGTACGCCGTCGGCGACTTTGCGGCCTTCCACAATGGCGGCCGCGTTGCGCAGGTCCTCGATACGGCCGTTGGTGCAGGAGCCTACGAAGACGGTGTCGACCTTGATGTCGCGCAGCGGCTGGCCGGCGCTCAACCCCATGTATTCCAGGGCCTTTTCGGCCGCGTGCCGCTCCGAAGCGTCCTCGTACGAAGCCGGGTCGGGGACGTTCGCCGACAGGGGCGCGCCCTGGCCCGGGTTGGTGCCCCAGGTGACGAACGGCGCCAGTTCTGCGGCGTCGATGAACACCTCGGCGTCGAAGATGGCGTCGTCGTCGGTGCGCAGCGTCTTCCAGTACTCGACAGCGGCATCCCACTCGGCGTCCCTGGGGGCGTGGTCACGGCCCCGCAGATAGTCGAAAGTGGTCTCGTCGGGGGCGATCATGCCCGCCCGGGCGCCCGCCTCGATCGACATGTTGCAGATGGTCATCCGCGCTTCCATCGAGAGCTTCTCAATGGCGGAGCCGCGGTATTCCAGGATGTAGCCCTGGCCGCCGCCGGTGCCGATCTTCGCGATGATCGCCAGGATCAGGTCCTTGGCGGTGACGGTGTCGGGCAGTTCGCCCTCGATCGTGATGGCCATGGTCTTGGGGCGGGCCAGCGGCAGCGTCTGGGTGGCCAGCACATGCTCCACCTGGGAGGTGCCGATGCCGAACGCCAGCGCGCCGAAAGCGCCGTGAGTGGAGGTGTGCGAGTCGCCGCAGACCACGGTGGTGCCGGGCTGGGTCAGGCCCAGCTGCGGGCCCACGACGTGGACGACGCCCTGCTCGACGTCGCCCAGCGGATGCAGACGTACGCCGAAGTCGGCGCAGTTCTTGCGAAGCGTCTCCAACTGGACGCGGGAAACCGGGTCGGCGATGGGCTTGTCGATGTCGATGGTCGGGGTGTTGTGATCCTCGGTCGCGATGGTGAGGTCGAGCCTGCGCACCTGGCGGCCGTTGAGGCGCAGCCCGTCGAAGGCCTGGGGGCTGGTCACCTCGTGCAGCAGGTGCAGATCGATGAAGAGGAGGTCGGGCTCGCCCTCGGCGCGCCGGACGACATGGTCGTCCCAGACCTTCTCCGCGAGTGTCCTACCCATCGCTTTCCCTCCGGCCGACTGTGCCGCCGACACAACTAGAGATCTTGTCGCGAGCCCGTTGGTCCGCGGGTCGCAACTCCAGAGTGGCGGGTTCTCGCAAAAATTGAACTTGCGTTTCACAGTGTGAGACGTGAATATCGTTGCATGGACAACTCTAGCGGCGTCGGCGTTCTCGACAAGGCAGCTCTGGTACTGAGCGCACTGGAGTCCGGTCCGGCCACCCTCGCCGGGCTGGTCGCGGCGACAGGGCTTGCGCGACCCACGGCACATCGCCTTGCCGTGGCACTGGAACACCACCGGATGGTGGCGAGGGACATACAGGGCCGGTTCATCCTGGGCCCGCGGCTGGCGGAGCTCGCCGCCGCGGCGGGCGAGGACCGGCTGCTGGCCACGGCCGGGCCCGTGCTCACGCATCTGCGCGATGTCACCGGCGAGAGCGCGCAGCTCTACCGCCGGCAGGGAGACATGCGGATCTGCGTGGCCGCGGCCGAGCGGCTGTCCGGACTGCGGGACACCGTGCCGGTCGGCTCCACGCTCACCATGAAGGCCGGCTCGTCGGCGCAGATCCTGATGGCCTGGGAGGAGCCGGAGCGGCTGCACCGCGGACTGCAGGGCGCCCGTTTCACGGCCACGGCCCTGTCCGGCGTACGGCGCCGGGGCTGGGCCCAGTCGATCGGTGAGCGCGAGCCGGGCGTGGCATCGGTCTCCGCGCCCGTGCGCGGCCCCTCGAACCGCGTGGTCGCCGCCGTCTCGGTATCCGGGCCGATCGAGCGTCTGACCCGGCACCCGGGCCGGATGCACGCGCAGGCGGTCATCGACGCCGCGGCCCGCCTGAGCGAGGCGCTGCGCCGACCCAGCTGATGGTCGCCGATCACATACCGGCCGGCCGCCACCACGCCGCAGCGGGCCGGCCGGACGCGTTGTGGGGGCTTCAGTGCCAGGGCGACTGGAGGGTGCGCGGCCCCGCGCAGTGCAGTCGCAGGCGCAGCCCGCCACCGTCCTCGCCGCGCAGCTCCACCGCCTCGCACAGACTCCGCAGCAGCCAGAGCCCGTCGTGCTGCCCCGCCTCCGGCCCCGGCGGCACGAAGCCCGCGTAGGGCCCTGGCAGCGCCGCCTCGCGGTTCAGGGCCAGCAGGTCCCACACCACGGCGCCCGGCTCCTCCCAGACCCGTAGCTCCGCATCGGCCGAACCGTGCGCCAGCAGCCAGGTCAGCGCCTCGTTGGCCAGCGTCTCGGCCAGCGCCACCCGCTCCCCGGCCAGACCCGCCGCGCGGGCCCGCAGCCGCGCGAAGCTCCGTACCGCGGCGAGAGAGGCCGGCGGTTCGAGGAGCGCGGCGCCCGCGGGCGGTGGCGGGAGCGGGTCCTGACCGGCCGGCGCATAGACCTCGGGGTCCGTGTACGTCCCGCAGGGCAGTACCAGGTCCCCCACCACATGGCGCGGGTGGGTTGCCCAGGCGGCCTCCACGACGTGGTCGGGCACGGTCCTCGTGTCGTACGCGCAGATCAGCCGGGCGTCGGTGTGCGCGAGCAGCACATTGAGCCCGGACTCCATCCGCTTCCCCTCGGTGATCTGGCGTGCGCACTTTCCCGCCCAGACCGGCTCGGCGATCATCCGCACCGGGCGGCCGGGCGCCCCGTACCGGTTCGAGTACCGCAGGAACCCGGCGACCCGGCTCACAGGCCGGCGGCCGAAGTGGGCGGTGTCGGCGGTGTCGAGAGCGAGGGCCAACTCCCCCAGTGCCTCCCGCAGGAGTTGGATGTTGGCGGAGGTGGTCACGGCGAGCACCGGCTCCCCCGCCGTCAGCCCTTCTTCGGCGAACGGCACTGCCGTCGCCAGGAATTCCTCTTCGTCGCTGTACAGGCAGGCCTGGTGGACAAATCCGTTGTGGGACGGGTCAGTTGACACGGTGGTCCCCCAGCCACAGACCGGGTGTGTCGTCCCAGCCGACCAGCGCGATCACATTCCGCAGATGCGGGGCGAGGCCGGTCAACTCCACGCGGTGGCCCGAGTTTCGCGTCCCGGCGAAGCCGATCAGCATGCGCAGTCCGCCGAGATCGAGGAACTCCAGCCGGGAGAGCTCGAGTTGCAGATCGCCTTCGACGGACGCGATGACGTCGAGCGCGCCGCGCAGATGACGGTGCGTGTGGACGTCCACCACGCCCTCGATCCTCAGCCCGGGCGGCCGGCTGATGCGGGTGATGCGTAACTCCGCTGTGCGTACGAGTGGTTCCGCGTCGGCAGCCTCCATGCGCGGAGTATGGGCCGCTGTGAGCGCCGGCGGAAGGAGGCGGACGGAGGAGGGCGGAGGAGGATGCGCGGCTGACGCGAAGAGGCCCTCCGCATGCGCGGAGGGCCTCTTCGATGCGTACCCCCGACCGGATTCGAACCGGCGCTACCGCCTTGAGAGGGCGGCGTGCTAGGCCGCTACACAACGGGGGCCTTGCGGATGAGCTCCGCGAGCTGGCCTACCAGGACTCGAACCTAGAATGACGGTACCAGAAACCGTAGTGTTGCCAATTACACCATAGGCCATGGTGGTTTAGACCAGTACCCCCGACCGGATTCGAACCGGCGCTACCGCCTTGAGAGGGCGGCGTGCTAGGCCGCTACACAACGGGGGCCCTAGCGATCCCACCCGGCGGAGCCGGGTGATGTCACCGCATGATCATCGGGTGCGACCCTGGTGATCAACGGGATGGATCCGTACCCCCGACCGGATTCGAACCGGCGCTACTGCCTTGAGAGGGCAGCGTGCTGGGCCGCTACACAACGGGGGCTTTGCAGAAGAACTTCTGCGAGCTGGGCTACCAGGACTCGAACCTAGACTAACGGAACCAGAAACCGTCGTGCTGCCAATTACACCATAGCCCACCAAAACTCAACCCCCTGGAGGGGGGTCTGTTTGGCTTGCGCTTTCCGGCCGGACCTCTCGGCCCTCCCGGGCGGCGCAGGAAGAACATTACCTGAAGGTGTCCGGCGCTCCAAAACGGGTATTGCCGCGCAGCAGGCCAGGGAGCTGGTCGAGTGCGGTGATGCGGGTGAGCTCGGGCCGGCCCCCAAGACCGGTGCGGTCCAGCCAGATCCCGGCCAGTCCGGCGGCGACGGCGCCCTGGGCGTCGATGTCGGGATGGTCCCCTACATAGGCGACCTCGTGCGGCGCGAGGGCGAGCTCGTCGCAGGCGGCGTGGAAGGCGCCGGGTTCGGGCTTGGACACGCCCAGTTCGACGGCGCACACGACGGCCTCGAACCGGTCCCGTACGCCGAGAACGCGCAGCTTGCGGTCCTGGTTGTGGATGCTGGAGTTGGACAGGACGGCGTGGCGGTAGTCGTCCGCGAGCAGGTCCAGCACGGGCACGGTGTCGGGGAAGAGCGACCAGGCGGCCTCGTAGTGGGCGACATGCCGGTCGAACCAGGCATCGGCCTCGGCGTCGCTCAGCGGCGTACCGAGAAAGCCGCGCACGCGGTCCCGGCGCTGCCCCGGGAAGTCGGTCTCGCCGGCGGCGAACCGGGCCCAGTGGAGCTCGGTGATCTCCCGCCACGAGTCGAGGGCCTGCCCCACGGATTCGTATCCGCCGGGCAGGCCCTCGGTCTGCAGATGCTCTCGCATGCCGACGCGGTCGGCGCTGGTGTAGTCGAAGATCGTGTCGTCGATGTCCCAGAGGACCGCGCGGATACCCATGATCCGACGGTACCCGCGCGCCGCCCCTTGCCGGGGGTTCGGGCCTGCGGCGAAGCCGCTGATGTCTCAGCCCCCGAGCCGGGCTCAGGCCGTCAGCTTCGCCAGCGCCGCGTCGATGCGCGACAACGTCTTCTCCTTGCCCAGGATCTCCAGCGACTCGAAGAGCGGCAGGCCCACCGTGCGGCCGGTGACCGCGACGCGGACCGGGGCCTGGGCCTTGCCGAGCTTCAGGCCGTGCTCCTCGCCCGCCGCGAGGACCGCGTTCTTGAGCGACTCCGGGCTGGACCAGTCCGTGTCGGCGAGCTTCTCGCGGGCCGTACGGAGCAGGGCGTCCGAGCCCTCCTTCATCGCCTTCGCCCAGGACGCCTCGTCCTCGACCGGGGCGTGAAGGAACAGGAAGTCGACATTGGCGGTGATGTCCGACAGCACGGTGAGGCGGGTCTGGGCGTGCGGGGCGATCGCCTGCCAGGCCGCCTCGTCGAACTTCTCCGGGGCCCAGTTGGCGTGCGGGGGCTGCAGCCAGGGGCGGCACGCCTCGATGAAGTCCTTCACATCCAGCCGACGGATGTGGTCGGCGTTGATCGCCTCCGCCTTCTTCAGGTCGAAGCGGGCCGGGTTGGCGTTGACGTCCGCGATGTCGAACCTCTCGACCAGGTCGGCGACCGAGAAGACGTCCTGGTCGGCGGAGAAGGACCAGCCGAGCAGCGAGAGATAGTTGAGCAGGCCCTCGGGGAGGAAGCCGCGCTCGCGGTAGACGTTGAGGGATGCCTGCGGGTCGCGCTTGGACAGCTTCTTGTTGCCCTCGCCCATGACGTACGGCAGATGCCCGAAGGCAGGCGTCTCCTTGGCGATGCCCAGCTCGATCAGCGCCTTGTAGAGCGCGATCTGGCGCGGGGTGGAGGACAGCAGGTCCTCGCCGCGCAGGACGTGCGTGATCTCCATCAGCGCGTCGTCGACCGGGTTGACCAGGGTGTAGAGCGGGGCGCCGTTGGCTCGGACGATGCCGTAGTCCGGGACGTTGTCCGGGGTGAAGGTGAGCTCGCCGCGGACCAGGTCCGTGAAGGTGATCGGCTCGTCGGGCATCTTGAAGCGGACGATGGCCGGACGGTCTTCTGCCTTGTACCGCGCGATGCGCTCGGCGGAGAGGTTGCGGCAGGTGCCGTCGTAGCCGGACGGCTTGCCGGCCAGGCGGGCGGCGTCCCGGCGGGCCTCGAGCTCGACGGCGGTGCAGAAGCACTCGTACGCGTAGCCGCCGGCCATCAGCTTCTGGGCGACGTCCCGGTAGATGTCCATCCGCTGCGACTGGCGGTAGGGGGCGTGCGGGCCGCCTGCCTCGGGGCCCTCGTCCCAGTCCAGGCCGAGCCAGCGCATCGAGTCGAGCAGCTGGTCGTACGACTCCTCGGAGTCGCGGGCCGCGTCGGTGTCCTCGATACGGAAGACCATGGTGCCGCCGTTGTGCCGGGCGAAGGCCCAGTTGAACAGGGCGGTGCGGACCAGACCCACATGCGGGTTGCCGGTCGGCGAGGGACAGAAACGTACGCGGACGTTCGCGTTAGCCACGCTTGATCACCTTATTGGTGAGAGTGCCGATGCCTTGAATGGTGACGGAGACCTCGTCGCCGACGTTGAGAGGGCCGACCCCGGCGGGGGTGCCGGTGAGGATCACGTCGCCGGGGAGCAGCGTCATGGCCTCTGTGATGTTGACGATCAGGTCCTCGATGGAGTGGATCATCTGGCTCGTACGGCCGAGCTGGCGTTGTTCGCCGTTGACCGTGCACTGGATTGTCAGGTCGCTCGGGTCGAGGTCGGTCTCCACCCAGGGGCCGAGCGGGCAGGAGCTGTCGAAGCCCTTGGCCCTGGCCCACTGCTTCTCGCGCTTTTGCACGTCGCGCGCGGTGACGTCATTGGCGCAGGTGTAGCCGAGGATGACGTCCTTGACGCGCTCGCGCGGGACCTCGCGGCACATCCGGCCGATGACCACGGCCAGCTCGGCCTCGTGGTGCAGTTCGTTCGAGAAGGAGGGGTACGCGATCGGGTCGCCGGGGCCGACCACCGAGGTGGACGGCTTGAAGAACGCGAACGGCGCGTCGGGGACCTCGTGGCCGAGCTCCGCCGCGTGCTCCGCGTAGTTGCGGCCGAAGGCCACGACCTTGTTGGGAAGCACGGGCGGCAGCAGCCGGACCTTGCTCAGCGGGACCTTCGTGCCGGAGAGCTCGAAGTCCGCGAACGGGATGCCCTTGATGATGTCGAGGACGAGGCCGGCTGAGTCACCGGTGCCTTCGCCCTCGACCGCGCCGAAGGCGACATTGCCGTCGATGGAGAACCTGGCGATGCGCACGGGATGCGGGTGCCCCTCTACTTACGCTGACTGGAGTGTGACGCTCCAGGCTAACGCGGGTGCGGGCACCGCCCGGCGCATTACTGGGCGGGGGCGTCCACGAGGATCGTGCGGCGGGGGTTGGCCGTCTGTGCGGGAAGATCGAGCGAGTGCTCCGGCTGCTCCGGCGTCTGGAGTTCCTCGGCGTCCTTGAGGTGCGCGAGAGTAGTGCGCCGGGGGTTGGCTATGTTGCGGAACATCGTCGTCTTCATTTGCTGTTTCAGACCCTGTCGGAGTACGGGCACCCAGGTGAGCGCCGGTTGACGGATTTCCCATCCCTGTAAAGCGTCAGGCTAAACATCCAATTCCCCGGGAAAGGCGGCGGGAGACCGCGATCTCCATGTGAGTTTCCTCACGAGTTGACGGTCAATTCGGTCATTCCAGACAGTCAACTACCCACAGAGAAACGGACATTACCTCCCTGAAGGCAGCATTCCGCTCCTGATCATGGCGACTGGGACACCCCCCACCCCTAAGTGACTCGTAAGCAAAAGTCCGTTTCCTCCGCGAACTCTTTCTACGCCTTGTGACGCAATGCTCACACCGCGTCACCCAGGTCACAGCCCGGTACACGGCCCTTGTTGGAGATCCGGCACTGTGCTGGAATTCCACGCACCGCCGCGGTTTCAGTCCGGCGCGCAAGAGGCGCAACGCAGCGCCATGTGCGGCGGAGAAGGGGGAGCAGCGCCGGTCACTCACGACCACCACTGGGGCGCGTTCTTCGCCCCACGACGCCGACACCGTCCCGCCGTGCGAGCGGAGGGACGCCTGGTCCAGAGGTTGCGACGCTAGTGCAGGGACGTTTCAAGAGGGATGGCAGCGCTGCGGCGGAACAGGAGCCGCGCGGCGGGACCGACCGCGGATCCTCGCCCCGGCACACCCAGAACCAGGGACCGGCAGCGCCCGGCGACAGCGGCGGCGGTGCCACGCGCCCCGGCGCGGCGGCACCCGGCGGCGACGCGCCCAAGGCCCCGCTGAAGCCGAAGGGGCCCACGGACACCGGTTCGCGAATAGCACTGCGCAACTGGCGCATCAGCACGCGTCTGGTCTCCCTGCTGACCCTGCCGGTCGTCGCCGCGACCACGCTGGGCGGACTCCGTATCAACGAGTCCATGGACGACATGCGGCAGCTGGATCACATGCAGCTGCTCACCAAGATGACCAAGCAGGCGACCGAGCTTGCGCAGGCGCTCCAGTCGGAGCGGGACCTGTCGGCGGGTCCGCTGTCCAACAAGACCCCGGTCGACTTCAAGGTCAAGGGCCCGCGAGCCGCGACCGACCGGGCCAGGAAGTCGTTCCTCGAAGCCACCCGTGAGATCCCCAACACGGACGAGGACGACTCGCTGGAGAGCATCCGCGCCAACGCGAACCAGATCGCCGTCCAGGTCAACCAGCTCAACGGCATCCGTGAGACCGCCTACAACGATGGCAACCCGCACTCCCTGACCGTGGAGGGCTACAGCCGGCTGATCGAATCGCTGCTGACCCTCTCCCAGGACATGGCGCAGGCGACCAGCAACCCTGAGATGATCAAGCGGACGCGCGCCCTGGCGGCCTTCTCCGCCGCCAAGGAGTACGCCTCCATCCAGCGCGCGATCATCGCCGCCGCGCTGCCGGGCGGCGCCGACAAGGACGGTCCTGGCCTCGAGGAGAACGACCGGCTCTACGGCAAGGCCGCCCGCGATAACGGCAAGACCGCGCTCAAGGCCTTCAAGTCGATCTACGAGTCCTCCGGCGGCAACGCCGACGAGCTGACAGAGCCGATGGAGAACGGCAACCCGACGATCACCGCGTCGGAGCTGTACGCCAAGCGCGCGCTGGACAACGTGAACGGTCTGGCCAGCCTGGACAAGCGCTCGCACCTGGACTGGACCGACGACTACTCGGTCCGCATCAACGCCATGAAGACCATCGAGGCCACGCTGCTCGGCGAGATGGAGGCCAAGGCCCGTGAGCTGCGCGAGCAGTCCCAGCGCGACGCGATCATCAACGGTGCGCTGATCCTCGTCGTCCTCGGCGTCTCCCTCGTCGGCGCCTTCGTCGTGGCCCGCTCCATGATCCGCTCGCTGCGCCGACTGCAGGACACCGCGACCAAGGTCGCCCAGGAGCGGCTGCCCGAGCTGGTCAAGCAGCTCTCCGAGGCCGACCCGCAGGACGTCGACACCTCCGTCGTGTCCGTCGGTGTGCACTCCAGGGACGAGATCGGCCAGGTGGCCGCGGCCTTCGACGACGTACACCGGGAAGCGGTCCGGCTGGCCGCCGAGCAGGCGCTGCTGCGAGGCAACGTCAACGCGATGTTCACCAACCTCTCGCGCCGCAGCCAGGGCCTCATCCAGCGTCAGCTCTCGCTCATCTCCGAACTGGAGTCCCGCGAGGCCGACCCGGACCAGCTGTCCTCCCTCTTCAAGCTGGACCACCTCGCGACCCGTATGCGCCGGAACGGCGAAAACCTCCTCGTCCTCGCGGGCGAGGAGCCCGGCCGCCGGTGGACCCGGCCGGTCCCGCTGGTCGACGTGCTCCGTGCCGCCGCCTCCGAGGTGGAGCAGTACGAGCGCATCGAACTGGCCGCGGTCCCCGCGACCGAGGTCGCGGGCCGCGTCGTCAACGACCTTGTGCACCTCCTGGCCGAGCTGCTCGAGAACGCGACCTCGTTCTCCTCGCCGCAGACCAAGGTCCGCGTCACCGGTCACGCGCTGCCCGACGGCCGCGTCCTGGTCGAGATCCACGACACCGGCATCGGCCTCTCCCCCGAGGACCTCGCCGCGATCAACGAGCGGCTGGCGTCGCCGCCCACCGTGGACGTCTCGGTCTCGCGCCGCATGGGTCTGTTCGTGGTCGGCCGGCTGTCCCTGCGGCACGGCATCCGCATCCAGCTGCGCCCCTCCGACTCCGGTGGCACGACCGCGCTGGTCATGCTCCCCGTCGATGTCGCCCACGGCGGCAAGAAGGCCCCGGCCATGCCCGGTACGGGCGGCCAGGGCGCCGTTCCCCCGGCGCAGGGCGGTCCCGCGAGCCTCGGCGGCCGTCCGGGCGGTGGTCCCGGTGGGGGCGGCGGCGGTCGCCCCGGTCTCGGCGGCGCGCCTGGCGCCGGTCTCGGCGGTGCGCCCGCGGGCGGGCGGCTCGGTGCCGGTGCGCCGCGCGCCGCGCTGCCGGGCCGTGACGGGACTGCGCGCCCGGGTCAGGGTCAGCAGGGCGGTCAGGGTGGCGGCGGTCTCGCCGGCGCCTTCGGCTCGAGTGCGGGCCGCGGGGCGCAGAACCCTCCTGCCCGTAACGAAGCACGCCAGAACGGCCTCCAGCAGGGTCCTCCGGCCGCGGGCGACCGAGGCCGGCAGCTGCCGCCCTCCGGCGGCCCCCGCGCCGAGCTCCCCGGCGGCAGCCCGCGTCGCGAGGAGCCCCAGCGCCCGCAGCGCCCTCAGGCCGCGAGCTGGGGCAACGAGCAGCCGGTCGCCCCGCAGCAGCGTCCGGCGGCGGACGCGCCGCGTGGCCACGAGGACAGCGACTCCAACCGCGGTCCGGGCTCGACGGCGGAGTTCGCACGGCCCGATTTCAACGCCGCGCCCCCGCGGGGCGCCAACACGGGCGCCGCTTCGGGCTCCACCGGGCAGTTCGTACGCGGCGATGTGTACGGCACGCCCGACCCCTCGTCCACGGGCCAGTACGGCCGCCAGGACCTGAACGGCTCGCCGGCCGGCTCCCAGGACCCGGCGTCCACCGCTCAGTTCGCCCGTCCCGATTTCAACTCGCCGCAGGCACCGCGCCAGCGCGGCGGGCGGGACGACGCCGGCTTCGCGCCGCGCCCCGCTGGGGGCACCTCCCACGCCGGAGGCCATGGGGGAGCGCTGCCCCCGCAGCCGCAGCCCGAGGCGCTCCCGCCTGCCGGTCCCGGCGACGGCCGTACGCCGCTGTACGACACGCTCGAGACGAACTGGTTCCACGGCGCTCAGAACGGCCAGCAGGGCGGTCAGCCGGCACAGCAGCAGCCGCCGCAGCCGGCGGACCGTCCCGTTCCGCCGATGCCGCAGCGCTCCCCGGCGCAGACCCCGGTGACCCCGGGCAACGCGCCCAACGCGAGTGCTGCCGCCTGGCGCGCCTCGCCCAATGACGAGTTGGTACGCCAGGCCGAGCGGGTCAGGAAGCCCGCGGCCGGCGGCGTCACCACCTCTGGTCTGCCCCGCCGGGTCCCGCGCGCCAACCTTGTGCCGGGCACCGCACAGGAGCAGAACAACCAGGCCGGTCCGCAGGTTTCGCGTGCGCCGGACGATGTACGTGGCCGACTGACCAATCTCCGTCGGGGCATTCAGCAGGGCCGTCAGCAGAACAGCTCGACGACCGGCAGCTTCAACCTCGGCCCCACTCACCAGCAGGAGCGTTAGTTGAGCCCGATGAGCCAGGCGGCGCAGAATCTGAACTGGTTGATCACCAATTTTGTGGACAACACCCCTGGGGTGTCCCACACGGTGGTGGTCTCCGCCGACGGTCTTCTGCTGGCAATGTCCGAAGGATTTCCCCGCGACCGCGCCGACCAACTGGCGGCTGTGGCGTCCGGGCTGACCTCGCTGACCGCGGGGGCGTCCCGGATCTTCGAAGGCGGCCCGGTCAGCCAGACCGTTGTCGAGATGGAGCGCGGCTTCCTCTTCCTCATGTCCGTCTCCGACGGCTCCTCGCTGGCCGTGCTCGCACACCCAGATTGCGACATCGGCCTCGTGGGCTACGAGATGGCTCTCCTGGTGGACCGGGCGGGCAGCGTCCTCACTCCGGACCTGCGCGCCGAGCTCCAGGGAAGCCTGTTGCACTGAACCTGCCCACCCCACACAGGTGCTTCTGCCATACGCCAACGCACAGTCACCGTCAGGTCGCCCACAGGCCCCCCACCGGCCCACTCAGACGGCTCGCCGACCACTTGCTGTCACGCCCGGAGGATTCATGACCCCGCCACCCGCCTCTTACGATCCGTACGGCGCCTCAGTCGACGCGTCGTACGGATTTGAGGGCGATCAGCCGCTGGTCCGTCCGTACGCCATGACCGGAGGCCGGACCCGGCCGCGCTACCAGCTCGCCATAGAGGCGCTGGTCAGCACCACGGCCGACCCGGCGCACCTCGGGACACTGCTCCCCGAGCACCAGCGGATCTGCCACCTGTGCCGTGAGGTCAAGTCCGTGGCCGAGGTCTCGGCGCTACTGTCGATGCCCCTGGGGGTGGCCCGGATCCTCGTGGCCGACCTGGCGGAGGCGGGCATGGTGGCGATCCATCAGCCGGGCAACGGAGAGGCCGGCGGCACGCCGGATGTGACACTGCTCGAAAGGGTGCTCAGTGGACTTCGCAAGATCTAGCGGCGGTGCAGCCCGCTCAACCACCAGCGCGAAGATCGTGGTGGCGGGCGGCTTCGGCGTGGGCAAGACCACGTTCGTCGGCGCCGTCTCGGAGATCAACCCGCTGCGTACCGAAGCCGTCATGACGAGCGCATCCGCCGGCATCGACGACCTGACCCACACCGGGGACAAGACGACGACCACCGTCGCCATGGACTTCGGCCGTATCACCCTGGACCAGGACCTGATCCTGTACCTGTTCGGCACGCCCGGACAGGACCGCTTCTGGTTCATGTGGGACGACCTGGTCCGCGGCGCGATCGGCGCGGTGGTACTGGTGGACACGCGTCGTCTCGCGGACTGCTTCCCGGCGGTCGACTACTTCGAGAACAGCGGCCTGCCCTTCGTCGTCGCTCTCAACGGCTTCGAGGGACACCAGCCGTACAATCCGGAGGAGGTGCGCGAAGCTCTCCAGATCGGTCCGGACGCTCCGATCATCACCACCGACGCGCGCCACCGTGCGGACGCGAAGAGCGCGCTGATCACGCTGGTCGAGCACGCACTGATGGCACGGCTCAAGTAGACGGTCACTGGACGGTCAAGTGGAAGACGGCGTACGGCAGTTGTCGTAGTTGTGAGGGGGCGGGCTGTGTCGATTGACACGGTCCGCCTCCGTGTTCATAACGTTTCGAAAGAGAATTACCAGGCCTCGGACACCCGGTGCGTACGGGCGGTACCACTGCGCTCACATTGGCCTCGCCATTTGACGGGGCTCGCTCCTTATGCCCGTTTTATCTGAGGCCTGCACCACTCGGAATGGCTGATTCCAACTGTTTGGAAGGGGGCCACTCGACGTGCTGGAATCTGGCGAACTACCTAGTAGTAGAGCTCTGAACGAAACACGGCACAGCGTAGGTGCCGACGCCGAGAGGTTGTTGGTCGAGTGAGGCGAAGCATGACGAGCTCCGCAGAGCAGCAGGCGCGGGGCAACTTCACCCCGCCGCCGCGCACAGCGGCGTCGCCTGCGGATGCGCCCGGTCCGCCCCCGGCCGCCGGAAGCTCCAGCCGGCTGTCCCCGCGAAACTGGCGGGTGCCCACCCGTCTGAACGCGATCCTCCTCATACCCGTGCTCGTCGGTCTGGTGATGGGCGGCTTCCAGGTCAAGTCCTCCATCGACACCTGGGACGAGGCGCAGGACGCCGAGAAGACGGCGCTGATCGTGCGCGCCGCCTCGGAGTACGGCCAGGCGCTGCTCAACGAGCGTGACCTCACGGCCGCGACGCTGCTCTCCGCCACCAGCGAGGCGGACCGCCAGAAGCCGGCCGTCACCAAGTCGTACGAGACAACGGACGCCGCGAAGAAAAAGTTCGATCAGGCCGTCCAGGGAATGCCCGACAAGCAGGGCCTGGATCGCCGTCTGAGTCTCTTCCGCTCGGAGGAGCCGACCCTCGCCAAGCTCCGCCAGGTCGCGTACACCAAGGCCCTCGACCCGGTGAACACCGAAGAGGGCTACGTCAGGGTCCAGCACTCGCTGATGGAGTTCTCCAACGAGCTCGGCCTCGGCACCGGCAACATCACCGCCTACGGCCGTACGGTCTACGCGGTCCAGCTGGCCAAGGCCGCCGCGTCGCTCCAGCGCTCCATCGGCGTTCACCTGCTGGTCCGCCCCAGCTCGGACGACACCGTCCGCGCCAAGCAGACCATTGCGTTCAACTCGTACAACTACCTCGAGCAGATCGCGATCGCGGAGTACGTCTCCGGCGGCACCCAGGCCGACACGGACAAGCTGAAGCAGATCATGGCGGGCAAGGCCGCCGCGGGCGAGAAGCAGCTCAAGGCCCTGGGCCTCAACCCCCCGCGGGACAAGAGCGGCCAGGTTCTGGCGGGCATGTCCGCCAAGATCGGCGAGGGGCTGAGCCCCAAGGAGCTGAGGAAGCTCGACGTCACTCCCGAGACCTGGATGGGCGCGTCCACCGCCAAGTTCGACGGCTACACCGAGATCGAGAACGAACTCGTCGACAAGGCCGTGACCGAGGCGGCGGCGATCTCCGACGACGCCAAGGCCGACGCCATCACCAACGGCGCCATCGTCGTCATCGCCCTGCTCACCGCCTTCATCCTGGCCGGCCTCATGGCCCGCCAGATGAGCCGCTCGATGCGCCAGCTGCGCACCGCCGCCTTCGGCATCGCCGAGCAGCGCCTGCCGATGCTGGTCGACCAGCTCTCGCGTACGGAGCCGGGCCGCGTCGACACCCGCGTGCAGCCGATCCCGATCGACAGCCAGGACGAGATCGGCGAAGTCGCCCGCGCCTTCGACCAGGTCCACCGCGAGGCCGTGCGGCTCGCCGCCGAGCAGGCCATGCTCCGTGGCAACGTCAACGCGATCTTCACCAACCTGTCGCGCCGCAACCAGTCGCTGATCGAGGGCCAGCTGACCCTGATCACCGACCTGGAGAACAACGAGGCCGACCCGGACCAGCTGGAGAACCTCTTCAAGCTGGACCACCTGGCGACCCGTATGCGCCGCAACGGCGAGAACCTCCTGGTCCTCGCCGGCGAGGAGCCGGGCCGCCGCTGGAACCAGCCGGTGCCGCTGGTCGACGTGCTGCGCGCCGCCTCCTCCGAGGTGGAGTCGTACGAGCGCATCGAGCTGACCGGCGTCCCGGAGACGGACATCCACGGCCAGTCCGTGACCGACCTTGTGCACCTGCTGGCCGAGCTGCTGGAGAACGCCACCACGTTCTCCTCGCCGCAGACGAAGGTGCGCGTCACCGCGACCCGTCTGCCCGACGGCCGCGTGATGATCGAGATCCACGACAAGGGCATCGGCCTGACCGCCGAGGACTTCGCGGACATCAACCACAAGCTGGCCAACCCGCCGACGGTGGACGCCGCCGTCTCGCAGCGCATGGGCCTGTTCGTGGTCGGCCGCCTTGCCGACCGGCACGGCGTCCGCGTCCAGCTGCGCCCCTCGGGCGAGCAAGCCGGCACCACCTCGCTGGTCATGCTGCCCGACGCCATCACCCACGGTGGCGGTGGCGAGCCGCTGCCCGAGGACGACTTCACGGTCTCCCAGATCATTCCGGAGCAGCAGGTTTTCGAGCCTGCCCCGATCCAGAGTGCCCCGATGCGTACCGCCGCCGAGCTCGGCTTCGACGACTCCCGCTACGAGGATGCTCCGAAGCTCGACCCGGTGGGCCGCTCGCTGTTGCGCGAGGAGCGCCGTGCGCAGCTGGAGGCGCAGGCTCAGGGCGGCGAGCGGCCGCTCTACCGGGACGAGGCCCAGTACTCGCAGGAGCAGCAGCAGTACGCCCCCGAGTACGGCCAGGAGTACGCGCAGGACTACGCCCAGGAGCAGCCGCAGGCGTACGACGGCTACCAGTCGCCGGGCGGGTACCCGGGGCCCCAGGAGCAGCATGAATCGGCATATGCGGAAGCCACTTACCAGGCTTCGCAGACGCCGGAGCCGCAGTACGACGGGCAGTTCGACACCCAGTCCCACCAGGCAGAGTGGCCGGAGCAAGGTACGTACCAGGGTGCGTACGAGCCGGAGTACCGGCCCGAATCGGAATCTGCCCCCGGCGCTCCCACGAGCGCCCCGGAGCGCGTAGGCTTCGAACGTCCGGGACCCTCTCCGAGCAGCAGCCACGCGCTGACCGACGCCGGTCTGCCGCGGCGCGGCGGCACCCAGCAGCCGCAGCCCCAGCAACAGTGGCAGCAGCCCGCGGAGCAGGCCCAGCAAGCTCCGCAGGGCGGTCAGGCCGAGGCGGCCGGCAACGGCGCCGGCCCCGAGGACTGGCGCTCGACCAACGACCAGCGCTGGCAGCGGGCGGAGAAGCTCCGCGAGCCGAAGGCGGGCGGGGTAACCCCCTCCGGTCTTCCGCGGCGAGTGCCCAAGGCCAATCTCGTCGAGGGCACCGCCGAGCAGACGCCGCAGGGCGGCCCCCAGGTCTCCCGCGCCCCGGAGGACGTACGTGGCAGGTTGAGCAATCTGCGGCGCGGCGTCCAGCAGGGACGCAGCGCCGGAACGGACACGAACGGACCGGGCTTCGGCTCGGGCAGTACCTACAACCAGGAGCGTTAGTGTGAGCCCGATGAGCCAGGCGGCGCAGAATCTGAACTGGTTGATCACCAACTTCGTGGACAACACCCCTGGGGTGTCCCACACGGTGGTGGTCTCCGCCGACGGACTCCTGCTGGCGATGTCCGAAGGTTTCCCGCGGGACCGAGCCGATCAGCTGGCGGCGGTCGCCTCCGGTCTGACCTCGCTGACCGCGGGGGCGTCCCGGATTTTCGAAGGCGGCGCGGTCAACCAGACAGTGGTGGAGATGGATCGGGGCTTCCTCTTCCTCATGTCCATCTCCGACGGTTCCTCGCTTGCCGTGCTCGCGCACCCGGAGGCCGACATCGGCCTGGTGGGTTACGAGATGGCTCTGCTGGTGGACCGTGCGGGCAGTGTGTTGACCCCGGACCTCCGTGCGGAGCTCCAGGGCAGTCTTCTCAATTAACAGACAGTGCGTTTCACGCCACCGCACCATAGGGTGCGGTGGCGCGGCTCCACAGGGACATGGACCGGCGACCGGCAGTCGGAGGAGGAAACGTGGCAACACCCCCGGGCGGACGCCCCTATGACGGTGCTCACCAACCGCCGGGTGATCACTCCCAGAACCGCTTCAACTTTCCCTCCGCGCCGAGCAGACAGGGCGCCCAGCCGCCCTACCAGCAGTCGCCGTACGACCCCTCGTACGACCAGCCGCAGCAGCCGCGGATCCAGCCGGTGCAGCGGCGGGCGGAGCCCGCACCCTCTACGGGCACGCACAACCCGTTGGTGCGCCCGTACGCCATGACCGGCGGCCGGACCCGGCCGCGCTACCAGCTCGCCATTGAGGCACTGGTCAGTACCACGGCCGAACCGTCAAGGCTGCAAGGGCAGTTGCCCGAGCACCAGCGGATCTGCCGGCTGTGCATCGAGATCAAGTCGGTCGCCGAGATCTCGGCACTTCTCACCATTCCCCTCGGCGTTGCCCGGATCCTCGTCGCCGACCTGGCGGAGGCCGGACTTGTCGCCATTCACCAGCCCGGCGGCGACGAGGCCGCCGGCGGCCAGCCAGCCGTGACACTGCTCGAAAGGGTGCTCAGTGGACTTCGCAAGCTCTAGCGGCGGTGCAGCCCGCTCAACCACCAGCGCAAAGATCGTGGTGGCGGGCGGCTTCGGCGTGGGCAAGACCACGTTCGTCGGCGCCGTCTCGGAGATCAACCCGCTGCGTACCGAAGCCGTCATGACGAGCGCATCCGCCGGCATCGACGACCTGACCCACACCGGGGACAAGACCACCACGACGGTGGCCATGGACTTCGGCCGTATCACCCTGGACCAGGACCTGATCCTGTACCTGTTCGGCACGCCCGGACAGGACCGCTTCTGGTTCATGTGGGACGACCTGGTCCGCGGCGCGATCGGCGCGGTGGTACTGGTGGACACGCGTCGTCTCGCGGACTGCTTCCCGGCGGTCGACTACTTCGAGAACAGCGGCCTGCCCTTCGTCATAGCTCTCAACGGCTTCGACGGACACCAGCCGTACAACCCGGAGGAAGTGCGGGAGGCGCTGCAGATCGGGCCCGACACCCCGATCATCACGACCGACGCGCGCCACCGTGCGGACGCGAAGAGCGCGCTGATCACGCTGGTCGAGCACGCACTGATGGCGCGCCTGCGGTAGCCGGTACCGCGGCCGCGTGCCTCGGACGCCCTCGCCTCCTGCTTGGAGCGCGGGGGCGTCCTGCTGTGTCGATGTGCGGCTCCGCCGCGTGGTGGGGCCAAGCCGCCGGACCCCGTACGCCCTTCGGGCGTTGTCCTCAATCTCCCCCAGACTTCGTCCGGGGGGACCCCCAACGGGCTTGATTCGGACGAAGTCCGGGGGAGTTTGCGGCGCGGGGCCGCAGGCCCGGGGAGACGGCGAGACCCCAGCGCCCGTGCCGGGCGCTGGGGTCAAGGAAACGCGACAGCCTCAGCCCTGCCAGCTGTGCGCCGAGCGGAAGCCCCGCTGCCGCTCAAGGCGCCGCCAGCCCGCCGTGGAGCGGCCGCGATGCGCCGCCTCGGTCTCCGGCTGGGACGCCGCCCGCGCGAGCAGCACCGCGGTGATCGCCGCCAGCTCCTCGGGGTCGGCGTGCCCCTTCTCGACGCGCAGCAGGGAGGAGGACGACTCGTCAGGAGTGCTCATGGCCTTCGGGCTCCAGTCTCGCAGGGTTACTGCGGGGGGTTGCCGTGCTTGCGGGACGGCAGGTCGGCGTGCTTTGTACGGAGCATCGCGAGAGATGCGATCAGCACCTCGCGGGTCTCGGCCGGGTCGATGACGTCGTCGACCAGGCCACGCTCCGCCGCGTAGTACGGATGCATCAGCTCGGCCTTGTACTCCTTGACCATGCGGGTGCGCATGGCCTCGGGGTCCTCGGCTTCGGCGATCTGCCTGCGGAAGATGACATTGGCGGCACCCTCGGCGCCCATCACCGCGATCTCGTTGGTCGGCCAGGCGTAGGTGAGGTCCGCACCGATGGACTGGGAGTCCATGACGATGTAGGCACCGCCGTACGCCTTGCGGAGGATCAGCGAGATCCTGGGCACGGTCGCGTTGCAGTACGCATACAGCAGCTTCGCGCCGTGCCGGATGATCCCACCGTGTTCCTGGTCGACGCCGGGCAGGAAGCCCGGTACGTCCAGAAGGGTGATGATCGGGATATTGAAAGCGTCGCACATCTGCACAAAGCGTGCGGCCTTCTCGGAGGCTTCGATGTCCAGGACACCGGCCAGGGACTGCGGCTGGTTGGCAACGATGCCGACCACCTGGCCGTTGAGCCGGGCCAGGGCGCAGATGATGTTGCGCGCCCAGCGCTCGTGGATCTCGAGGAAGTCGCCGTCGTCGACGAGCTCCTCGATGACCTTGTGCATGTCGTACGGGCGGTTCCCGTCGGCCGGCACCAGGTCCAGCAGGACTTCGGAACGCCGGTCCGCGGCGTCCTCTGCGTGGGCGACCGGCGGGTTCTCGCGGTTGTTGGAGGGGAGCATCGCCAGCAGGTAGCGCACCTCGGCGATGCAGGTCTCCTCGTCGTCGTACGCGAAGTGCGCGACGCCCGACGTCTCGGCGTGGACGTCCGCGCCGCCCAGGCCGTTCTGGCTGATCTCCTCGCCGGTGACGGCCTTGACGACGTCAGGTCCGGTGATGAACATCTGCGAGGTCTCGCGGACCATGAACACGAAGTCGGTGAGCGCCGGCGAGTACGCCGCGCCGCCCGCGCACGGGCCGAGCATCACGCTGATCTGCGGGATGACGCCCGAGGCGCGGGTGTTGCGCTGGAAGATGCCGCCGTAGCCGGCGAGCGCGGAGACGCCCTCCTGAATACGGGCGCCGGCGCCGTCGTTCAGCGAGACCAGCGGAGCCCCGGCCGAGATGGCCATGTCCATGATTTTGTGGATCTTGGTGGCGTGCGCCTCGCCGAGCGCGCCGCCGAAGATCCGGAAGTCGTGCGCGTAGACGAACACCGTGCGGCCCTCGACCGTGCCCCAGCCGGTGATGACACCGTCGGTGTACGGCTTCTTGGCCTCCAGGCCGAAGCCGGTCGCGCGGTGCCGGCGCAGCTGCTCGACCTCCTTGAACGAACCCTCGTCCAGCAGCAGCGCGATGCGCTCGCGGGCAGTCAGCTTGCCCTTGGCGTGCTGCGCCTGGGTCGCACGGTCGCTGGGGCCGCGGTGTGCCTCGTCGCGCAGGGCGTGCAGCTCGGCCACACGCCCGCGCGCGTCATTCGGCTCGCCGGTGGTCTCGTCCAAAACGGTCATGCATCGACCCTACGGATCCGACCAAGAAAACCCTGCCGTTGACTCCGTACAGTCTCAGGACGTTTCTCCTGTCGCCCTTTAACAGAACCATCGTGCACTGCAGCCCTAGTACCAGCTCACGGCCACTAAGCTTTGTGGAGGTTCCACAAGGTATTCACCTGAGAGCCACCTCACAGTGGTGACTGACTCCAGCGGTGCCTCCGGTGATTCGCAGCCGCAGCGACCGGCCGGTGGCGAGCACCTCCACGGACGCATCCTTGCTGTTCACCTTGTGCACCGGGTGGTGCCAGGTGATCTCCAGCGGCACCCCGGTGCGCGGCGGCTCGCTGATATGAAGATTTGCCGTGCGGTGATTACTCCGAACGAGGACACTCGCCGGCGCGGTCGCGGTGAGCGGGCCCACCGTACCGGGCTGCCAGAAGTTCGCGGCGGTCAGCCCCAGGGAGCGGACGGCGACCGCCTGGCAGGCCTCGCTGTTGGCGAGAATCTCCACCCGACGGCCGTCGCGGGCGCGCGCGGTGACGGTGCGGCGGCTCGCTCCCGGCAGCAGCAGATACGCGTACGAGGCGTCCACCGGGTCGGTGCCGTGGTCGAACCAGAGGGTCTGGAAGCGGCGGGTGACGCGCTCGGTGGAGCTGGTGGTGTTGATGTCGCTCCAGGCGCCGGTGCGGTCGTCGCGCAGGGTGCGCAGCCGGCCGGTGCCGCCGGGGAAGATCCAGCCGCCGTGGCCTTCGAGGTGCGCCCAGCGGGGACCGACGGTCAGGGCGTTGGTTCCGCCCTCGCCGAGGTTGCGGTTGTCGACGACGGTCTCGACGGGCACCCCGTCGCTGCTGGTGATGCCCGCTCCGAGGCAGACGACCTCGTCGGCGACGCAGAACCACGACTTACGGGCCTCGAGAGTGGAGCCGAGGCCCAGCAGATGCTGGCCGACGGCCGCGAACTCGCCGTCGCTCACCCCGCCCACCCACTTCGCCGCGGGCTTGGGCACGCCCCATTCGCCGCCCGCCCGGTCGGCAAGTCGCTTGGTCGACACGGTCGTTCCGGGAAGCCGGTAGAAGTCGACGGTCGGCCAGAACCAGTCTGTGTACTGGTCGGCCCCGTCGGCCCCGTCGGCCCGGTCGGCCCGGTCGGCATCGGCGGCCCCGGCGACCCCGGCGGACCTGCCGCCCGCGGCCTCGCCCGGCCACCAGTAGAGCATTCCGGCTCCGGTGTGCCAGCCGCGCGGATTCTCGCCGTTGCCGCACTCGTAGTACGAGATCCGCTCTGAGGCCATGGAGATGTTCGCGGCCCAGCCGGGGCGGCGGTGCACGGCTCGGTCCATCGAGGCGAAGAGCTGGTGGCCGACCGGCTCGGGCGCGGCCGGGACGGGCGACGCGGCGACCGCGTGCAGCCGGGAGAGGTCGGCGACGCCGAACTGCCGGCCGGTGAGGATCGGTGTCACCGTGTCCCGCTCGATCCAGCCCTTGATCCTGGCGTGCCAGCGCTCCCGCTCCGCGGCGGAGGCTCCGCCCGCGAGCAGGGCGATCGCGGCGATCAGGCCCTGCCCGTGGAAGTGGTCGCTGCGCATGATCCTGCGCTCGTCGTTCTTGAGGTAACCCCGGCTGATGGCACGGCCGTTGACGCTGTCCATCATCAGCCCGTCGTAGATCAGAGGCGCGTACGCGTGCTCGACGCTGTCCAGGATGATCTGGCGGTTGGGGTCGGTGACGGCCCAGGGAGAGCCCGCGAGCAGGGCGAAGAGGCGGCCGAGGCCGTCGAGCACGACCTGTCCGTACGTGCCGGAGTAGGCGACCCAGGTGTGCTGGATGAACGACCCGTCGGCGTAGAGGCCGTCGCCCTTGGTGACGTACGGGAAAACGGGCGAGAGGGCGTCCCGGGCGAGTGCGATCTTCTCCGGGGCCCTGCCGAGGACGCCGCGAAGGGCAACGGAGCGGCAGAGGTCGACGCGGTTGGCGCCGGTGGATGTGCCGCTGTAGTCGCCGAGCATCGCGTCGGGGATGAAGTGGTCGACGGCGGCGAAGGCGGCGTCGCGCCGGTCCTGGGTGAGCTTGTCCTCAAGGACGGCGACGATGTCCATGAGGAGGCGGGGGCTGCCTATCTGCCACTCCCACCAGTTGCCGTAGCGGGTGGTGGAGGGGTTGTAGATCTTCGCGGCCAGGTGGTCGAGGCCGCGGATGATGTCGGCGAGGAGCCCGGCGTCGCCGGTGCGGCCTGTGCCCCGCTGCGCGTACGCCTGGGTCATGGTCCACAGGCGGCTGTAGCTCTGAGTGATGCCGGAGGGCGGGTCGAAGGTGTAGCCGGGCCACAGGGAGGTGTCGGTGGGGGCCATGGCCGCGCGGAATCCGGCGGCCAGCTCGCCGGTCTCGGCGAGGCGGGAGGCGTAGGGCTCCACGGCCGGGTCGTAGCCGGTCCCGAGGCTGATCTCCAGCCAGCGCAGGCGCAGCGTCTCGTACTCGTCCTGTCCGGCGGCGTGTCCCCGGGAAGTGAATCCCAGGGTGAGAGCGCTTGCTCCCGCGGTGGCGGCGAGGAAGGTGCGGCGGGACCATGCGGGTGGGAGCGGCACGGACACGGGAGCCTCCGGAGACAGGAGTGGTGTAGACCGGTTGCCCGTTGGTCTAGCAGTCCTTCGCCGTCCCTTCAATGGGCATGACAGACCAGGCGAGAAAGCGCTTGCCCCTCGGTTCGTCCTCAGCACGAGGGGCAAGCGCCGTTCCTCAGCCCCCGCAGTGGAAGCGGGCACTCCCCCAGTCGGCGTGGTCATTGCCGTTCCCGTCGCCGCCGTCACCGACGACCAGGTCGACGTACTTGGCCCCGGTGACATCGGCAGTGAGCGACCAAGCGGCGTCGGCAGCCATCAGGACCGGCGACTTCACCTTCTCCGCGCCGTCCGTCAGGACGCTGAACTGCACGCTGCCGCGCGACGTCTGGACGTCGTCCACACCCACATCGGCAGTGAAGGAGGTGCATTTTCCGCCGAGGTAGTAACGGATCTTCGCGGGGGCATGGCTGCCGAGTCCCTTCTCGTAGGCCACTGTGCCGATCTTCAGCGGGCTGCCGTCGCCCGTGCCCGTCTCGCCGTTGGACAGGTCACGCTCGACCGGTCCCCAGCCGTTCTCGGACGCCGTCCAGTCGAGGTCGCTCGCCCACGCGTCAGTGGCGGGCGGTGGCGGCAGGGTGCGCACCGAGGTCGCGGCCGTGAGCTTCCGGGAGGCCCCGCCCACCGCGTACGAAGCAGCCCCGCCGATCGTGTACGTCCGGTACGCGGCGTCCACCGGCGGCGTCACCTGCCAGGTACCGGTCGCCCGCGCACCCGCCGCGACCGAGTCGAAGGTCACCGGACCCACAGGCTCCGCCGTCCAGCCCTCGGGGAGCGTGAGCCCGACCGAGACACCGCTCACGGCAGTCGCCTCGTTGTTGGTGAAGGCGGCCGTGACCTCGTTCTTGTGACCCGGCTCCAGGGCCTCGCCCGCCGTGACGGCCAGCGTCCCGCACGCCGCATGCTCGGTGGCCGGGCCCAGATCGGTGACGGTGAAGCCGTCGAGCACGAAGTCCGCGCCGTCCGGGGCGTCGCCGCGTTTGCGCAGCCCGGTCCAGGTGCCGCCGCAGCCCGCGGTCACGGTCTCGCTGAAGTGGCCGGTCGTCCGCTGCTCTCCGATCGGCGTACGGCGGGTCTCGACGGCCTTGGTGCCGCCGTCGTATCCGGTGACCCACTCGTACGCGCCCCCGTGGCTCGACTGGTAGTCGTATTCGACCCGGTAGTTGCGCCCGTCCCGCATCGGGACGGTCCAGGGCGCGGTGCGGTAGACGAGACCGGCGTTCTCCTCGTGCGACTTGAGCGACTCGGTCCCGCCCAGCACATCGTCGATCCGCTTTCCGTTCCAGCCGGCCTGGGTGTAGGGGGCGTGCAGTTGGCTCACATGCGTGCGGGGGTCGGTGACCCCGCCCGCGTCGCCCTTGAGGAAGGGGCCCCAGCCCTGGTCGACGGCCTCGAAGTCCTCGTGGACCAGCGCGCCTGACCGGCTCGTCGGCGCATTGGCGACGAGCCGTACGTCATCGATCCGTACCGTCGCCGGACTGCCCTGCGCCGCCTCGGCCTTGAGTGTCGCGACGCCGCCCGCCGGTGCGGTGAAGTTCACCTTGGCCCGCTGGAAGTAGCTGCCGTGCCAGTCGGACGCGGCCACCTGGTTCTTGGCGGTCGAGCGGTCGACGGCGACCGATTTCCCGCCGATGGACAGCGTCGTACGGCGCGACTTCCCCGGTTCGACCTCGACCCAGGCGGACGCGGTGTACCGCTTGCCGGCTTCGAGTCCCGTGATCCGCTGCGAGAGCGACGCGGTGCCCGTACCGCTGAGCGCGGCGCTGTTGCGGCCGTGGTCGTCGGTGTCGCGGGCGACCGCGCCGCGCGTGGACCAGGCGGCGAGGGCGGCGTCGTTGAAGCCGGGGTCGGCGACCGGGCCGCCCGCGCCCCACTTCGGGTTCTGCGCGGCGGGCGCGCGGTCCGGGTAGAGGACGTACGGCTGCCCGGCGGCCGCGGTCAGGGTGATCCGGCCCTGCACCGGCCGTACGGTCCCGGCCTTCACGCGTCCGTTGTCGGTGAGCTTGTGGACCGTGTACGACGACGCGCCGCTCACGGTCCAACTGCTCCTGCCACCGGCCTTGTTGTAGTGGTACAGCTTCCTGCCGCCGTCCCACGGGAGCAGATAGCGCTCGCCGTCCAGGACCTTGCGGCCGTGGTCGTAGAAGGTGCGGCGGCCGTCCTCGACCGTGCCGCGCACACCGCCGGTGAACATCACGTCATTGCCGTCCCAGCGGGTGATCTGCTCCTGCTGGAGGTACTTGGCGGGCAGATCGCGCTGCCAGACGTTGTCGTAGAAGGCGTTCCAGTCAGTCTCGCCGGTCCAGCCTTCGAAGTCTTCGAGGGCGGTCTGGCCAAGGACCGGGTGGTTGTTCCAGACGTCCTTCTCGCTGTTGCGGATGAACCGGATGATCTGGGAGTTGAGGCCCTTGTTGGTGGCTCCGCCGTAGTCCAGGTCATTGGCCCAGTGCGACCAGAGCGAGGCCCGCTCGAACTTGTCGGCCCACTCGGTGCCGACGTTCCAGCCCTGTGCCTGCACGGCCTGCATCGTCTTGTCGGCGATCCAGCCGTGCGTGTAGTAGACATCGATGTACAGGAAGGAGAGATTGCGGTCGGTCTCGTCCCTCAGCTGCTGGAATCTGCGTGCCAGATCGCCGCTGTTGATGTCGCGGCGCTGGTCGATGTAGTAGCTCTGGTTGAGCCAGTTCCAGCCGGGCTTCGTCTTGTCGACGAGGCTCTCGCTGAAATTCTTCGCCTCGGGGTACGACTCGGTGGCGTTGACGTGCACGCCGAAGGTCGCGCCCCACTTCCTGCCGTCCTTCAGCAGCGTGTTGAGGTCGGCGAGCCCCCCGGCGCGCTTGTTGTAGTTGCCGCCGTAGTCGGGGTGGGCCGAGTCGTGGCCCTCGGACCCGTACCCCTTGAGCACCGCGAGCTGGCCGAGCCCGTCGGTGGCGAGCGAGATGCGCTTGACGTCGTCGAGGGTGCGCAGGAAGGGGTGGGTGGCCTGACTGGCGAAGTTGAACGGGATATGGGTGATCACCCGGTCCGGCGTCTGCTCACTGCCCGGGGCCCTGACCCCGATGGCGCGGAAGGCGACCGCGCCGTCCTGCCAGTCGACCTTCCGGTCGCCGTTGGCATCGGGCGTGACGACGACCTTCGCCCAGGGGAGATCCTTGCCGCTCTCCGGCTTCGGGGCGCCACTCCCCCGGTAGGTCCACTGTCCGGACCAGACGCCGACGCGGGTGCTGCCGTCGGCGGCCTTGCGGGCCTGGTGCCAGAAGCGGGCGTCGTCGCCGCCGGTCGCGCCGGCCGGCTTGTCGTAGCTTGAGTTGGACTCGACGGCCGCTGCCAGCTGTCCCGTATTGACCAGGGCGTACGAGGCTCCGACCGGTGCCGCGTCCGCCGCGGTGCCGGGCGTGACCGGGGCGAAGACGTCGGCGGTCTTCGTCGAGTCCGGATCGAGCCGGGTGAAGGCTGTCGCGGCTCCGGCGTCTGTGCTGCCGACCGAGACCAGGTCGTGTCCGGGGATGTCGATGGTGGAGACCCGGAAGGCCTCGGTGTCGCGGACGGCAGTGACCTTGAAGGCTGTGGTCCGGCCGGAGACGCTGAGCGTCGCGTCGATCTCGACGCCGGGCAGGTCGCCGAAGGTCAGGGTGTACGCGGCGCTCGACGCCGTGACGGCGGGCGCGCCCTTCAACTGCACGGCGTACGCCTTGCCGTTGAGGGTGATCTCCGCGACCGCGTTCGTGCTCCCGAGGAGCGTGGCCCCGCTGGCACGGTCGGTGTACGACACCACCCTCGGGAAGTCCTCGGCGACGGCGACGGAGAGCTGTCCTGAGCCGATGACGACGGACGCCTCGTCGTCGGCTGCGGCCGGGAGCGTGGGCCCGGCCAGGGCGAACACGGCGGATGAGGCGACGGCAAGCGCGCACGCCGCTCGGAGTCTTTGTGGCATGGGGACTGACTAGCCCGTCGCTTTCGCCACCGTCAACGAAGTCGTGCGCTCCTGTGGCCAGCAGTCCAACTACCGCCGCGCGTTAGTCCAAGTCCCCTCCACGATCGACAACTTGTGAAGCGACAAAGAATGTGAGAGCGCTCTCAGTCACATCTATTGACGACCGCTCCCGCCGTCGCAAGAGTGGTGGATCCCCCACAAGTACAGGAGTACATCCGTGATTTCCCGCAGAATGTTCCTGTCCGGCACCGCCGCAGCCGCTACCGCGCTCACCTATCCCGTCTGGGGAAGCGCTCTCAGCCCCCGCGCCAAGGCCGCGCCCCCCACCTGCGAACTGGCCCTGGAGAACAAGTCCTTGCCCGGTAAGGTCAACGCCTACGTCACCGGCCACGAGCAGGGCACCGGACGCTGGGTACTGCTCCGCCCGGGCGGCGGCGTCTACTACCCCGAGTCCCCCTCCGCGCCCCAGACCCCGCTCCCCGTCGACTGCGCCATCCCGCTGCGCGCGGCGGGCGCGGGCCCGGTCGTGCTGTCCCTGCCTCAGATGTTCGGCGCCCGCGTCTATTTCGTACGCGACAACAAGCTGAACTTCTTCGTCAACCCGGGTCCCGCCCTCGTCGAGCCGGCCTTCGCGACCAGCTCCGACGCCAACTACGGCCGCACCTGGTCCTTCGCGGAATTCACCTTCAACCCGACACAGCTCTACGCCAACATCAGCTACGTCGACCTGGTGACCGCCCTCCCCATCGGCCTCAAGCTGACCGGCGACGCCACCCACACGGTCGCCACGCTTCCGAACGGCGCGCTCCAGAAGATCGCCGACGAGCTCGTGGCCCAGACGCGCCGCGACGGCCAGCCCTGGGACAAGCTGGTCATCCGCGGCTCGGGCGGCCAGGTGCTACGGGTCATCTCGCCGCAGAACCTGATGGCGCCGTTCTTCGACCGGCCCGCCGAGATGCCCTTCCGGAACGTGTTCGACAACTACATCAACCGGGTCTGGGACAAGTACCGCTCCACCGACCTGCGGATCGACCTCCAGGGCGGCCGCGGCGTGCGCACGGGGCGGGTGAACGGCGGCGTGCTGACCTTCACCGGCGGCCACACCTTCGCCAAGCCCACCTCGAAGGACATCTTCAGCTGCAACCACGGGCCCTTCGCCAACAACCCCGGCGACTCCGACGACAAGAAGGCCCTGCTGGCCAGGCTCGCCGCCGGGTTCAACCGGACGACCCTGCTGACCCACCCCGACCAGCCGAACGGGGCGACCTCGGCCGACTACTACCGCGACCCGGCGACGAACCACTTCTCCCGGGCCGTGCACGCCAACACCCCGATCGGCTACGCCTTCCCGTACGACGACGTCCGCCCGGACGGCCAGCCGGACGTCTCCGGCGCGGCGCACGACGGCAACCCGCGGCGCTTCACGCTGACCGTCGGATCCTGAGCCTCGGCTCGTGACGCGGACGGGTGCCCGGCCGGCGTGGGGGAACCGGCCGGGCACCCGCACGTCCGCACCGGCTCAGCAGCCGCCGCAGTTGTAGTACAGGACGTCCCAGTGGTTGCCCTCGTCCGCGTAGATGTTTCCGGAGCCGGACCTCCACTGCGGGGCACCGTCGCCCGGACGCGCGCCGATATAGGTGAAGGTGTTCCTGATGTAGTTCCCGACGCAGGTGTACTTGCTGTAGTCGAGCTTGTAGCCGTTCCAGTGCGAGTACGTGCCGCCCGCGTGCCCGGTCTCCGTGCCACCGGTGATGTTGAGCGCACAGCCGCTCGCGCTCTTGAGGGTCTGCGCTCCCTTCGCACTGGCGAGGTTGAGCTGCGAGAAGGACGTACACGTCGGGTTGTTGCGGTCGGAGCAGCCGCCCGACGAGGACCAGGTGATTCCCGACGAGCGGAACATCGAGGTCGCTGTGGCGTGGCTGATCTTGGTGACGGCGTGTGCTTCGGTCGCGCCGCTGATGACGCCGAATCCGGGGGCGAAGAGCGCGCCGAGAACGAGCACGAGCGCGCTGAGTGCGGAGCGGACTTTCATGGCGGGGGATCCCTCCTGCTGATGACCGTTGAGGACTGTGCGTTCCGGCGTGGACCGGTGCATTTCCGGCGGGACGGCTGTGCAGGTGGAGCAAGGAGATGGTGCCCGAGTTCTACGCGCGTCCGCCAGAGGGCGGCCGCGTACCTCTGGGTGAACCTCTGGAGAAGATGTTGAACTTTAAACGGAATAGGTCTAGGGTCGACTCTGTTGAAGCTTAAACAACACGCCACTACGTCCCCCAAGGAGCGCGTCATGGGTCTCTTCAACCGCAAGACCGACACCGCCACCACCACCGCCACCCCCACCGCCACGCTCGACGTCGACCCCGCGCTGACCGCGCTGACCGGCGAATACGCCATCGACCCGGCCCACAGCAGCATCGGCTTCACCGTCCGGCACGCAATGGTGACCAACGTCCGCGGCGCGTTCGGCGACTTCTCGGGCAGCCTTCAGCTGAACGGCACCGACCCCCACCACTCCACCGCCGAGATCGACGTGCAGATCGCCAGCGTCGACACGGGCATCGCGGACCGTGACGCCCACCTGCGCACCGGCGACTTCTTCGAGGCCGAGAAGTTCCCGCTGATGTCGTTCCGCTCGACGAGCGCGGAGCAGCTCGGCGGCGATTCGTACCGCATCACCGGCGACCTGACGATCAAGGACGTCACGCGTCCGCTCGCCATCGACCTGGAGTTCAACGGCTCCGCCACCGATGTCTACGGCAACGAGCGTGTCGGCTTCGAGGGCAGCGCCGAGATCCTGCGCACCGACTGGGGCCTGACCTGGAACGCGGCGCTGGAGACCGGCGGCGTCATGGTCAGCGACAAGGTCAAGCTGAGCTTCGACATCTCCGCGATCAAAGCCGCCGCCTGACGGTCGGTCCGACCCCTGAGCGCGCCCGTCCTGCTGTCCCCCACGGCCAGGGCGGGCGCTCGGTCATACCCGTACACCGATTTTGTACGGGAGCGCTGACTAGCGAGACAGGGCGGTGCCGAGGGAGTCGGCACCCATGAACTTCGGCAGGCCCTCCTCGTAGAAGACGTCGAGCGCCGTGATCGTGAACCCCGCGGTCGTCAGCATGTCGACGGTCTGCCGGGTGAGGTGGCACCCGCCGAAGAGCCGTTTCTCCATCGGTTCGAGCCGTCGTTGCCAGCGGCGTACGTTTTCGTCCTCTTCCGGAGCCAGCCCGTGCTCCAGGAAGTGCAGGGTCCCTCCGGGCTTGAGCACGCGCCGCACCTCGCGCAGGGCGGCAACGGCGTCGGGGATGGTGCACAGCGTCCAGGTGGACAGGGCGGCGTCAAAACTGTCGTCCTGGAACGGCAGGGACTGGCCGTCCAGACCGGAGCGCCGCACCGGGACGCTCGCCGCCCTGACGCGTTCGCGGGCAAGTCGCCATCCGACATCGGAGGGCTCGATCGCGGTCACGCCGGTGACGGCCGCCGGGTAGTAGGGGACGTTGTGCCCCGAACCGAATCCGATCTCGACCACTTCGCCCGCCAGGCCCTCGCAGACGCGGCGTCGTAGCGGTTCGGCTGCCTTGACCCCGCAGGCGACGTTGACGATCCGCGGCACGACCCGCTCGGCGTAGTACCCCACTAGAAGCCGCCGCCGCCGTCGAAGCCGCCACCGCCGCCGAAGTCTCCGCCGCCGCCCCAGCCCCCTCCTCCGCCGAAGTCGGAGGAGTTGAAGTCGGCGCCCGAGTAGTCGCCGCCGCTGAACTCACCGCCGCCGTACTCCGATGCGTACGCCGGACTGGCGAGCATGTTGCCCAGCAACGTGCCCACCAGCAGGCCCGGCAGCAGCCCGCCGCCGAAGTAGCCGCCCGCCCAGGGGCCGTACGCCGGACCCGCCTCCCAGTACGGGCGACGGCCGGACTCCGTCTCGACCATGCGGCCCATCGGGTCCTGACCGTCCTCGAGACGGGCCTTGTCGGCGGCGCAGACCGGGACCTCGCGGGACGTGGCGCCCGCCGGGGTCCAGGTCATGTCGGCGACCGAGAGACCGTGGCGCGGGTCGAAGAAGCAGGGCGCCCGGCGCTCCGGCACGGGTTGGCCCGTACGGCGTGCGTCCAGGGAGGCCAGTGAGTACCGGCCGTCCTCCAGGGCCTGCGTGACCGCGCGTACGTCACTGGGGTGCTCGGCGGAGCCCATCAGCGATTTCGCCTTGTCGTACGAGTCGAGTGCGCGCTCGTAGTCTGCGCGCATCGCGTCGTCCGCGCCCTTCTCCGAGGGGTGGAAGTCCAGCCGGTCCAGCTCCTCGCCGAACGCGGTGATGTCCTCGTCGACGACCACGCGCAGCTTGTCGAGGGCGGCTCGCTCGGCCTCCTCCCGCTTGCGGCGGTTGCGGCGGATGACGCTGTACACGCTCGCGCCGCCGGCGGCGGCGACCGCGCCGACCGTGATCAGGCCGACGGTGTTCACGCCTTCGTCCGGGGCCGAGCCCCAGGAGGCGGGGGCGCTGCCGCGCAGCTGGGGCAGTGCCTGGTCGACGAAGTTGTTCAGCTGGGTGGCGGCGTCGGCGCCGGGGGGCGTCTTGACCGCGGTGACCAGGTTCTGCACGGCCGGCCTGGTCATGACGCTGCTGTCGGCGCCCGCGTTGAAGCCGTCGCCGAGGCGGACGGCGTACAGGCCGGTGATGCCGGTCTCGGTGCGGAGGTTCTGCATGACGGTGTTCGGCGGGAACTCCGCCGTCCCGGCGGGCAGGACGGCCACGAAGAGCGGCTTGTCCGCGTCCTTGATCTTCTTCGCGAGGGAGTCCGCTTCGGCGCCGGAGAGCTGGCCGGCGGCGCGCGGATCGACGTACACGGGGCTCTGCTTGAGGGCTTCGGCCACAGTTTCGGGGCCGGTGGCTGCTTGGGCTGTCGGGGCCGCGACGAGGGCGGTGGCCGAGAACGCGAGCAGCAGACCGGACAGTGCGGTGAGCAGCCTGGTCTTCATACTTCGACGCTACCTGAATGGGTGCGAATTCGGACAAAGCGGCGAGGTTCAAGAACCGGGGCTCCGCCCCAGACCCCACGCCTCAAACGCCGGCGAGGCTGAACACTCGGCCCTGACCGGGGCTCCGCCCCGCGCCCCCGCTCCTCAATCGCCGGAGGGGCTCCACTGGAGCCCGTCCGGCGATTGAGGACACGCCCGGAGGGCGTACAGGGGTCCGGGGCGGAGCCCCGGTTACGGGAAGGGCGGGGCGGGGGCTAGGCCAGCCTGTACGCCACCGTCAGGCTGGCCACCGCCCCCGTAAGCTCCCCCCTCAGCAGCAGCTGATCCGCCTCCGCGAACGGCTTCGCCGACGCCTCCGTCACGTGCTGGCCCATCTTCGCCTGGACCATCAGCCGCGCCTGCGACACCAGCGCCCTGGCCTCCGGGGAGTCCGCCCGGCCCGCCGACTCGAGGAGCTTCGCCGCCAGGGCGATCGCCTTGAGGGTGAGCTCACCGCCCGACGGCGGCTTGGTCAGCGTGGTCAGGCCCCAGCCGTACGGGTACTGCGGGTCATACGCCTTGTCGCCGACGTTGACCGGCAGCTGGGCCTGCGACTTCGGCCACGTCACCGGAAGCTGCCCGGTGAACGCGCGCTTGCCGTAGAGGACGTCGGCCACACCGTCGCCCTCCGTGCCCGGCAGCCACGAGGCGACGAGCGCGTCGATGTCGCCGAGGCGGTCGCCGATGAGCTGCGGGCGGCCAGAGACGATGAGCACCGCGCACTTCATCGCGGCGCAGACCTTGTCGACGGCTGCCTTGTCGGCCACGGTCAGCTCCAGGTCGTTGCCGTTGCCGACGTCGCCGAAGCCCTCGGCGTACGGGGTCTCGCCGACCACGACCACGCCGACGTCATGCCCGTCGGTGGGCGCGGACGCGTCCTTGGAGTAGGTGAGGGCCGCGTCCGGGGCGGCCTTCTTCATGCCCTCAAAGATGGTCGTGCCGGTGGTGATCTTTCCGGATGAACCCTGCCAGCTGATGGTCCAGCCGCCGGCCTGGTTGCCCAGGTCGTCGGCGTTGGACCCGGCGACGTACACCTTCTGGGACGGCTTGAGCGGCAGGACCGCGCTGTCGTTCTTCAGCAGGACCTGGGACTTGGCGGCGGCCTCGCGGGCGACCGCGCGGTGTTCGGCCGAGCCGATCTTCGACAGGTTGGCGGTGTCGGCGTACGGCTTCTCGAAGAGGCCCAGGGCGAACTTCTGGGTCAGGATCCGGGAGACCGCGTCGTCGATCCGGGCCTCGCTGATGCGGCCCGCCTTCACCTCGTCCTGCAGCGTCCTGTGGAAGTCCGGGTAGGCCGTCGGGACCATGATCATGTCGAGGCCGGCGTTGACCGACGTACGGACGTCGCTCGGGTAGTCGCCGGGGATCTGGTCGATGGCCTGCCAGTCGCTGATCACGAAGCCCTTGAAGCCCATGCGGTCCTTCAGCACACCGTTGATCATGGCCGCGTTGGCGTGCATCTTCACCGGGCCCTCGGCGTCGCCGAGGATGTCCAGCGAGGAGTACGAGGGCATGACCGTGCCGGCGCCGCGCTTGACGGCTTCGGCGAAGGGCGCGAGGTGTACTGCCTCCAGCTCCTGCCGGGTGACCTTGGTGATGCCCTGGTCGATCGTGTACGAGCCGGTGGAGGACGAGCCGAACTCCGTGCCGCCGTCGCCGACGAAGTGCTTGGCGCTGGTCAGCACCTTGTCGTTGCGGTGGAGGTCCTTGCCGGACGGGGAGCCCTGCATGCCGCGGATCACCGTCTCCATGGCGGTGACCAGGGCCGGGTCCTCGCCGAACGCCTCGTAGGAGCGGCCCCAGCGCTCGTCGCGGGTGACGCAGAGGCAGGGGGCGAAGTCCCACGGGATGCCGGTGGCGCGTACTTCCTTGGCGGTCACCGCGCCGGTCTTCTGGGCGACGGCGGGGTCACGGGTGGCTCCGACGCCGATGTTGTGCGGCATGATCGTCGACCCGATGACGTTGTTGTGGCCGTGCACCGCGTCCACGCCGTAGATCAGTGGGATCTGGAACCGGGTTGCCTGGGCGCGCAGTTGGTACGCGTCGACCATCTTCGCCCAGGCCTCGGGGGCGTTGGGGGTGGGCACAGAGCCGCCGCCGGAGAGCAGCGAGCCGAGGTCGTAACTCGCGATGTCACCCTGGGACTTGAGCGCGTTGCGCTCGGCCTGGGTCATCTGACCGGCCTTCTCCGCGAGGGACATCCGGGAGACGAGGTCGGCGACGCGCTTCTTCACCGGGAGCCTGGCGTCGAGGTACGGCAGGCCGTGGGCGTCCACGACGACCTGCGGGGTCTCGGCCGGGGACTTCGCGCCGGTGACGGTGAGCCTCAGCGGGATCGTCTCGGCGGACTCGGCCGTGCGGTCCTTCTTGGTGGCGACGGCGACGGTCTTGGCGGTGCCGGAGGCCGTACCGGCCGGGAAGGTGACCGTGCCGGAGACGGGCTCGTAGTCCTTGCCCGCCTCTGCGGTGCCGCCCTCGGTCGTGTACGCGACGGTCACGGGCTCGTCGACCGGGCCCGAGCCGGTGGTGGCGACGGAGATCTTCACCTGCGCGGTGCCGCCCTCGTCGACCGGGTACACGGCGGCGTCGGTGACGACCTTCGCCTTCAGTGCCGGGTCGGCCTTTCCGTACAACTCGACGCCGTCCATGGCGAACTTGCCGGGTGCGCCGGTCGGCAGGGTGAGGGCGTAGCCCCACATCTCGTTCAGGCCGAGGACCTGGTCGATGCCGCCGACCGGCTGGTAGTCCGCGCGGTACTGGAAGTCGGCGAAGGGGATCTCGACGAGGTGCCAGCCCTCCCAGTCGTCGGTGAAGGACGTGGTCCACAGCTCGGAGGCTTCGCCGTTCGCGCCGCCGTCCTTGAGCTCGAAGTTGATGCGCTTGCCCGAACCGGGCGGGAGGGGTGCGGTGTTCTGGCCGTACCACCAGAAGCGGATGCCCTTGTGGGCGGTCCAGTCGTGGGCGGGCTTGTCGAAGGCGAAGTCGTGGGTGAGTCCGCCCCAGCCACTGATGTCGTAGGCGCCTTCGAGGACCTTGCCGCCCTCGGGGGCGTCGGCGCGCTCCTTGAGCTCCAGTTTCGGCTGGTCGTCGGCGTCGCTGCCCCAGGTGAAGATTCCCTCGGCCGGGGGGTTCGCGAAGGGGATCTCACCCTCGAAGCGGTCCACGAGGACGGGTGCGGGGTCGTCGGCGGCGGCGCCGGAGGCGGCCCCGGCGAGCAGGCCGGTGAGTACGGCGGTCGCGGCGAGCACCGCCGTTCCTGTCCTCGTTCTCGGACGGGTGCGTGGCATTGCGGCTCCTTCGGTACGGACGGGTACTGCGGAGGAGGTCACGACGCGGGTGCGGAGCGCCGGACTACCAGTTCGGTGGGCAGGACGACGGGCTCGTCGGGGGCCTGCGTGCCGCCCAGGTGTGCGAGGAGCATCCGCGCCGCCGTCTCGCCCATCTCCCGCATCGGCTGGCGGACGGTGGTCAGCGGCGGCTCGGTGTGCTGGGCCATGGGTATGTCGTCGAAACCGACCACGGCGACGTCGTCCGGCACGCTCCGGCCCGCCGCGCGCAGTGCCCGCAGGGCACCCGCGGCGCTGAGGTCGTTGTGCGCGAAGACCGAGTCGAAAGGCGTGCCGGCGGCGAGGGTCCGCTCGACCGCGAGCCGGCCGGAGGCCTCTGTGAAGTCCCCCTCGGCGATCAGCCCGGTCGGCAGCACGTCGAGGAAGCCCTTCAGCCGGTCGCGTACGCAGCCGAAGTGGCGGCGGCCGGTGACGATGAGCGGGCGGGTACGGCCCGCGGCGATCAGATGGCGGGCGGCGGACGCTCCGCCTTCGCGGTTGGTGGTCGCGACGGACGGGAACTCCGGGTGGTGGCCGCGGTCGTCGATCAGCACGACCGGGAGGCCCTTGCGGTGCATGGCGGTGATCGCGTCGAGGGTGTTCTCGGGTTCGACCAGGAGCAGTCCGTCGAAGGCGCGGGCCGAGACCTGGCTGGTGAAGTGCTCCACGGACTCGGCTCCGCGGTTGCAGGTGAAGAGCAGCAGCCCGTATCCGGCGGCCTCGACGGTGTCGACGACTCCCTGGAGGACTTCGCCCATCCATGGCCAGTTGAGCGGGGGCGTGAGCATGCCGACCGTACGGCTGCTGCCGCGGGCCAGACCGACGGCGCCGCTGCTGGGCACATAGCCGAGGTTTGCGATCACTTCATGAACGCGGGCGGCCGTCGTGACGTCCACTTCGCCCTTGGTGTTCAGGACGCGGGACACGGTTGTCTTGCTGACACCCGCCTCACGTGCGACATCGGCGATCGTGACACGCATCGGAGCCCTTCGGGTCGAGTTCCGGAACCGGTGCCGGAACCGGTACCGGTGGTGCGCGCGAGTCAATCGGCGTTCCATCGCGTCGTCAAGACTTCACACCGAGATCGCTCGAATCCCAAGTTTCCTGCGGCTGAAGGGGGTTATGCCTTCAGGCTCTGAATGCGCAAACCCTTGACGGCCGTATCCAACGGCAGTTCACTCACGCCTCGTCCCCCACACCTCTGCCGGAGAGGGCCCAGCCCATGGCACGACGTACGAGAACGATCAGAGTTCTGCTCGCATCGGCCCTGGCCGCGGCCGGGTTGACCGGTCTGACGACCGGCTCCGCCCACGCCGCGGGAGAGCAGGTGAACGTCTGGCTGACGACGACGAACGACGACCGCGGCCGCAATGTCACCCGCGGCCTCCAGCAGCAGACACCCGTCAACTTCCAGCCGGGCACCGGCGGCAGCGGCGCCAATGTCACGGTCGACGAGAACACCCGCTTCCAGACGTTCACGGGCGGCGGGGCGTCCTTCACCGACACCGCGGCCTGGCTGATGAAGGGCAGCGGCGCACTGTCCCATGCGACCCGCGACGAGACGATGAAGAAGCTCTTCTCCCCCACCGAGGGGATCGGGCTGTCCTTCGTACGCAACCCGATGGGCGGCTCCGACCTGGCCCGCTTCGGCTATACGTACGACGACGTCCCGGCCGGGCAGAGTGACCCGTCGCTGTCGAAGTTCTCCATCGCGCACGATCTCGCCGATGTGCTGCCGCTGACCAGGCAGGCCAAGCAGCTCAACCCGTCCCTCACCACGATGGCATCGCCGTGGACCGCGCCCGCCTGGATGAAGGACAGCGGGCAGCTCAACGGCGGCTGGCTGAAATCAGAGTTCTACGGCGCGTACGCGAACTACTTCGTGAAGTATCTGCAGGCCTACCGCGACCAGGGCGTCCCGGTCGACTATGTCACCGCACAGAACGAGCCGACCTGCTGCGACAGTTACCCCTCGATGAGCTGGAACGCCTCGGGCCTCGCCTACTTCACCAAGAGCGAGCTGCTGCCGAAGCTCCAGGGAGCGGGCCTGGCGACCAAGGTCATGGCGCACGACTGGAATTGGGACACCTACGACGCGTACGCCGCCCAGACGGTGAACGACGCGGCTGTGCGCAGCCACCCCAACTTCGGCGGCATCGCCTGGCACGGCTACGGCGGCGACGTCTCCAAGCAGACGGAGGTCCACAACCAGTACCCGCAGCTGGACGCCTTCCAGACCGAGCACTCGGGCGGCACCTGGATCGCCCATCAGCAGCGCGAGGACATGATGAACATCATCGACTACACCCGTAACTGGGCGAAGTCGGTGACCAAGTGGTCTCTGGCGGTCGACCAGAACCGCGGCCCGCACAACGGCGGCTGCGGGGTCTGCGACGGCCTGATCACCGTGCACAACGGCGACGGCCGGCACGGCCAGGTCGACTACATGATCGAGTACTACACGATGGGCCACCTCACGAAGTTCGTGAAGCCGGGCGCCCACCGGATCGCGTCCACGGCGAGCTCGGCCGTGCCGAACGTGGCCTGGCGCAACCCCGACGGATCGAAGGCGCTGATCGCGTACAACGACGCGTCCTCGGCGCAGAGCATCACGGTCAACTGGGGCGGCCAGCACGCCACTTACTCCCTGCCCGGCAAGACGTCCGCGACCTTCACCTGGTCCGGCACCCAGGCCGGCGGCTCGGACGCGACGGGCAGCCTCACCGGCCTGGCCGGAAAGTGCCTCGATGTGGCGGGCGGCTCCAGCGCCGACGGCACCGCCGTCCAGCTGTGGGACTGCAACGGCACCGCCGCCCAGCGCTGGACCGTCCGCGCGGACGGCACCGTCCAGGCACTCGGCAAGTGCCTGGACGTGACCGCCGGCTCGACGGCGAACGGCGCGAAAGTGCAGCTGTACGGGTGCAACGGCTCGGGCGCGCAGCAGTGGCGCCACGAATCGTCCACCGGCGATCTGGTGAACGTCCCGGCCGACAAGTGCCTGGACGCCTCGGACAACTCATCGGCGAACGGCACGCGTGCGCAGATCTGGTCCTGCACCGGAGCCGCCAACCAGAAGTGGCGGCTCCAGGCCTGATCCGCGCGGGCGGCTACTCGGCCGGTTCGACGCCGGCGCGCACCAGGCCGTAGGTGTAAGCGTCCTCCAGGGCCTGCCAGGAGGCGGCGATGACATTGTCGGCGACGCCGACGGTGGCCCATTCGCCGCCTCCGTCGCCCGTCGTGATCAGCACGCGGGTGGTGGACTCCGTGCCGTGGCGGCCTTCGAGGATGCGGACCTTGTAGTCGATCAGCTCCAGCTTGGCGAGCTGCGGGTAGATCTTCTCCAGGCCGACCCGCATCGCCCGGTCGAGCGCGTTGACGGGGCCGTTGCCCTCGGCGGTGGCGACGATGCGCTCGCCCTTGGCCCACAGTTTCACGGTGGCTTCGTTGGCGTGGGTGCCGTCGGGGCGGTCCTCGACGATCGCCCGCCAGGACTCCGTACGGAAGTAACGGCGGGGCCGGCCCTCGGCCTCCGTACGCAGCAGCAGCTCGAAGGAGGCGTCGGCGGCCTCGTACGTGTAGCCCTTGAGCTCGCGCTCCTTGACCCGCTCGACGACGCGGCCGACGAGCTCGCGGTCGCCGCCGAGGTCGATGCCGAGCTCCTTGCCCTTGAGCTCGATGGAGGCGCGGCCGGCCATGTCGGAGACGAGCATCCGCATGGTGTTGCCGACCTTCTCGGGGTCGATGTGCTGGTACAGATCGGGGTCGATCTTGATGGCCGAGGCGTGCAGTCCGGCCTTGTGGGCGAAGGCGGATACACCCACATAGGGCTGGTGGGTGGAGGGCGCCAGGTTGACGACCTCGGCGATCGCATGCGAGATCCGGGTCATGTCGGCCAGCGCGCCCTCGGGGAGCACCTTCTTGGCGTACTTGAGCTCCAGGGCGGCCACGACCGGGAAGAGGTTGGCGTTGCCGACCCGCTCGCCGTAGCCGTTGGCGGTGCACTGGACGTGGGTGGCGCCCGCGTCGACCGCGGCCAGGGTGTTGGCGACGGCGCAGCCGGTGTCGTCCTGAGCGTGGATGCCCAGGCGCGCGCCGGTGTCGGCGAGGACGGTGGCGACGACGGCCTGGATCTGGGCGGGCAGCATCCCGCCGTTGGTGTCGCACAGCACGACGACGTCTGCGCCGGCGTCGGCCGCCGTGCGCACGACGGACTTGGCGTACTCCGGATTGGCGCGGTAGCCGTCGAAGAAGTGCTCGCAGTCCACGAAGACGCGGCGGCCCTGTTCGCGCAGGTAGGAGACGGTGTCGCGGACCATCTCCAGGTTCTCTTCGAGCGTGGTTCTCAGGGCCAGCTCGACATGCCGGTCGTGCGATTTGGCGACCAGCGTGATCACCGGGGCGCCCGATTCGAGCAGGGCTCTGACCTGCGGGTCCTCGGCGGCCCTTGCGCCCGCGCGGCGGGTGGCGCCGAAGGCCACGAGCTGGGCGTGCTTGAAGGTGATCTCCTGCTGGGCACGGTAGAAGAACTCCGTGTCCCGCGGATTGGCACCGGGCCAGCCGCCCTCGATGAACCCCACGCCGAAGTCGTCCAGGTGCCGGGCGATGGTCAGCTTGTCCGCGACGGTGAGGTTGATGCCCTCGCGCTGGGCCCCGTCGCGGAGCGTCGTGTCGAAGACATGAAAGCTGTCGTCGGTCTCCGTGGTCATGGCTGAATTGACTCCTGTCGGATTCGTGGCTCCGGAAATGCTGGCTCCACTTGCCCCCATCTTCGCGCGGCTCGTTCTTGGCCGGGGTGAGGCCGTAAAACGAAAAAACCTCTCGCGGGTGCGAGAGGTCTGCGCGCGGGTCTGGGGCACGGTGGTCGCGTCGTATGCGGTGGTACGAGGCGATCACTGCGGACCGGCGCGCCTGCTGCCGATAATCATGGCGAACGAAAGCACGGTCGCAGTGTGCCATACGCCTGCGACGGGCGGGCACGGGTCTCACCATGCGGTCGCCCCACACCCGGGGCCCGCACTCCAAGCCCGCCCGGCGAGGCAGGCTCGCACCTCAAGCCCGTCCGGCGAGGCAGGCCCGCACCTCAAGCCCATCCGGCGAGGCAGGCCCACACTCTAAGCCCGTCCGGCGATTGAGGACCGGGGTCCGGGGCGGAGCCCCGGCTCCTCAGCCCGTCCGGCGATTGAGGACCCGGGGCCCGGGGCCCGGGGCCGGGGCCGAGGCCCGGTCAGGGGAGCAGCGTGTCGGCCAGGAACTCACGTACATGCGCCAGGACTTGCGGCCGCCCCGTACCCGGTATCCCCACCGCGACATGGACGCTGAACCCGTCCAGCAGCGCCCGCAGCCTCGCGGCGAAGCGGTCGGGGTCCACGGTGCGGAACTCGCCGCGGGAGATCCCCTCCGCGATCAGCGCGACCAGGTCGCGGTGCCACGCACCCTCGATCGCGGCCTGACGCGCACGGGCGTCGGCGTCGGCGTTCTGGGAGCGGTTCCAGACCTCCAGCCAGAGGGTCCAGTGCGGGTCGCGGGGCCCGTCGGGGACGTACAGATCGACGTACGCGCCGAGCCGCTCGGCGACGGGCGCCTGCTGGGACAGCAGCGCACTGCGCTCCGCGCCCAGGCGGCCTTCGCTCCATTCGAGGGTCTGGAGCAGCAGCTCATCCTTGGTGCGGAAGTAGTAGAGGAGATGCCCACTGCTCATCCCGACCTCCCGCCCGAGCCCCGCCATGGTCAGCCCGTCGAGCCCGCGCTCGGCGATGGTGGCCATGGCCGCGGCGAGCAGCTCCCCTCGGGGCGGCGCGGTGTTGCGTCGGCGCGCGGCGGGGGTCATACGGCAGCCTCCGGATATCGGAGCAGTACGTTCACTCGTACGTTCTACCTGATCGCGCCAGCCGCACTCGGCCATACGGGCCGACCGTAGATCTCAGACCCTCGGCTGCTGCTGCGTGATGCAGTGGATGCCCCCTCCCCCTGCGAAGATCGTCCGGGCGTCGACCAGCGTGACCGTGCGGCCGGGGTAGAGACGGCGGAAGATACCGGCCGCGATCTCGTCACGCGGGTCGTCGAAGGCGCACAGCACCACCCCGCCGTTGCAGACGTAGTGGTTGATGTACGAGTAGTCGGCCCACTCCCCGTCCCCGTCGCGCACCCGAGTCGGCGCCGGGACCTCGACGACCTCGATGCGGCGGCCGCGGGCGTCCTTCTGGAGCCCCAGCAGCGCCACGTTCTCCTTGCAGAGCGCATGGTCGGGGTGGGCAGCGTCGGGCTGGGTGTGGGCGACTATCACGCCCGGGCCGGCGAAGGCCGCCACGATGTCGACGTGGCCCAGGGTGCCGAAGCCGTGGGGCGGGTAGTCGGCCGTCAGGCCGCGCCGCAGCCAGATCGCCTTCGTGGTGCCGAGCTTGGCGTGGATCTCCGTCTCGACCTCGGCCTTCGTCCAGCCGGGGTTGCGCTCGGGACCGAGCTGCACCGTCTCGGTGAGCAGCACCGTGCCCTCGCCGTCGACGTGGATGCCGCCGCCCTCGTTGACCAGGGGCGAGCTGTGGACGGGCACGCCGGCGAGGTCCGCGACCTGGCGGGCGATCTTCGCGTCGTGGTCCCAGGTGGCCCAGTCCTGGGCGCCCCAGCCGTTGAACACCCAGTCCACGGCGGCCAGTCGGCTGCCGTCGGTGACGAACGTGGGGCCGATGTCGCGCATCCACGCGTCGTCCAGCTCGCGCTCGACCAGGCCGATGTCCGGGCCGAGGAGCCCCCGGGCGCCCTCCGCCTGACCAGGGCCGACGACCATGGTCACCGGCTCGAAGCGGCGTACCGCATGGGCGACCGAGGCCCACGCCCGGCGGGACTCGGCGAGGTCGTCGCCGGAGAAGGTGATGTTGGGGCCGGGCCAGGCCATCCAGGTGCGCTCGTGCGGTGCCCACTCGGGCGGCATACGGAAACTCATGGGTCGGACTCCTGGAGGACGGGAGGACTGGAGGACGGGAGGACTAGAGGAAGTAGAGGCGGTTGAGGGAGATCGAGTCGGCGGGCTCGGAGCGCAGCGCATCGCCGTCGAGGGTGACCAGACCGGTGCGGCCGTCCACCCCCACATCGCCGATCCGCGAGTTGAGGCGCAGATCCGCCGGGCCGATGCCACGCGTGCCGCGCACGGCGACCCGGCGGCGGCGCGTCGGCATCAGGTCGGAGCCCAGCTCGGTCGCGGCCTTGGCCACGAAGGCGACCGAGATGTCCGCCGGCGTTGCTCCGTACGACCCGAACTGCGGCCCCAGGACCAGCGGTTCGCAGGTGTCGGTGGCGGCGTTCGGGTCGCCCGTCACTCCGTACGCCGGGAAGCCGGACTTCAGTACGAGCTGCGGCTTCGCCCCGAAGTACTGCGGCTTCCACAGCACGATGTCGGCCAGCTTGCCCACTTCGATCGAGCCGATCTCGTGCGCGAGCCCGTGCGCGATCGCGGGGTTGATCGTCAGCTTCGCCATGTACCGCAGCACGCGCGCGTTGTCGTCCTGCGCGCCGTCGCCCTCCATAGGGCCCAGTTCGGCCTTCATCTTCCCGGCCATCGCGAAGGTGCGGCGTACGGTCTCGCCCGCGCGCCCCATCCCCTGCGCGTCCGACGAGGTGATCCCGATCGCGCCGAGGTCGTGCAGCACATCCTCCGCCCCCATCGTCCCGGCCCTGATCCGGTCGCGGGCCATCGCGGCGTCACCCGGCAGGTCGGTCTTGAGGTCGTGTACGGAGACGATCATCCCGTAGTGCTCGGCGACCGCGTCCCGGCCGAAGGGGAGGGTCGGGTTGGTGGACGAGCCGATGACGTTCGGGACACCCGCCATCTTGAGCACGTTCGGGACGTGCCCGCCGCCGCAGCCCTCGATGTGGAAGGCGTGGATCGTGCGGCCGTCGAGCACGGAGAGGGTGTCCTCGACCGACAGGCACTCGTTCAGCCCGTCGCTGTGCAGGGCGACTTGGACGTCATACTCCTCGGCGGTCCGCAGGGCCGTGTCCAGCGCACGCGTATGCGCGCCCATGTCCTCGTGGACCTTGAAGCCGGACGCGCCGCCCTCGGCGAGCGCCTCGACCAGCGGCGCGTCGTCGGACGACGAACCACGCGCCAGAAAGCCGATGTTGACCGGCCAGGCGTCGAAGGCGTTGAAGGCGTGGCGCAGCGCCCACGGCGAGTTGACGCCGACGCCCCACACAGGGCCGAACTCCTGGCCGATGACGGTGGTGACTCCGGAGGCCAGCGAGGCCTCCATGATCCGCGGCGAGAGCAGATGGACATGGGTGTCGACGGCTCCGGCGGTGGCGATCAGGCCCTCGCCGGACACGATCGACGTGCCGGTGCCGACGACGACGTCGACGCCGTCGAGAGTGTCCGGGTTGCCGGCCCGCCCGATCGCCGTGATGCGGCCCTCGCGGATGCCGACGGAGACCTTGCGGATGCCCTGAACGGGGTCGATGACCAGCACATTGCTGATCACGACGTCGCAGGTCTCGCGTACGGCCGCGGCCTTGAGGTGCAGCCCGTCGCGCGCGGTCTTGCCGAATCCGGCGAGGAACTCGTCCCCGGGCTTCTGCGCGTCCGACTCGACGCGCACGACCAGGCCGGAGTCGCCGAGGACGACCCGGTCCCCGGCCCGCGGTCCGTGCACGCTCGCGTACTCGTACGGGTCCATCAGTGGCCCTCCGCTCCCAGGTAGCCGCAGGCCGCCGCCCGTCGCAGGGCCTCGTCCTTCGCGCCCGGCGCGTCCAGCGGGCCGTCGACCAGACCGGCGAAGCCGATCGCGATCCGGTCGCCGCCGATGGGGACGAGGCCGACCTCGGCCTCGCCGCCCGGGCCGAAGCGCGTCGAGGAGCCGGCCGGGACGCACAGCCGCATGCCGTAGGCGGCTGCCCGGTCGAAGTCGAGCCGTGGGTTGGCCTCGAAGAAGTGGAAGTGGGACGTGACGCTGATAGGCACGGAGGCGGTGTTGCGCACGGTCAGCCGCAGCGTGGGGGCGGGCTCGGGGTGCGGCGGCGCGGGGATGACGGCGCCGGGCGCGCGGTCACCGAGCCGTGCGCCGTCACCAAGCCGCGCGCCTGCTCCGCTCCCGGGGGCGCCGCCCGGGCCGCCGCCGATGGGCTCCGAGACGACCGCGAGTCGTGATCCGTCGTCGAAGACAGCCTCCACATGCACCTCCGTGACCACATCCGCGACACCGGGCAGGACGTCGTCCGGGCCCAGCACACTCCGCGCCGCCTCGATCGCCTCCGCGAGCCGCCTGCCGTCGCGGGCCGCCTCGCAGACCGTGTCCGCGATGAGCGCGGTGGCCTCGGGGACATTGAGCCGCAGGCCACGGGCCCGGCGCGCCCGCGCCAGTTCGGCGGCGCCGAAGAGCAGCAGCCGGTCGCGCTCGGTCGGGGTCAGTCGCACGTCACCACACCTCCTGTTTGAACGACACTCTAACCCTGACTCTCTTTTCACGGAAGCATTGACGGGTGAGCATTGCTTCAGTCACATTGAGCGCCACTCAAATAGTCGAGAACAGTCTCGAGAACAGTCGAGCGTCAGGGGCGTCCTCATGCCGATAGAACAGCGCGGAGTCGACACGATCCCGGAGGCGGAGCGCACCAGCACTCCGCGCGATCTCATCTCGATCCTGCTGGGATCGAACCTCTGCCTGGGCGTCATCGTCTTCGGCTGGCTGCCGGTCTCCTTCGGGCTCGGCCTGTGGCCGGCCGTCACCTCGATCGTCGCGGGCACGATCGTGGGTGTCGCGGTCACCGCGCCGCTCGCCCTGGTGTCGCTGCGCACCGCCACCAATCTGTCGACGTCCAGCGGCGCGGCCTTCGGCGTACGCGGCCGGCTCGTCGGGTCCGTGGTCGGGCTGCTGCTCTCGCTCGGCTACACCGCACTGACCCTGTGGATCGGCGGGGACGTGATGGTCGGGACGCTGGCGCGGCTCGCCGGACTGCCGACGGGCGGGCTCGCGCACGCTCTGGTCTACGCGCTGCTGGCCGCGTGCACGGTCGTCGGCGCGGTCCACGGCTACCGGCTGCTGCTCAGGCTGAGCAAGGTCCTCGCGATCGGCATGACCGCGCTCCTGCTGCTCGGCCTGGTCGCGTACGCCCCCGACCTCACCACGACCGCGCCGCCCGACGCCCCTTATCTGCTGGGGTCCTTCTGGCCGACCTGGGTGCTGTCCGCGGTGGCCGCGGGGCTGAGCGGCCCGATCGCGTTCATCACGCTGCTCGGCGACTACACGCGCTACATCTCGCCGCTGCGGCACAGCCCGCGGCGGGTCCTGCGGGCGACCTGTCTGGGCCTGGTCGCGGGACTGCTGATCCCGCAGCTCTTCGGCACGTACACGGCGCTCGCGGCCCGTGCCGCGCTCGACTACGCGGGCCCGCTGGTGGCCGCGTCGCCCGCCTGGTACGTGGTGCCGCTGCTGCTCGCCGCCACGGCGGGCTCGGTCGGCAACGCGGGCCTGATGCTCTACTCGATGGGCCTCGACCTGGACGCGATCCTGCCGCGCGCCACCCGGACGCGGGCCACCCTCGTGGTCGCGGTCGTCGCGACGGTGTTCGTCTTCCTCGGCCATTTCGCCTGGGACGCGCGGTCCGCGATGACGTCGTTCGTCCTGCTGCTCACGGCGATCGGCACGCCCTGGGCGGTGATCACGATGATCGCCCACGCCCGGTGCGGCGGCGCGTACGACGCGGAGGCCCTGCAGGTCTACAACCGCCGTGCCCACGGCGGCATTTACTGGTTCCGCGCGGGCTGGAACCCGCGCGCCACAGTCAGCTGGGCGTTCGGCGCGACGCTCGGTCTTTGCGCGGTCTCCACCCCGCTGTACGAGGGTCCGCTGCTGGCGCTGACGGGCGGGGTGGACTGCAGCTTTGTGCTGTCGGGCGTGGTGGGAGGGGCGGCGTACGCGGCGCTGGGTGCACGCGGCGCGCGTGCCCCGCAGCCGGAGCCGGAGGTGGCTGTTTCCTGATCCCTCCGCGGCAACAACAGGCCCGCACCCCGACAGGCGGGGTGCGGGCCCTTGAACACCGGCGGTGCGTCAGCCCAGTTGGTGCATCCAGCCGTGGACGTCCTCCGCGACGCCCGTCTGGATGTCCAGCAGCGCCTTGCGCAGCTCCAACGTGACCTTGCCCGGCTGCCCGTCGGCCTGCGTCCAGTCCGCGCCCGCCGACTTGACCGAGCCGACCGGGGTGATGACCGCCGCCGTGCCGCACGCGAAGACCTCGGTGAGCGTGCCGTTCTCGGTGTCGCGCTTCCAGTCGTCGATGGAGATCCGGCCCTCCTCGGACTCGTATCCCAGGTCCTTGGCAAGCTTCAGCAGCGAGTCACGGGTGATGCCCGCGAGCAGCGAGCCGGTCAGCTCCGGGGTGACGAGCTTGTCCCCGTACACGAAGTACAGGTTCATGCCGCCCAGCTCCTCGACCCACTTGTGCTCCAGCGCGTCGAGATACGCGACCTGGTCGCAGCCCTTCGCCGCCGCCTCGGCCTGGGCGAGCAGCGACGCCGCGTAGTTGCCGCCGGTCTTGGCGTAGCCGATGCCGCCGGGGACCGCGCGGACGTAGTTCTCGGAGAGCCAGATCGAGACCGGCTTCACGCCGCCGGGGAAGTACGCCCCGGCCGGCGAGGCGATGACGAGAAAGAGGTACTCGTTCGCCGGCTTCACACCGAGACCGACCTCGGTCGCGATCATGAAGGGGCGCAGATACAGCGAGGACTCGCCACCGTGCGCCGGAACCCACGCCTTGTCCTGCTGGACGAGGGCGTCACACGCCTCGATGAACGTCTCGACCGGCAGCTCCGGCATGGCCAGTCGGCGCGCCGACCGCTGGAAGCGCTCGGCGTTGGCCTCCGGCCGGAAGCTGGCGACCGATCCGTCGGGGCGGCGGTAGGCCTTGAGCCCTTCGAAGATCTCCTGCGCGTAGTGCAGCGTCATGTTGGCCGGGTCGATCGACAGCGGCGCGTACGGGACGAGCTGAGCGTCGTGCCAGCCAACCCCCTCCGTCCACTTGATCATCACCATGTGATCGGTGAAGTGGCGGCCGAAGCCGGGGTTGGCCAGGATCGCCTCGCGCTCCGCGTCGGACAGCGGGTGTGAGGAGGGCTTGAGCTCGATCGTGGGCGTCGTCATGAGTGCAGTGTCCTTCACCGGTTGTTTGTGACGGACCGCGCTCACGCCGCTACTGCTGCTAGGACGTCCGAGCTTTCCCGCATGCCACGGCCCACGTCCGATTATCGCTCGGGTGGGACTGTGCCAGGAATCGGGGTGAATGCGGTCCAGGGTTGATGGTGACACCCGGAGGCCGCACAAGAGAAGCCGCCGGGTGCAGATGCGACCCGGCGGCTGTGGTGGTACTGGAACCGAAGGGTCAGCTCGCTACTCGTACAGCGAGCGCGTCGCCGATCTCGTCCGTCGTGCGGAAGGTGGCGCCGTCGCGCTCCGCGAGGTCGGCGGAGACGGCCTCCTCGATACGTGCCGCCTCGGCCTCGAAGCCGAGGTGCCGCAGCAGGAGGGCGACGGAGAGGATGGTCGCCGTCGGGTCCGCCTTGCCGGTGCCCGCGATGTCGGGCGCCGAGCCGTGGACGGGTTCGAACATCGACGGGAAGGCGCCCGTCGGGTTGATGTTGCCGGACGCGGCCAGGCCGATGCCGCCGGTCACGGCAGCGGCGAGGTCGGTGAGAATGTCACCGAAAAGGTTGTCGGTGACAATGACGTCGAAGCGTTCCGGCTGGGTGACGAAGAAGATCGTCGCGGCGTCGACGTGCAGATAGTCGGTCGTGACCTCGGGGTACTCCTTGCCGACCGTGTCGAAGATGTTCTTCCACATGTGGCCGGCGTAGACGAGGACGTTGTTCTTGTGGACCAGCGTCAGCTTCTTGCGGGGGCGGGAGTTGGCCCGCTCGTACGCGTCACGGACGACGCGTTCCACGCCGTACGCCGTGTTCAGGCTGACCTCGGTGGCCACCTCGGCGGGCGTACCGGTGCGCAGGGAACCGCCGTTGCCGGTGTACGGTCCCTCGGTGCCCTCGCGGACGACGACGAAGTCGATGTCGGGGCGGCCGGCCAGCGGGGTGGCGGTGTTCGGAAAGAGCTTCGACGGACGCAGGTTGACGTAGTGGTCGAAGGCGAACCGCAGTTTGAGCAGCAGCCCCCGCTCCAGCACGCCGGACGGCACGGACGGGTCGCCGATCGCGCCGAGCAGGATGGCGTCGTGGTTCTTGAGGGAGCCGAGCTCCGTCTCGGGGAGGGTCTCTCCGGTGCGGTGCCAGCGCTGGGCGCCGAGGTCGTACTCCTTGGTCTCCAGCTTCACATCCTGCGGGAGGACGGCCGCGAGGACCTTCAGGCCCTGAGCCACGACCTCCTGGCCGATGCCGTCACCGGGGATCACTGCGAGATTGATGCTGCGAGACATACCGGCACCTTACTCCGCGTCCCAACCCATGACACTTGACGTCCACCATCTGGACCTCCACAGATCGATCAACGCCGGTTTGAATTTCGTTCATCCCGAGTCCGGCGGGGAGTTGTAAGTTACTGGCAAGTTCAGCGCCATGACTGAGGACACCCCCCACGTCGGGATTCCCGAGCAGCTCGCCCGCCGCATGAGCATGCCGGAGCAGCACGAGTATCTGCGCGCCAAGCACGCACGCCCGAAGCTGTCCCGCCGTGGCGCGCTGGTCGGCGGGATCGCGGCGGGTGTGGCGGGCGGCGGCGGGCTGCTGCTCGGCCGCGCGTCGACCGCGACGGCGGCCTCCCCCGAACTGGCCACTGCTGCGGCGACGGCCGCAGTGGACGGCTCGCTGGTCGCGCCGTTCGGCCGGCATCTCGCCTTCGGCGCGGACCCGAAGACCCAGATGCGGATCTCCTGGCAGGTGCCGTTCGCGGTGAAGCAGCCGTATCTGCGCGTCGGCCTCAAGCCCTGGGAGCTGAGCCGGAAGATCGAGGCCGAGGTGCGCGATCTGCACACGCCCTCCCTCTCCAGGAAGCTGCCGGCCGTCGACCAGTTCTACCTGCACGTGGGCCTGGACGGGCTGAAGCCGGGGACGACGTACTACTACGGGGTCGGCCACGACGGCTTCGACCCGGCGTCGCCCGAGCGCATCGCCACGATCGGCTCGTTCCGAACGGCTCCGGCGACGCCCGAGAAGTTCGTCTTCACCGCCTTCGGCGACCAGGGCGTGAGCTATCACGCCCTCGGCAACGACCAGTTGATCCTCGGTCAGAACCCGTCGTTCCATCTGCACGCGGGCGACATCTGCTACGCGGACAGCAGCGGGCTCGGCAAGGAGTCGGACACCTACGACGCGCGGGTGTGGGACCAGTTCCTGGCGCAGACGGAGAGCGTGGCCTCGCGGGTGCCGTGGATGGTGACCACCGGCAACCACGACATGGAGGCGTGGTACTCGCCGAACGGCTACGGCGGCCAGTCGGCCCGCTGGTCGCTGCCCGGGAACGGGCCGGACGCCAAGAACGCGCCGGGCGTCTACTCGTTCGTCTACGGGAACGTCGGCGTCGTGGCGCTGGACGCCAATGACGTCTCGTACGAGATTCCCGCCAACAAGGGCTACACGGACGGCAAGCAGACCGCCTGGCTCGACAAGCGCCTCGGCGAGCTGCGGGCGCAGCCCGGGATCGACTTCGTGGTGGTCTTCTTCCACCACTGCATGTACTCGACGGCGACCCACGCCTCGGACGGCGGGGTGCGCGACGCCTGGCTGCCGCTGTTCACCAAGCACCAGGTCGACCTGGTGATCAACGGCCACAACCATGTGTACGAGCGGACGGACGCGATCAAGGGCGGCGAGGTGGGCAGGCCGGTGCCGATCGGGGCGTCCACCGACCCGACGCGGGACGGCATCGTGTACGTCACGGCGGGCGGCGCCGGAAAAGACCTGTACGACTTCGGGCTCGGGGTCCAGGACAGCTACGAGGGCAACGTCCATGACCACGACACCATCGTGACCTTCCACTGGACCAAGCTGCGGCTGCCCGACCCGGACACCGTGCAGTGGTCGCGCGTGCGATACACCGGCTTCTCCTTCCTCGCGGTGGAGGCGGAGGCCGGTGCAGCGCCGAAGCTGAAGGTCTCCGCGCTTGCCGAGAGCGGCAAGCGCATCGACTACTTCGAGGTGAAGCGCTCGGGTCGGTAAACCGGCTCAGTGGCCGGTGGAGCCGCCGTTGTCCCTGCGGTCGAGGGCTCGCTGCAGGGCGGCGGCGGCGTTCTTTCGCTCGGTCTCACTCGAACGGGCGGCGTGACGGACGCGGCGGACGGTCGTCTCGGGCATGGTGATCGACTCCTTGAGATCACGGAGATGATTTCGAGGCGCCGGAAGGGGCGGGGAGCCGGGCCGCAGGGGTTGCCTGCTTGGGGCACTGGCTCACGACCGCCATTCGCTGGATCGAGCGAGACGTTCGGCTTCTACAAAGCTAGGACAGGTACGCGCTCCTGTCTCCACAATTACTCGGACTTCCTACTATCTGAGACGGCGAGGGCGCGCGGCTCCCGGATCAGGCACGGCCGACGAGTACGCCGACCGAGGCACTGCGGCTACAGCACGTCCCCACCTCGCCAGTCGAAGAGCAGCGCGGCGGGGGGCTGCGGCAGTGGACGGCCCACGGCGGGGCGCAGAAATACGGAGTCCTCCTCGTCCGGGAGGTGCACCACCCCGTCCGGGCCGAGCGCCTCGACCCGGCCCTGCCACAGCTGCCAGCCGCGCGCCCGGTACAACAGGGCGCCGTCGTCGGACGCGGACAGCGCGCCGAACTCGTACGCGCCGTCGACGACCTGCTCCAGCTCGGCCATCACCAGGCTGCCGAGCCCTTGCCTCCGGCGGTCGCCGCGTACGGCCAGCGCCTCGATGTAACCGATGCGATGCGAGCGGCCCCCGTGCAGCACCCGGCGCATGATCACGCTGCCGTGCGCGGCGATCCCCTGGCCGTCGCGCACCAACGCGTGGATGCCGCCGAGCGAGTGATCCCAGTCCTCGTCACCGAAGTCGCCATCGAAGGCCTCGTCCATCAGGGCGCGGATCTCGGCCAGTTCGAGCGAGGAGAGCTGGTAGGTGTGGGCGGCGCGCAGCGGCTCGGTCATACGCCCCACTGTGGCACCGACGTCCCGTCAGTCGGCGCGGAAATAATTACGCAACCGATTGGTTGCACTTCCCGGACATGACGTGCAACCATTGGGTAGCACGTCATAGTCGAGCAGGAAGCTGGAGATCATGAGCGAGGACCGGATCGAACGAGAGATCACCATCGCCGCGCCCGTCGAGCGCGTCTGGGCGGTGCTCACGGAGCCGGAGCACGTCGGATCGTGGTTCGGACAGGGCGAGCCGACCCCGGTCGACCTTCGCCCGGGCGGCACGATGTACTTCGACCACGGGAAGTACGGACAGTTCCCGACGACGATCGTGAAGGTGGACCCGCCGCACCACTTCTCGTACCGCTGGGCGAGCGCCTTCCCCGGTGAGCAGGCGGTCGAGGGCAACTCCACCCTGGTGGAGTTCACTCTCACCCCGGACGGCGACGGCACGCATCTGCGCGTGGTGGAGACCGGCTTCGCCGGCCTCGACATCCCCGCGGACAGGGTCGACACGGCCGGGTACGAGAGCCACTCGAGCGGCTGGACCGAACAGGCCCGGAACATCAAGCAGTACGCGGAGCGGCTCGCGGCATGACGGCGGACGCAGGCCGGGACACGGACAGCCGGATCCCCGACCCGGGCGCGGACTCGGGCCGGGGTACGGACCCGAGTACGGCCGGGAACACGGACCCGAGTACGGCCGGGAACAGGGACCCAAGTACGGCCGGGAATGCGGACCGGAGTACCGACCGGGACACGGACCAGGACGCCGTCAGCGAGGTCCTGTCCGCGCTGGCGGACCCGACCCGCCGCCGGATACTCGACGCCATCGCCGCGCACGGCGAGGCGACGGCGACAGTCCTGGCGACGGAGCTGCCCGTCAGCAGGCAGGCGATCGTCAAGCACCTCGCGGTCCTGACCCGGGCCGGTCTGGTGGCCGGCCACCGGGAGGGCCGCGAGGCGCGGTACACCGTCCTGCCCGCGCGGCTCGGTGTCACCGCCCGGTGGATGGACCGCGTCGCCTCGGAGTGGGACAACCGGCTCTCGGCGATCAAGCGCCTGGCCGAGGCGGACCCGGCTACGCCGAGACCTTCTGGCTCAGCTCCCGCGCCACCCGGGCGACCCACTCGCTGAACTCCTGCCGGTGATGCACCTGTCCGCCGCACAAGGCGCTGACCTGCGCATCCGTGAGCCGGTTCGGCCCGTCCACCGCCAGCAGCCGGCTCATCTCCCGTAGCACGGAAGCCAGTCGCACCGCATCGGTGTGCTCGATCGAGTCGACCCCGTGGCCGCCGCCCAGCGTTGTGGAACCAGGCATCACACCCTCCTTCCGGCGCCCCCTTGAAGCAGCGTAAACCCGCCGAACGTGAACCGCCCCCGTCCGGCGTGGGGGCCGGGACGGGGGCGGGGTTCGGGGAGCCGGACGTCAGCCCATGTGCGGGTACGAGTAGTCCGTCGGCGCGACCAACGTCTCCTTGATCGCGCGGGTCAGCGTCCAGCGCATCAGGTTCTGCGGAGCGCCCGCCTTGTCGTTCGTGCCGGACGCGCGGCCGCCGCCGAAGGGCTGCTGGCCGACGACGGCGCCGGTCGACTTGTCGTTGATGTAGAAGTTGCCCGCGGCGTACCGCAGCTTCTCCATCGTGTACGCCGCCGCAGCACGGTCGTTCGCAATGACCGCGCCGGTCAGGGCGTACGCGGACACCGACTCCATCTGCTCCAGCATCGCGTCGTACTCGTCGTCCTCGTACACGTGCACCGCGAGGAACGGGCCGAAGTACTCGGTCGTGAAGACCTCGTTGGCCGGGTCCGAGCACTCGACGACCGTCGGGCGGACGAAGTAGCCGACGGAGTCGTCGTACGTTCCGCCCGCGACGATGGTGCAGTTCGAGTCTTCCTTCGCACGGTCGATCGCAGCCTTGTTCTTGGCGAAGGCACGCTCGTCGATCACGGCGCCGACGAAGTTCGTCAGGTCTGTGACGTCACCCATCTTGATGGCGTCGACCTCCGCCGCGAACTCCTCCTTGAAGCCGGAGTTCCAGATCGAGGCGGGGACGTAGGCACGCGAGGACGCAGAGCACTTCTGGCCCTGGAACTCGAAGGAGCCGCGGGTCAGCGCGGTCTTCAGCACGGCACGGTCGGCGCTCGGGTGGGCGACGACGAAGTCCTTGCCGCCCGTCTCGCCGACGATGCGCGGGTAGGAACGGTACTTCTCGATGTTGTTGCCGACCGTCTTCCACAGGTGCTGGAAGGTCTTGGTCGAGCCGGTGAAGTGGATGCCTGCCAGCTCGGGGTGGTTCAGGGCCACCTCGGAGACGGCGATGCCGTCGCCCGTCACCAGGTTGATGACGCCCTTGGGCAGGCCCGCCTCCTCCAGCAGCTGCATCAGCAGAACGGCAGCGTGGGTCTGGGTCGGGGACGGCTTCCAGACCACCACATTGCCCATCAGAGCCGGGGCGGTGGGCAGGTTGCCGGCGATCGCGGTGAAGTTGAACGGCGTGATCGCGTAGACGAACCCCTCGAGCGGGCGGTGGTCCAGACGGTTCCACACGCCCGGCGAGTTGGCCGGCGGCTGCTCGGCGAGCAGGTCACGCGCGTACTTGACGTTGAAACGCCAGAAGTCGACGAGCTCGCAGGGGGTGTCGATCTCGGCCTGCTGCACGGTCTTCGACTGGCCCAGCATGGTCGAGGCGGCGAGCGTCTCGCGCCACGGTCCCGCCAGCAGCTCGGCCGCGCGCAGGATGATCGCGGCGCGGTCGTCGAAGGACATCGCGCGCCACGCGGGCGCGGCGGCCAGCGCGGCATCGATCGCGTCCTGCGCGTCCTGCTGCGTGGCACCGCCGAAGGTGCCGATGACGGCCTTGTGGTTGTGCGGCTGTACGACGTCGAAGCGCTCGCCGCCGCCCATCCGCTTCACGCCGCCGATCGTCATCGGCAGCTCGATCGGGTTCTCGGACAGCTCCTTGAGCTTGGCCTCCAGGCGGGCGCGCTCGGGGCTGCCGGGAGCGTAGCTGTGCACCGGCTCGTTGACCGGGGCGGGGACCTGGGTCACAGCGTCCATGAGTTCCGATACTCCTTTGTGAGGGATGGGAGGGCTCAGCCCTTGGTGATCATCGAGCGCAGGAAGAACAGCAGGTTGGCGGGCTTCTCGGCGAGACGGCGCATGAAGTAGCCGTACCAGTCGGTGCCGTACGCCGTGTAGACGCGCATCCGGTGGCCCTCGGCCGCGAGCCGGAGGTGCTCGTCGCCGCGGATCCCGTACAGCATCTGGAATTCGTACTCATCCAGTTTGCGCCCGCTTTGGCGTGCGAGCTCCTGTGTGATGGCGATGAGGCGCGGATCGTGGGACCCGATCATCGGGTAGCCGTCGCCCTCCATCAGGATCTTCAGGATGCGGACATACGCCTTGTCGATCTCGGCCTTGTCCTGGTAAGCGACGGCGGCGGGCTCCTTGTAGGCGCCCTTCACGATGCGGACGCGGCAGCCGGCCGCGGCGAGGCGGCGGGCGTCCTCCTCGGTGCGGAACAGGTATGCCTGGATCACGCAGCCGGTCTGCGGGAATTCCTTCCGCAGCTCCTCGTGGATGGCGAACATCGAGTCGAGGGTGGTGTGGTCCTCCGCGTCCAGCGTGACCGTGGTGCCGATGGAGTCGGCGGCCTCGACGACGGGGCGGATGTTGGCGAGCGCCAGCTCGTGGCCGTCTTCCAGGGCCTGGCCGAACATCGACAGCTTGACGGACATCTCGGCCTTCGTGCCCAGGCCGAGCTCTTCGAGGTGCTCGATCAGTTCCATGTAGGCGTCGCGCGCGGCGTAGGCCTGCTCGCGCGTGGTGATGTCCTCGCCCACCACGTCCAGGGTGACCTCGAGTCCCTTGCCGACGGTCTCCTTGACGATCGGGACGACCTGCTCGATCGTCTCACCGGCGATGAACCGGGCGACGACCTGCTTGGTCCCCGGTGCGGCCGACACGAAGCGACGCATCTTGTCGCTGCGGGACGCGGCGAGGATCACGGGACCCAGCACGGGGCACCTCCACGGAAACAGGGATGGAAGGAGGCCGGATCCGAACGAATCGGGAACGGCACGAAGAACCACCGTGAAACCTAAGGATCGCTCTGATGGTCTGCCATCGACAGCTGTCACGCATCCGTGGTCCGGATCTCAGACATATGTCTGAGAGAGGTGCGAGAATGTCCGGATGAAGGGCGATTACCAAGAACTTGTCGACGAGATCTCGGCGCTGCTGGCCGTCCCCGCGACGCTGGAGAACCGTGATTTCGGCCTGATCGCCTTCGGCGCCCACGACAGCGATGACACCATCGCGATGGACCCGGTCAGGACGCGCTCGATCCTGACCCGGAAGTCCACCCCGGCGGTGCGCGCCTGGTTCGAGGACTTCGGCATCGCGCGCGCGACAGGCCCGGTCCGGATCCCCGCGGCCCCGGACGCGGGGGTCTTCCGGGACCGGATCTGTCTTCCCGTACGCCATCGGGGCATCGTGCTGGGTTACGTATGGCTGCTCGACGCGTCCCCGGGCCCGACCGAGGCGCAGCTGGCGGCGGCGATGGAGGTCACGGCGAAGATCGGGACGCTGCTCGCGGACGAGGAGCGGGCGGGCTCGGATCTGTCCCGGGAGTTCCGCGCGGTGCTGACGGCGGAGCGCGGCTGGCAGTACGACATGGCGGTGTCGGCACTGCGCACGGCCCTCGGCGGCGCGTCCGCGGACGCGCTGCACGCGGTGGTGTGCGTGACGCCGTGGCTGTCGGGCGACGCCCCGTCGGCTCGCTCGCTGCCGGGCACGGCGGCGCTGTGCACGGTGTCGTGGGGAGCGGGCGGCGGTGCCCAGGCTGGGCAGCTCGGCGCCGGCGGGAGCGCGGACGGCCGGGCGGTGAGCCCTGACGCGGACGCCGTCGGAGCCAGGGCCCCCGGGAGCGGCACGGCCGGCCGGCCCGGGGCTCCCGGGAGCGGCACAACCGGCCGTACCGGAACGACCGGCGGCGGCGCGGGCCCCGGGAGCGGCAGCCCCGACGACCCCCGCGACGCCGGCCACGCCCTCGCCGTCCTCGTACGACTCCGCACGGCCGACGCCCTCGCCCCCGCAGTCACCGCCGCGGACCGGCTCCGCGCCATGGCGGGCGGCGACGCGGCGAGCGGCGGGGTCGCTGCCCCGCGCCGTGGTCTCGCCGACCTCAACACCGCCTGGCTGGAGGCCAGTTCCGCGGCCCGCGCCGCCCAAGCCCAGCCTGGGCTCGGGCCCGTCGCCGAGTGGGCTGCGATCGGCCCGTACCGCATGCTGACCGCGCTGCCCCCGGACATCGCGCACGACCCCGCCGTTCGCGAACTGCTCGACCGTTCGCACGCCGAACTGGCCCGCACCGCCGAGGTGTTCCTGGACAACGCGGGCCAGGCGGGCCGCACCGCGGCCGCCCTCGGCATCCACCGGCAGACGCTCTACTACCGGCTCTCCCGCGTCGAGCAGCTCACCGGCCTCGACCTGGCCAAGGGCGAGGACCGGCTGCTGCTGCACATGACCCTCAAAGCGGCGCGGCTGTAGCCGGGCGTCACCTAGGGACCATCCCCGATTCCCGCACCGAGGCCGCTCGCCTACCGTCGCGAGTAGCGCTGATCCTCCGGTCAGCCGATCCCATTACGCACCGAACTCGTGCGTTACGGAGGCGCAATGAAGGCGATCGTCCAGGATCGGTACGGCTCACCTGACGTTCTGGAGTTCAGGGAGGTCGACAAGCCGGTGGTCGCCGACCATGAGGTGCTGGTGCGGGTCCACGCGGCCACGGTCAACGCGCGCGACTGGCACCTGATGCGGGGTGACCCGTACCTGGCGCGCCTGGTGCTCGGGTTCCGCGGGCCGAAAACGAAGATCCGCGGCACGGACTTCGCGGGTCAGGTGGAAGCGGTGGGCAAGGACGTGAAACGGTTCCGCCCCGGTGACGAGGTATTCGGCGAGGCCGACGGAGCATTCGCCGAATACGTGTGCGCCTCGGAGGACGTCGTGGAGCAGAAACCGGCCGGCCTGACCTTCGAGCAGGCGGCTGCGGTGCCGCTGGCGGGGAACACCGCCCTCATGGGCCTGCGCGACCTTGGACGAGTACAGACAGGACAGAAGGTCCTGGTCAACGGCGCGTCAGGTGGCGTGGGAACGTTCGCGGTCCAGATCGCGAAGTCGTTCGGCGCGGAAGTGACCGGCGTGTGCAGCGCGAGAAACGTGGATCTGGTCCGGTCGCTCGGCGCGGACCACATCATCGACTACGCCCGGGAAGACTTCACCCGAAACGGACAACGGTACGACGTCGTGCTCGACCTGGTGGGGAACCGATCGCTGGCCGACATCCGGCGCGCGCTCACCCCCGCCGGGACTCTCGTTCTGTCCGGCGGGGGCGTGTCCGAAGGCGGCAGCCTGCTCGGGCCGATGGGGCTCATCATCAGGGGACAGGCGCTGTCACGCTTCGCCCGCCATCGGCTGCTCGTACTCACGGCGACGCCGAACAAGGAGAACCTGGCGACGCTGAGGGATCTCGCCGAGTCCGGAAAGATCACACCGGTCATTGACCGGACCTACCCGTTGAGCGAGGTACCCGAGGCCATCCGGTACCTCGAGGTGGAGCACGCGCGCGCGAAGGTCGTCATCACCGTGTGACGGACCGCTTGTCCTCCAGGATCGCCCGCAGCCCCTGCGTCAGATCCTTCGCCGACGGCGCGGTCTCCGGGTCGACCATCCACTGAGCTTCCAGACCGCGCGGCCGGCGTCGAACGCCGCGATGATCTGTTCCCAGGTCTTCTCGAAGCGCTCCAGGGGATCCGCCGTCAGGTCGGGCGCTTCCCTGTTCGCCGGGCCGACGGCATTGCCCCACTCCTCCGTCACCGCGAGGAAGGCCTGGTTGAGGAGCGCCTCCTTCGAGCCGTAGTGGTAGCCGATGGAGGATCCTCACGATGTCCCACAGCAGCAGCGCACCCGGCACACAGACGCTTGTGTAAGACGCGCGTCTATGAACCGGGTACGTGGAGCGGGAGGGGCCGGGAAGATCAGTCGACGAGGTTCACCGTACGCGCCGACGCCGCGCCGATCTCGTCCGCGATCTCGGTGAGCACCGACGGCGGAACGGTATCGTCCACGGTCAGCACGACGACCGCCTCGCCGCCCTCCTCCGCGCGCGAGACCTGCATGCCCGCGATGTTCAGTCCGGCCTCGCCGAGGATCCGGCCGACCGTGCCGACGACGCCGGGACGGTCTTCGTACCGCAGGACGACCATGTGGTCGGCGAGCGCCAGGTCGATGTCGTAGTCGCCGATCGCGACGATCTTCTGGAGGTGCTTGGGTCCTGCCAGCGTGCCGGAGACCGCGACCTCCTCGCCGCCCGAGAGCGTGCCGCGGACGGTGACGACATTGCGGTGGTCCGGGGACTCCGAGCTCGTCGTCAGCCGGACCTCCACGCCGCGCTCCTGCGCGAACAGCGGGGCGTTGACGTAGCTCACGGTCTCGTCGACCACGTCCTCGAACACGCCCTTGAGCGCGGACAGTTCGAGCACCTTGACGTCGTGCTGGGTGATCTCGCCGTACACCTCGACGTCGAGCCGGACCGCGACCTCGCCCGCCAGCGCGGTGAAGATCCGGCCGAGCTTCTCGGCGAGCGGCAGACCCGGGCGCACATCCTCGGCGATGACGCCGCCCTGGACGTTGACCGCGTCGGGCACGAGCTCACCGGCGAGCGCGAGACGGACCGAGCGGGCGACGGAGATACCGGCCTTCTCCTGCGCCTCGTCGGTGGACGCGCCGAGGTGCGGGGTGCAGACGACCTGGTCCAGCTCGAACAGCGGGGAGTCCGTGCACGGCTCCTTCGCGTACACATCCAGGCCTGCGCCCGCGACGCGTCCCTCCTTGAGCGCCGAGTACAGCGCCTCCTCGTCGACGATCCCGCCGCGCGCGGCGTTGACGATCCGGACCGACGGCTTGACCTTGTGCAGGGCCTCGTTGCCGATCAGGCCGAGCGTCTCTGGGGTCTTCGGCAGGTGGACCGTGATGAAGTCGGAGACCTCGAGCAGCTCGTCGAGCGAGAGCAGTTTGACACCCATCTGCGCGGCGCGCGCGGGCTGTACATAGGGGTCGTACGCGACGATCTTCATGCCGAAGGCCGACATCCGCTGTGCGACCAGGACGCCGATGCGGCCGAGGCCGACGACGCCGAGGATCTTCTCGCTCAGCTCGACGCCGGTGTACTTGGAGCGCTTCCACTCGCCGTTCTTCAGGGCGGTGTTGGCCTGCGGGATATTGCGCGCGCTGGCGACCAGCAGACCGCAGGCCAGCTCGGCGGCGGTCACGATGTTCGAGGTGGGGGCGTTGACGACCATCACGCCGGCCTTGGTGGCGACGGCGACGTCGACATTGTCCAGCCCGACGCCCGCGCGGGCGACGACGCGCAGCTTCTTCGCGGCGGCGATGGCCTCGGCGTCGACCTTGGTGGCGCTGCGGACGAGGATCGCGTCGACGTCGGCGATGGCAGGGATCAGCTCCGCGCGGTCGGCGCCGTTGCAGTGCCGGATCTCGAAGTCCGAGCCAAGCGCGTCGACGGTGGCGGGCGACAGCTCTTCAGCGATGAGTACGACAGGTTTCGAGCTCACGTGAGTCCTCACAAGTCCAGTGCGGACGGCCGTCCCGACGGCCGCAGGCGGTGGAGGGGCTAGCCGCGTGGAAGACACACGACACTGTGGGCCTGACGCGTATTTGTTGTGCAGTCTAGTGGTGCGAGCGGGTGCGTCTTAACGCCTCCACGGCAGGATCACCCGTCCGTGGCTGGACAGAGTGGAGAAGCGCCGGAGCGCGGCGCGGCGCGACGACGGGGGGCCGGGACCGGCTCGTCCCGGCCCCCGTCCGCAGGCTTACGCCTCGTCGTTGTCGACCCAGCTCATGAGCTTGCGCAGCTCCTTGCCGGTGGTCTCCAGCAGGTGGTTCTCGTCCTGCGTCTTGTACTCGTTGTACTTCTTCAGACCGCCGTGGTACTCGTCCATCCAGTTCTTGGCGAAGGTGCCGTCCTGGATCTCGGCGAGGACCTTCTTCATCTCGGCCTTGGTCTGGTCCGTGATGATGCGGGGGCCGGTGACGTAGTCGCCCCACTCGGCGGTCTCGGAGACCGACCACCGCATCTTCCCCAGGCCGCCCTCGTACATCAGGTCCACGATCAGCTTCAGCTCGTGGAGGCACTCGAAGTACGCGATCTCCGGCTGGTAGCCGGCTTCGGTCAGGGTCTCGAAGCCCGCCTTGACCAGCGCGGAGGCGCCACCGCAGAGGACGGCCTGCTCGCCGAACAGGTCGGTCTCTGTCTCCTCGGTGAAGGTCGTCTTGATGACGCCGGCGCGGGTGCCGCCGATGGCCTTGGCGTAGGAGAGCGCCAGGTCGAACGCGTTGCCGGAGGCGTCCTGCTCGACGGCGGCGATCGCCGGGACGCCGCGGCCCTCTTCGTACTGGCGGCGGACCAGGTGGCCCGGGCCCTTGGGAGCGACGAGGGCGACGTCCACACCGGCCGGGACCTTGATGAAGCCGAACCGGATGTTGAAGCCGTGGGCGAAGAACAGCGCGTCGCCGTCCTTCAGGTTGTCCTTGATGGACTCCTCGTAGACCTGGGCCTGGATCGGGTCCGGGATGAGGATCATGATGACGTCGGCCTCGGCGGCGGCCTCTGCGGGGGTCACCACGCGCAGGCCCTGCTCCTCGGCCTTGGCCTTGGACTTGGAGCCCTCGTGCAGACCGACACGGACGTCGACACCCGAATCACGGAGCGACAGCGCGTGGGCGTGGCCCTGGCTGCCGTAGCCGATGACCGCGACCTTGCGGTTCTGGATGATGGACAGGTCGGCGTCGTCGTCGTAGAACAGCTCGGCCACTGGGATATCTCCTTGGTGTGCACGTCTAGGGAATGACGCTGTTTGCGTCCCACCGTACGGCGGGATGGGGTGAGGCAGGCGGGTGGTCTCGCTAGGCGGAACGGTCGAGGGCCCGCAGAGACCGGTCCGTGATGGACCGGGCGCCGCGCCCTATGGCGATCGTGCCCGACTGGACGAGCTCCTTGATGCCGAACTGCTCCAGCATCTTGAGCATGGCGTCCAGCTTGTCGGCACCGCCGGTGGCCTCGATCGTGACCGCCTCGGGCGAGACGTCCACGGTCTTGGCGCGGAACAGCTGGACGATCTCGACGATCTGCGAGCGGGTCTCGTTGTCCGCGCGGACCTTCACCAGAACGAGTTCACGCTGGATGGCACCGGCGGGCTCGAGTTCGACGATCTTCAGAACGTTGACCAGCTTGTTGAGCTGCTTGGTCACCTGCTCCAGCGGCAGGTCCTCGACGTTGACCACGATGGTGATGCGGGAGATGTCGGGGTGCTCGGTGACACCGACGGCGAGCGAGTCGATGTTGAAGCCGCGGCGGGAGAACAGGGCGGCGATCCGGGCGAGGATGCCGGGCGTGTTCTCCACCAGGACGGAGAGCGTGTGCTTGGACATGTGCGTCGTTCCTCTTCCTACGGCTCTCAGTCGTCTTCGTTGTCGCCGAAGTCGGGGCGGACGCCGCGCGCTGCCATGACCTCGTCGTTGGAGGTGCCGGCGGCGACCATCGGCCACACCTGGGCGTCCTCGTGGACGATGAAGTCGACGACGACGGGGCGGTCGTTGATGGCGTTGGCCTCGGCGATGACCCTGTCCAGGTCGTCCGGGGACTCACAGCGCAGCGCGTGGCAGCCCATGGCCTCCGACAGCTTGACGAAGTCGGGGACGCGGGTGCCCTGGCGCGCCGTGGTGCTCGCGCCGACCTGGGAGCCGGCCACGTGGTGCCCCGTGTCGTCGGCGTGCAGGACGGTGCTGGAGTAGCGCTGGTTGTAGAAGAGGGTCTGCCACTGGCGGACCATCCCGAGCGCGCCGTTGTTGATGATCGCGACCTTGATCGGGATGTTGTTCAGCGCGCAGGTGGTGAGCTCCTGGTTGGTCATCTGGAAGCAGCCGTCGCCGTCGATGGCCCAGACCGTGCGGTCCGGCATGCCGGCCTTGGCGCCCATCGCGGCCGGGACCGCGTAGCCCATCGTTCCGGCGCCGCCGGAGTTCAGCCAGGTGGCGGGCTTCTCGTAGTCGATGAAGTGGGCGGCCCACATCTGGTGCTGGCCGACGCCCGCCGTGTAGATGGTGTCCTCGGGGGCCAGCTGACCGATGCGCTGGATGACCTGCTGCGGCGAGAGGCTGCCGTCGTCCGGCTGCTCGTAGCCGAGCGGGTAGGTCTCGCGCCAGCGGCTGAGGTCCTTCCACCAGGCGCTGTAGTCGCCGGCGTGACCTTCACTGTGCTCGGCCTGGACGGCCTGGACCAGGTCGGCGATGACCTCGCGGGCGTCACCCACGATCGGCACGTCCGCGGTGCGGTTCTTGCCGATCTCGGCCGGGTCGATGTCGGCGTGGACGATCTTGGCGAACGGGGCGAAGCTGTCCAGCTTGCCGGTGACGCGGTCGTCGAAGCGGGCTCCGAGAGCGACGATCAGGTCGGCCTTCTGCAGCGCGGTGACGGCGGTGACCGCACCGTGCATGCCCGGCATTCCCACGTGCAGCGGGTGACTGTCGGGGAACGCGCCCAGCGCCATCAGGGTGGTGGTGACGGGGGCGCCGGTGAGCTCGGCGAGGACCTTCAGCTCGGCGGTGGCGCCGGCCTTGAGGACGCCGCCGCCGACGTACAGGACGGGGCGCCGGGCCTGGACGATCAGCTTGGCGGCCTCGCGGATCTGCTTGGCGTGCGGCTTGGTGACCGGGCGGTAGCCGGGCAGGTCCTGCTGCGGCGGCCAGCTGAAGGTGGTCCGCGCCTGGAGGGCGTCCTTGGCGATGTCGACGAGGACCGGGCCCGGGCGTCCCGTGGAGGCGATGTGGAAGGCCTCTGCGATGGTGCGCGGGATGTCGTCGGCCTTGGTGACCAGGAAGTTGTGCTTGGTGATCGGCATCGTGATGCCGACGATGTCCGCCTCCTGGAAGGCGTCCGTGCCGATCGCCTTGGAGGAGACCTGGCCGGTGATCGCGACCAGCGGCACGGAGTCCATGTGCGCGTCCGCGATCGGGGTGACCAGGTTGGTGGCGCCGGGGCCCGAGGTCGCCATACAGACGCCGACCTTGCCGGTGGCCTGGGCGTAGCCGGTCGCCGCGTGGCCGGCGCCCTGCTCGTGGCGGACCAGGACGTGGCGGACCTTGGTGGAGTCCATCATCGGGTCGTACGCGGGGAGGATGGCGCCGCCGGGGATGCCGAACACCGTGTCGGCCCCCACTTCCTCGAGAGAACGGATGAGGGACTGCGCGCCCGTGACGTGCTCAACTGCAGCGGTGTGTCCGCCGGTACGGGCCCGCGGCTGCGGATGGTGGGCCCCCGTGGCCTGCTCGGTCATCGGCATTCTCTTCTCAAAGCTGAGGGTTTTTGCGAGGGTTTGGGGTGTGCCGGTGCAACAAAAAACCCCTCGTGCCGTCAGGCAGGCGAGGGGAGCGCGTCGGGAGGGGTCTGCAGGGCTTTCACGGCCCTGCTCAGCCGACGCGCTTTCCAAGTACGAGAATTCGGGTGCGCATGGCATTGACCCTCCCCCCGGCGCGCCATGACTGTCAAGTGGGTGGGACGCGCGTCTCATTATTTGAGCCATTGCGGGCAGAGTAGACGCCGCCTGTCAGCACGGGCAGGGCGATTCCGCCGGGCACCGGGAACTCGTCGCGGACCAGGGCGCGGCGCAGCCGGTACTCGTCGAGCGGCCCCGAGAAGGCCATGCCCTGGCCGTGCGTACACCCCATGGCGCGCAGTGCGAGCACCTGCTCGGGCATGTCCACGCCGTCCGCGACGGACTGCATGCCGAGGTCGCAGGCGATCCTCAGCAGCCCTGCGGTGATCTTGTGCAGCCGGGCGGACTCTACGACGCCCTCGACCAGACCCCTGTCCAGTTTCAGTACGTCCACGGGGAGCCTGCGCAGTGCGTTGATCGCGGCGTATCCGCTGCCGAAGCCGTCCAGGCCGATCCGTACGCCGAGTCTGCGCAGCGCGACGAGACGCTGCTCCAGATCGTCGAAGGAGATCCGCGGATCGCTGTCGGCGAGCTCGATGACCAGCGCGCCCGACGGCAGCCCGTGCCGGGTGAGGAGGGCTTCGATGGAACCGAGCGGCAGGGACTTGTCCAGCAGCCGCCCGGCCGAGAGCCGCACCGATACGGGCACCTGGTGGCCCAGCCTGCTGCGCTCCGCGGCCTGCGCCACGGCCTCCTCCAGCAGCCAGCGGCCGAGCTCGGCGGAGCTGGCGCCCTCCGGAGTGTCCGCACCGTCGGCGACCCGCAGGAACTCGGCCGGGGTGAACAGGATGCCCTGGGCGGATCGCCAGCGGGCCTGGGCGGCGACGGCGGCGATACGGCCCGTGGCGAGGCTCACCACGGGCTGGTGGAGCAGCGCGAACTCCCCCTCGTGCAGTGCGCTGCGGAGCCGGGCGGCCAGCTCGGTGCGGCGTACCACATCGGCCTGCATCTGCGGGGCGTACAGCTCGACGCGGTCCTTGCCCGCGGCCTTGGCGCGATACATGGCGAGGTCGGCATTGCGCATCAGGTCGGTGGGGGTGATGGCGGGCTCCGCGAAGGCCACCCCGATGGAGGCGGCCACCCGCACTTCGCGGCCGTCCACGCGGTACGGCTGGGAGAGGGTCAGGCGCAGCCGGTCGGCGATCTCGTGCACCTGGTACTCGCGGGCGGACTGGTCGCGGGAGCCGTCGCCGAGGACGAGGGCCGCGAATTCGTCGCCGCCGAGACGGGCTGCGGTGTCGCCGGACCGTACCGATTCCTGCAGGCGACGGGCCGCCTGGATCAGCAGCTCGTCGCCGGCCAGGTGGCCGAGGCGGTCGTTGACCCCCTTGAAGCCGTCGAGGTCGATGAAGAGCACGGCGGTGCCGGAGTCGCCCGCGCGGCGGCCGGTGAGGGCCTGGCGGACGCGTTCGGTGAACAGGGCGCGGTTGGGCAGGTCGGTGAGCGGATCGTGCTCGGCGTTGTGCTGCAGCTGCGCCTGCAGCCTGACCCGTTCGGTGATGTCGCGGCTGTTGAAGAGCAGGCCGCCCTGGTGGCGGTTGACCGTGGACTCCACATTGAGCCAGTCGCCGCTGCCCGATCTGAAGCGGCAGTCGATCCGCGTGGTCGGCTCAGCGGCCGGCTCAGCGGCCAGAAACCGGCGCACTTCACGGACCACCCGGTCGAGGTCCTCGGGGTGGATCAGGCAGGCCAGCTCGGAGCCGATGAGCTCTTCGGCCTCGCGGCCGTAGACACCGGCGGCCGCGGGGCTGACATAGCGCAGTAATCCGCTGGGGGCGGCGATCATGATGACGTCGCTCGACCCCTGCACCAGCGAGCGGAAGTGGTTCTCCTTCTGCGCCAGCTCATGGGTGAGGGCGATGTTGTCGAGGAGCATGATGCCCTGCCGGACGACCAGGGCGAGGACCACGGTGCAGCCGGTGAGGACGACTACCCGGTCCACTCGGCGGCCCTCAATGACGTTGTGGAGGATGCCGAGTGTGCAGACGGCAGCAGCGAGATATGGAGTGAGGGCAGCCAGCGAGCCTGCGACGGGGCGGCTGGGGTGGCGGGGGCCGCGCGGGGGCCGGGCCGTCTCGACCGTACGGCGTGCGCCCCAGGGGGCGTACGCGAGCAGCAGCGAACCGGCGAACCAGCCCGCGTCGAGGAGCTGGCCCGAGCGGTAGCTCTCGCGCAGCAGCGGCGAGGTGAACAGGGCGTCGCACAGGACGGTCAGGGCGAGAGCGGCGATGGCGGTGTTGATGGCGGAGCGGCTGGTGGCCGAGCGCCGGAAGTGCAGCGCGAGCACCAGGCTGACCAGCACGATGTCCAGCAGCGGATACGCGAGGGCGAGAGCGGCGGGAGCCACGCTCTCGCCCTGGACGCGCGCGGTGTGGGCGAGCGCGATGCTCCAGGAGAGGGTGAGGAGCGAGCCGCCGATCAGCCAGGCGTCCAGCGCGAGGCAGACCCAGCCCGCCCTGGTGACCGGGCGCTTGGCCAGGACGAGCAGGCCGACGATGGCGGGCGGCGCGAAGCAGAGGAAGAACAGGTCGGCGATCGAGGGGCTCGGTACCTCGCGGTCCAGCACGACCTCGTACCACCCCCAGACGGCGTTCCCGCACGAGGCCATCGCGGAGGAGACCGCGAACATCAGCCAGGCGGGCCGAAAGCGGCTGTGCCTGGAGCGCGCGTAGATGAAGCAGGAGACCGCGGCGACAAGGGCGGCGGCGCTCAGCCCGAAGTCGCCCATGACCAGAGCGACTTCGGGCGAACCCCAGCCGACGGCGGCGCCCACGCCGTAACCGGAGCAGATGACGGCGAGGAGGATCTGGGAACGCAGCCCCGTGGCGGCGCCGGCGAACGCCTGCCGTGCCAGGAGCACTCCGGGGGCGCTCACGGAGCTGCCCCGGGGAGCGCCGCCGTCGGTGGGACGGTCATCGGAGCGGGTCTTTGCTTCGCCGCGTGCGAGGGTCGTCGGCGGCGGCCTCGCCGCGTCGGATCGTTCGTGCAATGGCTGTGCATCGCCCGTCGCCCCCCTCGAAGTCTGATCGGCAGTCAGGTCGCGCTACTGCACCGCCCCTTGCCTGGCGCAGCCCCCAGGTCCGGACGATACACCAGTCTCGTCACTCAGGGACATAGGACCTCTACTCTCCGTGACTACCAGGGGTGTTGTCGGCACGTCGCGCATCCGGACGACTTCATAGAGTGCACGAAACGCGGGCGCGAGGGGTTCATTACCCGGTCGTGAGCACCACGTTGTGCACCGGGTCGCCCGCGGCGAAACGGGTGAGCTGTCCGGCCAGCAGCCGCTTGGCGCGCGGCATGAAAGCCGAGGTGGAGCCGCCCACATGGGGGCTGATGAGGACACCGGGGGCGTGCCAGAGAGGGTGGCCAGGGGGCAGCGGCTCCGGGTCTGTGACATCGAGCGCGGCGGTGATGCGCCCGGTCTCCACCTCTGCGAGCAGGGCCTTGGTGTCGACGACCGGACCGCGGGAGACGTTCACCAGCAGCGCGCCGTCCTTCATTCGGGCCAGGAACTCGGCGTTGACCAGGCCTTTCGTCTGCTCGGTGAGCGGGGTGGACAGAATCACGACGTCCGCGCCCGGGAGCAGGGCGGGCAGGTCGGTGAGTGCGCGCACTTCGCCGCGCTCCGCAGCGCGGGCGGAGCGCGCGACGCGCGCCACCCGCGCGCATTCAAACGGCGCGAGCCGGTCCTCGATCGCGGCGCCGATCGATCCGTATCCCACGATGAGCACCGATTTGTCGGCGAGCGCAGGGTAGAAGCCGGCCCGCCATTCCTCCTTGTCCTGGCCGTGTACGAAGCCGGGGACACCGCGCAGGGAAGCGAGGATCAGAGCCAGGGTGAGCTCGGCGGTGGAGGCTTCGTGGACTCCTTTGGCGTTGCACAGGCGCACGCCGGCGGGCAGCGAGCCGAGTCCCGGTTCCACGTGGTCGATCCCCGCGGAGAGGGTCTGGACGACACGTACGGACGTCATCGCGGCCAGCGGGCGGACCGCGACCTCGAGGCTCTTCATGTATGGAACGGCGTAGAAGACACAGTCGGCGGGGTCGGCGGGAAAGTCGGGACCGCCGTCCCAGAAGAGATAGTTGAGGCCCGAGTCCGAGGGGTCGGGAAGCCCTTCGATCTCGTCGGCCGGAATCGGGAGCCACACGTCTGCAGTCATGCTCAGGAGGCTATGCGAAGGAACTCGCTCCGCATTGGCTAGTTTGGTCAGCGGCCAAGGGAGGGGTACGGGCAGTTGGAGCGCAGGACAATCGGTGCGGCGGCCCTCGAAGTGGGCGCGATCGGGCTCGGCTGTATGCCGATGAGCTGGGCGTACAGCAGCTCCCAGCAGCGCGGTGAGCGATCGCTGCGTACGGTGCACGCCGCGCTCGACGTCGGCTGCAGCCTGCTGGACACGGCCGATATGTACGGGCCCTTCACCAATGAGCTGCTGATCGGGCGGGTGCTGAAGGAGCGGCGTCGGGACGCGTTCGTATCGACCAAGGTCGGGCTGCTCGTCGGCGATCAGCATGTGGTCGCCAACGGGCGGCCGGGTTATGTGAAGCGGGCCTGTGACGCATCGCTGCGGCGGCTGCAGACCGAGGTGATCGATCTCTATCAGCTGCACCGGGCGGATCCGGAAGTTCCGGTCGAGGAGACCTGGGGCGCGATGGCGGAGCTGGTGAGCGCCGGGAAGGTGCGGGCGCTGGGCATGTGCGCGGTGGGGGCGCGCGCGTCCAGGCGCTCCGGGGCGCATCTGCACGAGGGAACGATCCGGCAGCTGGAGCGGGTGCAGCAGGTGTTCCCGGTGAGCGCGGTGCAGGCGGAGCTGTCGGTGTGGTCGCCGGAGGCGCTGGAGCGACTGCTGCCGTGGTGCGAGGCGCGGGGGGTGGGGTTCCTGGCGGCGATGCCGCTGGGGAACGGATTTCTGACGGGGACGCTCACGCCGGGGCAGGGCTTCGAGCCTGACGACGTACGGGCGCGGCATCCGCGGTTCACGGCCGAGATGATGGCGGCGAACCAGCCGGTGGTGGCGGGGCTGCTGAGGGTCGCCCAGCGGCATGGCGCGTCTCCTGCCCAGGTCGCGCTGGCATGGGTGCTGGGGCGGGGGCGGAATGTGGTGGCGGTGCCGGGGGCGAAGCGGGAGGAGTGGGCAGTGTCGAACGCGGCGGCGGCGGACCTTGAGCTGACGGGACGGGATCTGGCGGAGGTGGCGGGACTGCCGTCGGCGCGGGGATCCTGGGACTGAGTGAGCTGTCGCTCGTTCTCTTGGCTCTCGGCGGTTCTTCCGGTTCCTGGCGGAAGATCGGGAACCTCGGGGGCGGCTGCGGTGTAAGAACAGTAGTCAGACAGTTCAAGCAGCCGTCGAAGGGATCAGAACTGTGCAACGTCCTGCTGTGACGGCCGTGTTGGCCGCTGCCGTGCTTCTGCTTGTGGCCGGGTGTTCGTCCGGTGACGACAAAGCGCCGGGCGGCAGGGAGGGGCCGACTTCGGCCACCTCGGGCCCCTCCGGGTCCGCCTCGGGAGGGTCGCCGAGTCCGACGGCCCCACCCGCGAAGGGGTCGGTGAAGGTGGTTTCCACGCTGACGCAGGACCTGAAGTCACCGTGGGGCCTCGCGGCGCTGCCCGACGGGGATCTGCTGATCGCCTCGCGCGACGAGGGGACGATCAGCCGGGTCGACGCGGAGAGCGGCAAGCAGACCGTGATCGGCTCGGTGCCGGGGGTCTCCCCGGGTGGCGAGGGCGGGTTGATGGGCCTGGCGGTCTCCCCCTCGTTCGCCTCGGACCACCAGGTGTACGCGTACTTCACCACCGAGTCGGACAACCGCATCGCCCGCATGCTGTACGACGAGAAGAAGCCCGCCGCACAGCAACTGGGCGCGCCGGACACGGTGTTGAGGGGCATCCCCAAGGGCATCGTCCACAACGGCGGGCGGATCGCGTTCGGCCCGGACAAGATGCTCTACGCAGGCACGGGCGAGACGGGTGACACAGGGCTCGCGCAGGACAGGAAGTCGCTGGGCGGCAAGATCCTGCGGATGACGCCGGACGGGCAGCCGGTGCACGGCAATCCGGACGCCGACTCCGTCGTCTACTCATGGGGTCACCGCAATGTGCAGGGGCTCGCATGGGACTCCGACAAGCGCCTGTGGGCTGCCGAGTTCGGCCAGACCACCTGGGACGAGCTCAATCTGATCGAGCCGGGGAAGAACTACGGCTGGCCGGAGGTGGAGGGCAAGGGCGGTAGGTCCGGCTTCGTCGACCCGGTGGCCCAGTGGCGGACGGACGAGGCCTCGCCGAGTGGCATCGCGTACGCGTCGGGCTCGATCTGGATGGCGTCGCTGAAGGGCGAGCGGCTCTGGCGAATCCCGCTGGCAGGCACGGAACCCTCGTCGGAGCCCCAGTCGTTTCTGGAGGGGAAGCACGGCCGCCTGCGCACGGTCCTGTCGGTGGGCGGAGCCAAGGTCTGGCTCGTCACGAGCGAGACGGACAGGCGGGGATCGCCCGAGCCGGGGGACGACAAGATCCTCCAGCTGGAGGTGAAGTAGAGCCTGAAGGAGCGCCTCAAGGAGGGGTGTACGGCTTGTGTTCAACGTCTTCGAGGAGTTCTTCGCACCGGGCCGCAAACACACCGACGAGGAACGCAACCGCCTGGCCCTGACGAGGGCGGACGTGGGCGACAACGACCCGGGCCACAGCCCGATAGACCTTGCGTCGGGCAAGGTGACGATCCGCGCAAGGGAGAACCCGCCGCAGGAGTGAGGCGGCCGCGGGGTGCGATCGCGACGGCGGCGCGGGTCGCGGGTGCGCGGTGCGCAGGCGCGCCGGCCGCCGGGCGCGGGGCGCGGGAACCCGCCGCCGCAGCTTGGGGCGCGGCCGCCACCAGCCGCGTGCCTGGCCGCGCCGGGGCCGGGGCGGCATTACCGCGGCATGGCGCGCGGCCGCCGGAATCTGCGGGCACGGAGGCGGCACCCGTCAGCCGGGGCGGGGCGTGGGCTCGGCCGGCACGGGGCGAGCATCCGCCGTCAGGCGTCGCGCGGGCCTGGCTTGGTCAGGCCGATGCCGCCGATTGCTCCTCGCCCCTCGGTGGGAACAGGCGCAGGCGGTGGGCCAGGGCCGCTGCCTCGCCGCGGCCCGAGACGCCCAGTTTGGCCAGGATGTTGGAGACATGGACGCTCGCCGTCTTCGGGGAGATGAACAGCTCCTCGGCGATCTGACGGTTGCTGCGGCCCGCCGCGACCAGGCGGAGGACATCCTCCTCGCGGCGGGTCAGGCCGAGCGCCGGACCCCGCGGCACAGTGGCGGCCGTCGCAGGAGCCGGGTCGTCGGTCAAGGAGATGCGGGCGCGCTGGGCGAGCAGGGCGATGTCCTCGGACAGCGGGCGCGCCCGCAGTTGCTGCGCCGTCGCCGCAGCCTGGCGCAGCAGCTCCGTCGCTCGCGCACGGTCCGACTGGAGCAGCGCCTCCGCCCAGCGGTGGCGGACCCTCGCCAGGTCGTACGGGCGCTCCAGCGCCTCGAAGGCCGTGCCGGCCTCGGCCCAGTCGAGGGCCGTGCCCCCGCCGTCGGCGCGCAGCAGTTCCGCGCGGACCCAGCGCTCGTAGGCCATCCATACCGGGACCGCGGTGACGAGCGTTCTGGCTGCCTTGCGGATCCGTACCAGCGCCTCGGCGCGGCCGGGCTCCGCGGCGGGCAGGCCGCGCGTATCGGCCTCCAGCGTGGCCGCGGCGCGCAGCAGCGGCCAGGCGAACGGCTGGGTCCCGGGCGGGAAGCCCTCCATTGCCGCCCTTTCGAACTCGGCCCGAGCGTCCAGCACGCGCCCCTGTGCCGCCGCGATGCTCAGCGCCACGGTATGGAGCGGGATGGAACTCTGCGGCATCGGATTATTGGACCCGAAGTGCGCGCGCGCCGCCTCCAAGTGCTCGGCCGCCTTCACCGCGTCGCCCCGGTCGAGGGCCAGGTAGGCGCACCGGGTCGCAGCGAACCCCCGGGGCTTCGGGCTCAGAGCGATCCGCAACGCCTGCTCCGCGGCCTCGGTCGTCTCGTCCCAGCGCCCGAGCGAGCTGTACGACTCGGCGAGGTTGGCCAGGATCCATGCCTCGGTGTCCAACAGGCCGTATTTCCGGGAGAGTTCGACGCCTTCGCCGAGAATGTCGACCGCTTCCCGTGAGCGGCCCACACCCTCCAGCGCGGACGGCAGATTCACATGCGTACGCCCCACGTGCGCGGGCAGGTCGAGGGCGACCGCCCGCTCCTTGACCGCGTACATCTCCGCGAGCCCCTCATCGACGTTGCCCGCGTCGACCATGAGGCTGCCGAGGGTGAGGCGGGCCCGTAGCTCGTTGGCCTCCTCGCCGACCATGCGCGCGTACTCCACCGCGAGCTCGGCGGTCGCCAGGCTGCCCGGCCCCGGGTCGTGCACCATGCCCCAGTTCGCCGCCTCCGCGAGCACCTCCGCATGGACGGCCGACGGCGGCAGTCCGCGCACCAGCTCCTGCGCGGCCGCCAGCTCCGCCCACCCGTCGCCGCGGCCCAGCGACGAGACGAGCCGGGAGCGCTGGACAGAGAACCAGGCGCCGCGCAGCGGGTCGTCCTCAGCCTCCGCCAGCCGCTGCCCGCGCTTGGTGATCTTCAGCGCGCGTTCCTTCTCGCCGCTGAGCCGGCCCGCGACGGACGCCTCGGCCATCAGGTCGAGGAAGCGCAGCGGCGTGGTGGCCGGATCGCAGCCGCACGGAGGGTACGCCTCCGCGTAGTCGACCGGCCGCAGCGCGGCCCGTACCTCGTCCGGCGCGCTGTCCCAGAGCTCCATCGCCCGCCCCAGCAAGCGCAGTTGCTCGGCGTACGCATGCCGTCGCCGCGCCTCGACCGACGCGCTGAGCACTGCGGGGAGGGCCTTGGCGGCGTCGTGCGCGTGGTACCAGTAGCTGGCGAGCCGCGTCGCCCGCTCCTCGCTCCGTACGAGCGTGGGGTCGGCCTCCAGCGCCTCCGCGTACCGCCGGCTGAGGCGCGAGCGCTCGCCGGGCAGCAGATCGTCCCCCACGGCCTCGCGTGCGAGGGAGTGCCGGAAGCGGTAGCCGTCGCCGTCCGGCGTGGCAAGCAGGATTTTCGCTCCCACCGCGGCCCGCAGCGCCTCGATGAGGTCGTCCTCGCACAGCCGGGCGACAGCGCGCAACAGCCCGTACTCCACGGTCGAGCCGCCCTCCGCGACGATCCGCGCCACCCGCTGGGCGTCCTCGGGCAGCGCCTCGACGCGGACGAGAAGGATGTCGCGCAGGGATTCGCTCAGCCCCGTGGCGCAGCCGTCGGACATGCTGCAGGCGAGCTCCTCGACGAAGAACGCATTGCCGTCCGAGCGCTCGAAGACCCGGTCCACCACGGCCGGTTCGGGCTCGGCGGCGAGGATCCCGGCCATCTGGCGGTGGACCTCGCCGCGGTTGAAGCGGGTCAGCTCGATGCGCTGGACCGTACGCATCCGGTCGAGCTCGGCGAGGAAGGGCCGCAGCGGATGCCGTCGGTGGACGTCGTCGGAACGGTACGTCGCGATCACGACGAGCCGGCCGCGGCGCAGTGTGCGGAAGAGGTAGGCGAGCAGGTGGCGGGTGGAGGCGTCGGCCCAGTGCAGGTCTTCGAGCACCAGGACGACCGTGCGGTCCGCGGCGATCCGCTCGAGCAGCCGCGCGGTGAGCTCGAAGAGGCGGGCCATGCCTTCCTCGTCGTGCCTGCCCGGCTGTCCGCGGGACGTTTCCCCCAGCTCGGGCAGCAGCCGCGCCAGCTCGTCCTCCTGGCCGGCGGCCGCCTCCGCCAGTTCTTTGGGCAGCCGACGGTGGAGCGTGCGCAGCGCGGTCGAGAAAGGCGCGAACGGCAGCCCGTCCGCGCCGATCTCGACACATCCGCCGACCGCGACGACAGCCTCGCGGCGGCACGCCTCGGTGAACAACTCCTCGACGAGCCGGGTCTTGCCGACCCCCGCCTCACCCCCGACGAGCAACGCCTGCGGCTCTCCCGCGGCGGCGCGGGAGAGCGCGTTGGTGAGCGCGGTCAGTTCGCCGGCGCGGCCGACGAACACCGGGCTGACGGACCTGGTCTCCACGTCGCCGAGCATCGCACAGCCCTCTGACAACGCGGCACCCTTTTTGATCGGGATGACAGTCATCACGCGAGGTCAGGCCGTCTCACGCGGCCCGTGTGAAGCGGTCGTGGTCCGGACTCACCCGGCCCTCCGCGTCCTTGGCGGCCCGCCTCGCGGCACGACGGGCCTTGCGCACCTGCCGGACCAGCCGCTCGGCCTCGGCCTCGCGGATCAGCTCGGCCCGGCGGAGCTGCTGCATCTCGTACTCGAACATCTCGGACTCCCTGGTTGCGAGTTCTCTCGGCGTCTTGCGATGCCTCGACTCTCGTCGCCCAGGGGGGTCCGCCACATCGGGAGGGTGCCGCATCTTCGCGCGGAAGGGGTCCTTAGACGTCGTTTCTTATGGTGTGATCGTTCGTTGAACCGTGCATGACGGATCTGGTTGAGCGGCTGGTGCCGGACGAGTTGTGGGTGCTGTTCCGGCAGGTGGTACCTCCGACAGAGGTGAAGCGTCCACAGGGTGGGGGCCGGCGACGGGCGGGCGACCGCGAGGCGCTGGCAGCGATCATCTTCGTGGCCACCTCGGGCTGTACGTGGCGGCAGCTCCCACCGGTGTTCGGTTCGTGCTGGCAGACGGTCTACCGGCGCTTCGCCCAGTGGGGCCGGGACCGGGTCTGGGCGAAGCTCCACCGTGTCATCCTCGACGAACTCGGTGCCAGAGGTGAGCTGAACTGGTCGCGGTGCGCGATCGACTCCGTCAGCGTGAGGGCGGCCTGCGCCGATGGCTCCGCAAGCGCGGCGTCCGGCACCGCATCGCCCGCAAGGGAATCGAGTCCTCCCAACGGCTGGGCCGCCATCGCTGGGTGGTCGAGGGGACCGTGTCCTGGCTGGCAGGCTGCCGACGCCTGCACCGCCGCTACGAACGCAAGGCCGACCACTTCCTCGCCTTCGTCGGCATAGCCGCAGCCCTCATTGGCTACCGCCGGCTCACCAAATGAAACGATGTCTTAGACGCGACGGGATGCGTACGCCTACGGCCTGAGGCCCCTGCGCCCGGCCTTAGCGCCGCTGCTCCCCCGGCCCTAGGGCCGCTGCTCCCCCGGCCTTAGCGCCGCTGCTCGTAGACTTACGGAGTGGTGGTGCTCAGCGGGGCGAAGCCGAGGCGTTGCAGGATCGGGCGGCTCTGGCTGGAGGCGTCGACCTGCAGGAAGCGGTAGCCGCTCGCGGCGGCGATACGGGCCCGGTGGGCGATCAGCGCCCGGTAGATGCCACGGCCGCGCCAGGCAAGCAGGGTGCCGCCGCCCCACAGGCTCGCGAAATCGGTGCCCGGGTGTAGCTCCATCCGCGCCCCGCAGACCGGCTGTTCGCCGGTCAGCGCGACGGTCATGTCGATGGTGTCCGGGGTCCGGGCCAGCTGAGCGAGGCGCTGTTCGCGCAGCCTGGCCCCGCTCGTGCCGAAGGCCTGCTCGTGCACGTCGGCCAGCAGATCCACGCCCGCCGGGTCGGTGACCGGTTCCAGCCGGATGCCGTCGGGGAGTTCGACGTCGGTGGGCAGGTCGCGGATCTCGGCGACCATCAGGGTTTCTTCGGGCTCGGGTGTGAAGCCGGCCGCCCGCAGCCGTGCGCCGAGGTCGTCGGGCCGGTCGTAGGAGTACAACTTCCACTCGAAGTCCCGTCCCAGGTCGGTGAAGTACCGAATCTGCTCGGCGATCACGGCGTCGGCCGTGGCGGGCTCCAGGCCGGACCAGACGACCCGGGGCCCGAGTAGGAACGGAACAGAAAACCGGCGTAGCCGTCAAATCTTTTGACGGGCTGTGAGAGGGGCTGCCAGGGTGCGCCCCATGAGTGACGACCCGACGATCGGTTTCCTGAAGGCGGACGTGGCGCGGTTCTGCGCCGGTCTGGATGAACTGGCCCCGGCGATCCGGCTGCGACTGCTTGTGCAGCTGCGGGCCTCGCTGGACAAGGTGACGGACGCAGCCCTGGACGAGGGCATGGCCGCGGCAAAGGCGGAGGGCTGGGGGCTGCGGCAGATCGGCGGCCAGGTGGGCCTGTCGCACGAGAAGGTCCGCTACCGGCTCGCCCAGAGTGCGGGCAAGGACGAGCCGGCCGGGGAGCCGTCCTAGATCGTGGTGCTTGTCTTATCGGGCTTGGCGGTGGAGCGGAGCTGTCCGCCCTGGACCTCGACTGGCAGGGCGAAGCTGTAGCGGCCGTGGAAGTTGATGTGAGCGAACTTCAGCGGTGAGAGGCGGGCGATGTCCTCGTCCCGGACGTGGATGCCCTCGGCCCGCATCTCGGCGATGATCTTCTGGAAGTACACCGTGTTCCACAGGACAACGATGTTGAGCATCAGTCCCAGTGCCCCGAGCTGGTCTTCCTGGCCCTCTCGGTAGGACTGCCTCAATTCGCCCTTCTGCCCGTGGAAGATCTTCCGGGCGAGTTCGTGGCGGGATTCCTGACGGTTGAGCTGGGTATTGACCCGGCGCCGCAGGAGTTCGTCGGTGAAGTACGAGGACAGGTACGCGCTGCGGTCCAGGCGGCCGAGTTCCATGACGGCCTTGCCGGTGGGGGTGGGCTTTCCTGCGGGCGCGAGGACGCGCAGGGCCTCCGAGGCTTTGATCGTGCCGGAGTGGAGGGAGCCTGCGAGGCGCAGCATCTCGTCCCAGTGGGCGGTGATCTGCTTGAGGTTGATCTTGTCGCGTGTGACGGGGTTGAGCGGCCCGTAGTCGGCGTCCGGATCGGCGCGGTAGAGGGTGGCGCTGCCGACGTCGGCCAGGCGCGGGGAGAACTGGTAGCCCATGAGGCGGAAGGCCGAAGACGATCTCGCTGGCGCCGTGCGTGTCGGAGGTGATCTCGACCGGGCGCAGGGCGGTCTCCTGCTCGAGGAGGCCGTCGAGGATGTAGAAGGAGTCGCGCTGGGTGCCGGGGATCAGGATGCCGTGCAGGCCGCTGAACTGGTCCGAGAGGAAATTGTAGAACGTCACCCCGCGCCGGCGGGTGCCGAATTTTCGGGACTGGCCCCGAAGTTGAGGGTGCGGATCGGGGTGACGAAGCGCAGTCCGTCGGCGGAGGCCAGCTCGCCGCCACCCCACGCCTGCACCAGCGGCAGGCGCATGTGGTAGTCGACCAGGCGGGCGTTGGCCATCGAGAGGGTCGCCGCGCGTACGTAGTTCTGCTCGACCCAGAACAGCCGGTCGCGGCTGAGCGCGTCGATCCCGTCGTGGACGATCGGCTCGATGCCGACGTTGGTGGCCTCCGAGGTGAGGACCGCGGCCACGGACAGCTGAAGGTCGTCCATGCGCGAGTTGGCCTCGGAGACGTGGGTGAAGTCGGCCAGGTAGGGCACCCAGGAGTCGACCTCCAGCACGATCTCGGGAAGGTCGACGGCGGGCATGCGCGCCTCGATCTCCTTGTTCAGGTCGATCAGAGAGGCGGGTTCGTCCAGGCGGTCCAGGCCGGTGAGGATGATGCGGTCGCGGCCGCCCTGCTGCTCGATGCGCACGTTGGGATTGGCGGCCAGGCCGTCGGCGAACTCCCGGTGGGCCTTGTCGAGTCGGTCGGTCCAGGCCTTGAGGATCTTGTGGGGATTGGGGTCGAGGTCGAGTTCCTCGCAGACCCGGGTGCGGGCCGCCTCCCACGCCGCATCTTTCAGCAGACGGGCGTTGGGGTCGCCCCACTTGCGCATGCCCGGCACGAACACCTCGTGCCGGTGCAGCGCTGCGCGCAGGGCTTCGCGACGATCAGGGCGCGCTTCTCGACGCTGCCCACGGGCATCGGCGGGGGCGGAAAGACCAGGCGCCGCCAGGCGGAGGTGAGCACCTTGGCGGGGACCTCCCACGCCTGGATGGGGCGGCGCCGGCCTTTGAGGGACTTCACGAAACCGATCGCGTCCAGGACCGGTTCGCCCGCCGGGCTGGCCTCGAAGGTGAACGTCTTGAGCAGGCCGGGCAGGAAGCGGGCGATGGTGTTGTAGCGGGCGGCGAGCATTTGCTCGGCGCCGTCGTCAGGCTGCTGGGCGAGGAGTTTGACGGTGTCGGCCGCCGCGTGGACGGGGCCGACGTCCATCGCGTCGAGCATCGCGCGTACGTCGCCCTCGGGGTCGGCGGCGGCGGTGCAGATGGCGAGCCAGGCTTTGCGCAGCTCGATCGCGGCGGCGTCCAGGTCCTTCAGCGTCCGCAGCCTCTGCTTGGTCATCTTGGTGGCGGAGCTGCGGATAATGTCGCCCATCACCAGGTCGAAGACCTCGATCGCCTCGTCGGCGGCGAGCTGCGGCATGACCGCGGCGAACGCGACCAGGGTGGCCAGGCGCCGGTCTCCGGCGAGGTCGGAGACGGCCTGGGCGCGGGCGGCCTTGGCGAACCGCACCAAGGCCTGCAGCCGTCCCGGCGCTATCGCGTCCAGGTTCCACGCGGAGCCGCCGAAGACGCGCAGGGATTCGTAGCGTTCCAGGGCCTTGCCCACGCCGCGCGCCGAGATGTCGCGCGGGGAGCGGCGCAGGCGGTCCAGCTCAGAGAGGCGCGTGCCCGCGGGGACGACGACCAGCTGCTGCAGACGCTCGGCCTGCTCCGTGGTCGGGGCGGCGGCGAGGGTGGCCCACAGTCGCTTCTCGGCGCGCTCGCGGGTGCCGGAGACCAGGCGTTCCAGCACGGTCACCCCGGGCAGCACCACCTTCTTGTCCACCAGGCGCTTGGTGGCGAGGTCGAACAGCAGGGTGGGGCGTTCGTTGCCGATCCAGGCCCGCTGGTACATCCAGCGGGCGAGCGCGAACCACTGGTCGAACTCGAACTTCGTGTACCCGTACTCCTTGCGGATCTGCTCCTGGTGATCCCAGCGGGCCTCACCGGTGCCGTACCCGGCGAGCTCGCCAGGGTCCAGACCGAGCTGCTCGGCGACATAGCCGACCACCACGGCGGGCACCTCCTCGGGATTCTCCAGGAAGGTGCCCAGGTAGCGGATGGTGCCGAGCTGAACGGCCCAGCCGATCCGGTTGCGCCCGCTGCGGGCGGCCATTGCCCGGCGCCGTGCGGTCTGATCCAGCAGGAAGGACCCGGCGAGCTGTCCCTCGTCCGGGTCCTCGGTGAAGTGACCGAAGCGCCTGCGCTGTTCGTCGCTCAGAAAGTTGGTGGGCACCGCCCGCTGCCCGCTCCTTGACCTGTCGGCGTGATTCGCGCGCGACGGTGCCAGGTGACCTGACGGTGCGTGAGACGATCCCTGATTCCAGACCAGAGCATTACCCCATGTGATAGACCAGGTCACGAACCCGGCGCACGATCAGCCGGGCCGTGACCCGGTCGGCTGATCGTGCGGCTGGCGAACGCGAAGTACGCGGAGCGGTCTGCTTGCTGTGCGCCCGGCTCTTGTGCGGTCAGCAGGCGGCGACGGCCTCAGCGGCTTCTGTCTCGTTCGCGACCGCGGAGGCCGTGTTCTTGGGGCCGCGGAAGGCGATGTAGACGAACAGGACGCCCATGACGGCGGCGCCTGCCCACATGGCCTGCTGCCAGCCGTCGACGAAGGACTGCTGGGCTGCGTGGAGCAGGTCCTGTGCGTGCGGGCCGGTGCTGCCCGCCGCTTCAACGGCGTTGGCGACGCCTTCCCGGGCGGTGTCCGCGGCCCCCTGGGGGATGCCGTGCAGCCTGTCGTCGATGGCGCTGCGGTAGCCGGCGGACACGAGCGCGCCGAGCAGGGCGACGCCGAGTGCGGTGCCGAACTCGCGGGTGACGTCGTTGAGGGCGGAGGCGACGCCCTGCTTCTCGCGCGGCAGGGAGGCGGTGATGGCCTCCGTGGACGGGGTCATCGAAAGGCCCATGCCGACGCCCATGGGGAGCAGGCCGGGCAGGATGGACAGGTAGCCGCCGCCGACGGAGACGAACAGGGCCATGAGCGCCATGCCGCCGCCGGCCATCGCAATGCCCACCACCATGGTCGAGCGAGCGCCGATACGTGCGGCAAGCTTGGGGGCCATGCCGGAGGCCATCATCATCATGACGGCCATGGGCATCATCGCCACCGTGGACAGCAGGCCCGACCAGCCGAGTACGGCCTGGAAGAACGGGAAGAGAACCACGCCGATGCCCGCCTGGACACCGAAGACCACCAGAAGCGTGACCGAGCCGCCGGCCAGACCGCGCTCCCGGAACAGCCTCACGTCCAGCAGCGAGGCGTCGCGGCGGTGCAGCTCCCAGGCTACGAAACCGACAGTGGCGATGAGGCCGACGGCGAGGCTGATCAGCGTCTCGGGGGCGGTCCAGCCGCGTTCGGGGCCTTCCTGCAGGACGAAGATGAGGCCGACCACGGCGACGGTGGAGACCAGCGCGCCGACAGTGTCGAACCGGTGGGCCGAGGTCTCGCGGGAGTTGGGAACCGACTTCACCGTCATGGCCAGGGCCACGAGGACCAGGACCAGCGGCAGGACGAACAGCCAGCGCCAGTCGGCGACGTCGACGAGGAGCGCGGAGAGGAACATGCCCAGGATGCCGCCGCCTCCGGCGACACCGGTCCACACGCCGATCGCCTTGCCGCGCTGCTCTTCGGGGAAGGTGGAGGTGATGACGGCAAGCGTGATCGGCATGATCATCGCGGCGCCGATACCGCTGGCCACGCGCGAGGCGAGCATCACCTCCGCCGTCGGGGCCAGGCCCGCGACAACGGTGGCGATGCCGAAGACACCCAGTCCGGCGATGAGCATGGGCTTGCGGCCCAGGCGGTCGCCGACGGCGCCGAGCGGCAGCAGCAGCGCGGCCAGGGCAAGGGTGTAGATGTTGATGATCCACAGGACCGTGCTCTGGGAGGCGCCGAATTCCACGGCCATGTGGGTCTGTGCGACGTTCAGCCCGGTCACCGAGGCGATGACCCCCATCAGGGCGATGGAGACGGCGATCAGGATCGTGCGCAGCTGACGCGCGTCGGGGACACCCCCGCCGCTGGCTTGCGCGGCCTGTACGGGCTGGTTCGTACTCATGGATTCCTCTCAAAATGGGCATGTCGAGTCAGCGCCGGAGCAGCGCCGGTCGCCGAGTGAAGGGGTGGGCGGGGCCCGGGCGCCGCGCGCCGCGCATCGCCGGGTGCGGTCGAGCGGTGGGCCGGTGCCGTGCCGGGACGTCAGGGGGCGGGGGTCTCGCCCTGGGCTGCGGCGAGGGCCGCGTCGGTGTCCGCGGTGGCCAGCAGGCCGTTGATGTGGGAGCCGGCCAGGGCGCCGGCCGCTGCGGAGGCACCGACCTGGGCGGTGAGGTCGGTGGCGTTGCCGGCCACCCACACGCCCGGCACCTCGGTGGTACCGGCCATGCCGGAGGCGAAGCGGCGGCCCATGTTGTCGGGCAGGTCCTCCATCGGCAGCTTCAGACCGTCCAGGCCCTCGATGCGGGCCTGCATCTGCGTGGCGACCGCGAGGACGCGGCGGGCCACGACCTGGCCGTCGGTCAGGCGCACCCCGGCGAGGGTGCCGTCCTCGTTGTTGATGACCTCCTGCACCGGGGTGTCGACGATGCGGATGCTGCGGGCGGCGAAGCGGGCGCGGGTGTCCTCATCCAGGTGAGTACCGTGGGTGAAGTAGGTCAGGTCCTCGGTCAGCTGGCGGAACAGGAGTGCGTGGGCGATGGAGGCCGGGCCGGTGGCGAGGATACCGATGGGCTCATCGCGCACCTCCCAGCCGTGGCAGTACGGGCAGTGCACCACACCGTGTCCCCATTGCTCGGCGAGGCTGGGGACCTCGGGCAGCACGTCCCGCAGGCCGGTGGCCACCAGGACCCGGCGCGCGGTCACGCTCCGGCCGTCGGCCAGGGTGATGGTGAAACGCAGATCCCCGTCAGCCGACGGGGCGGCGGGCTCGGCCGAGGCCACCTCGCCGAAGACGATGCGCCCGCCGTACTGGCGCACCTGCTCCCGGCCCCGCCGAAGGATCTCGCGGGGCGGGGTGCCGTCCAGGACGATGAAGCCGTGCATGGCCTCTGCCGGCGCGTTGCGCGGGGAGCCGCTGTCGATCACGACGACCGAGCGGCGGGAGCGGGCGAGCATCAGCGCACCGTTCAGCCCCGCGGCGCCCCCGCCGATCACCACCGCGTCGACGGTCCCACCGGGCAGTGCGTCGCTCGCGTACGGAGAAGTCGTCACAGCCATGTCCTCCTACCCTTTCCTCGTGCGTGGTCCCAGACGTTGCGGACCATCTGCACACGACGCTAACCCCGCATTGCATTAGGGGCATATGATGTTGCTCATGACGCAAGAAGGTGGAGAGCTGGACAGCCTCGTACGCAAACGCATCCGCGCTCTGCGGGTGGCGCAGGGCTGGTCGTTGGAGGAACTGGCCACCCGCGCCCACCTCAGCCAGTCCTCACTGAGCCGCATCGAGAACGGCCAGCGCCGCCTCGCACTGGATCAGCTGGTCACTCTCGCCCGCGCCCTGGACACCACGCTGGATCAGCTCGTGGAGACCGCCACCGACGACGTAGTCACCAGCCCGACGATCGACAGCACCCACGGCCAGATGCGCTGGATCGTCAAGGCCGACCCCGGGATGAGCGTGGTGCGCCAGCGCCTGACCGAACCACCCCCCGAGAACCCGGCGCGCATGCGTGCCCACCCGGGGCACGAATGGCTCGTAGTCCTGTCCGGCACCGCGATCCTCATGCTCGGCCACCGCCGCTTCCGCCTCGAGACCAACCAGGCCGCCGAGTTCCCCACGATGATGCCGCACGCGATCGGCGCCGAGGGCGGGCCCTGCGAGATCCTGGGCATCTTCGACCGCGACGCCCGCCGCGGCCACCAGCGCGACGGCGACGGCGGCGACGCTCAGGGCGCTCCCGAATGACGGCGCGGGCCGCGCGACGGCCTCCGCAGCGGTGACCTCTTGCGCGTCGGGCAGCACCCCCGACCATCGTATTGCGTAAACGGGAAGTTTTCGTGCCGCAGGCGCATAACCGTCTTAGCGTGAAGAGCATGAACCAAGCACACACGCACACCCCTCACCACGGCGCTTCGCACGGTCACCACCACGAGCACGGAACCGACGGCCAGGCGGAGATCCTCGACCTGGACGCCGAGGTCCTCGCCGAGCACACAGCCTCCATCACCGCATGGCTGCCACTGCATACCGGCCCACACCACATCGTGGATCTGGGCTGTGGCACGGGCGCGGGCACCTTCACCCTCCTCGACCGCTTCCCCGACGCGCACGTCACCGCCGTCGACGCGTCCGCCGAACACCTTCAGCGCTTGCGCACAAAGGCGTGCGCCCGCGGCGTCCAGGAGCGCGTGCGCACCGTGCAGGCTGACCTCGATGAAGCCGCCTGGCCCGACCTCGGCTCACCGGACCTGGTATGGGCGTCTGCCTCGATGCACCACATGGCCCACCCCGACCGCGCACTGCGCACCGTCCACGACGCGCTCGCGCCCGGCGGCCTGTTCGCCGTCGTCGAACTGGCCGGCCACCCCCGCTTCCTGCCCGAAAACGCCCCCAAGGATCGGCCCGGCCTGGAAGAGCGCGTCCACGCCGCGGCCGACCGCCTCCAAGCCGAACACATGCCCCACCGCGGCGCCGACTGGGGCCCGATGCTGACCGCCGCCGGCTTCACAGTCGAGGACGAACGCACCATCGCCGTGAACATCGAAGGCTCCCGCAGCGAAGCGATCGGCCTCTACGCCCTCGGCATCCTGCAGCGCATCCGCAGCGTCATCGCCGAAAGGCTCTCCCCCGAGGACCTCACCGCGCTCGACCGGCTCCTCGACACCAGCAGCCCGCACAGCATCCTGCGCCGCGACGACCTGACGGTACGCACCGAGCGCACCGTCTGGGCTGCCCACCGCACCTGACTCCGAACACAGGGCCGGTTAAGAACGCTGTCACCAGTCGCAAACGAGGGGGTGTCACGTCCGGCGGGGTCGCGCTCAGCAACGCGTCGGGCGACTGCATAGACGCCGGGTCGGGCGTACCGCCCCAGAGAGCAGACGGAGGCATGCCGTGCCGCCGCTGTTCTCGGGGCAACCGTGCTCCAGCAGCGGCACAATCACCTTCGCGAGAGCGAGGCACTGCTTGTTCTTCGCGTTCGGCACCATGGCGCCGAACGAGGGATCAAGGACAAGGCAGTGAGGAACCAGCCCGGCACGTCCGTGTGACGCAGGGTCATTCTCACAAATGACCATCTCTGCGAGTTCTGCGAGACCCCTCGGGGTGATCGCGTTTCCGCAGGTCGCCATTCGCAGAAGTCCTCTCAGAACTCGGGTGTTCTGCGAGACACTTCTGACACACTGATCGCGTGGATCTGGCGCCCAATCAAGCCGCAGCTGCGGTAGAACGCAACGACTGCCCGAAGTGCGAGGTGCCCGGCGGGAGTCCGTGCCGCACGCGCGGCGGGAAGACCGCCTCGAAGTACCACACCCCGCGCTTCGTTCTCATCGCCGCGCTGCGCGAGGAACTCGAAGTGCCCGTGCCCGCCGACCGTGGACCCGGACGGCCGTGGAAGGAAGGACCGGCGCCCGCCGCCGTGCCCGCCCAGCGCGGCAGCAAGCCCATCCGCATCGGCTACGCAAGGACGTCGACCGCGAGGCAGGAACTGGCGAGCCAGCTCGAAGCCCTCGCTGCGGCCGACTGCCACAAGATCTACTCCGAGCAGATCAGGACCCGGATCAAGGTGCGGCCCGAGCTCGAGGCCGCGCTCAAGCTGGCCCGCGAGTTCAAGGAGGCCGCCCCGGACACCCCGGTCATCTTCACCGTTCACGAGCTCAAGCGCCTGGCCCGCAACGCGGCCGAACTGATGACGCTGTCGACCGAGCTACAGGCCGCCGGCATCCAGCTCGAACTCCTCACCGGCCCGCTCACCGGGATCTACGACCCCAATGGCATGGGCGCGATGTTCTTCGCCGTGCTCGCCGTCGCCGGGCAGATCGAGCGCAACTACATCCGGGAGAAGACCCTCGAAGGCCAGGTCACCGCTGCGAAGAAGGGCAACCACGGCGGACGACCCAAGGTCATCGACGACGACATGCTCACCTTCGCCCAGGCGCTGAAGGACAAGGGCGTCCCCGTCCCCGACATCGCGAAGAAGCTCACCATCAAGACCGGCAAAAACGCGGGCACGAGCCCATCGGTCGCCTCGCTGTACCGCGCCTTGGCCCAATCCGAGCAGGAGACGGAGGCGGCCTCGTGAGCGCAGGAGCGGAAGCCCACCTCACAGGTCGTCAAAAGATTTGACGGCTACACCGGTTTTCTGTTCCGTTCCTACTCGGACCCCGACCCCGTTCCAGTCGCCGTCGGCACCGACCTGCCGCACCACGTCGCGCGCCTCCCCGGCTCCTTCGCCACCCTGCCGCATCTGGTGGTCGAACAGGCTGAGTACCTCGTCGTGATCCATCCGCGCATTGCAGCACCGGACGGACAGATGCACCAACGGGTTACGAGGAGCCGGGGCCTGAGAGCCAGAGCTACGAGCCTGCGCTGGGCAGCGACATGAAGAGGTCGAAGTACATGCCGGCGGAGACGATCAGTCCCAGGACGCCCAGTGCGACTCCGGCCAGGGCGAAGGCCCGTACCCAGCCGGCCTTCTGAGGCAGGGCGAACACAGCCAGGCCGACGATCAGCGCGAGCAGCGCGAAGATGCCGTTGAACATGGCGGTGGAGTGCCAGGCGTCGCCGTAGATCGCGGAAATCTGCTGGGCGGGGTCGCCGCCCTGCGAGGTCTTGATCTGCCCGACCAGCGCCTGCCTCTCTGCGGCGATCTTGCCGACCCAGGTCCCGCTGAGCGCTACGACGCCGAGGCCGACCGAGACGACGCCCGCGGCGGCGGCTCCGAGGCCGGAGGAAGCGCGCGGCGCCTCGTCGGTGTCCTCGATGTCCTCGGCTTCGGCGGTATGCACCTCGGCTCCGGTGGACTCGGCCGACTCGGCGGCAGCCGCGTCGGGCGCGTCCGTCACGTCGGTCGTGTCTGTGGTCTTTTTGGTCTCGGTGGGGTTCATGCGCCGCACGCTAGGTGCCGATTCTGAGAGTCCTCTTAACGACCCTGCCCCTCAGCGGCCGGCCCCGGTCATCAGCCCCTCAGCGGCCGGCCCAGGGTCGTCAGCCCCTCAGCGCCCTTCCCGCGTCCGCAGCTCCCGCCACTCCGGCGCCAGCACCGACCAGACCTCCATGTCGTGCCTAACGCCCCTGTACGGGTAGCTCTCCCGCAGCACTCCCTCCCGCACCATCCCCAGCCGCTTGGCGACGTTGATGCTCGCGGTGTTCCCCGAGGCCACCTGCCACTCGACACGGTGCATTCCACGCTCGTACACCGCCCAGTCGATGATCACGCGCGTGGCCCGTGTGACCAGCCCGCGCCCTGCCGCCGACGGCTCCAGCCAGCAGCCCGCCTCACACGACTCGCTCGCGTGGTCCCAGGTGCGGAACAGGACACCGCCGACGAGAGTCCCGTCCAGCCAGATCCCGTAGATGCGCCCGCCGTCCCCGGCCTGCTTGTCGGCGTACGACTGGAGGAAGGCCCGCGCCGAGTCGACATCGGTCGAGACGGCGGCGAGTGCGACGTACTGGCCGATGAACTCCCGGCCCCGGTCCAAGTGGGCGAGGTACTCCTCGGCCTGCCAGGGCTCCAGCGGCCGCAGTTCCGCCCCGTCGTCGCCCAGCGATATCGCGAACATCGTCTTCCTCTTCCCCCGGCCCGGTTACGGCACGAGCTGTCCGTCCTCGCTCGCGCGCTGCCCAGGGATCTTCGCATGCACACAGCACACGGCACACGGCGAGGCCGACCCGTCGCGCGGGGGCCCAGGACAAAGGTCCCGGGCCCCCCCGCGCCTCTCAGCCCTCAGCCCTCACCTCTTAGCCGGACACGCTCGCTCGCCCGTTCTCGACGTGACCCATCAGGCGGCGGCGGAAGCCGGTGTCCCGGTCGGCCGTCACCTCGATGTCGTACCAGCCGTGCGCGTCGGCCGCCGAGTGCACGACGGTGCGGCTGCGGCCCGCCTTGACCGTGACGGTGCGGGTCCAGTCGTCGAGGTCGGCGTCATCGACGTAGGCCAGCGGTCGGATCGTGAAGGTGACCGGCTTGCTGCCGTCGTTGCGCAGCGTGAGATGCAGATCGCGGTCGTGGTGGTCGATGGACGAAGAGACCTGAGCGGTTCCCTGGATGTTGCCCGCGAACTCGCGCCGGAAGCCGTTCGGGCCGGTGATCGTGAAGCGGTAGGCGTCGCCGGTAAGGGGTACCGACCACTGCGCCTTGCCCCTTACGTCCTTGTGCTGCGGGACGGGGAACTCACCGGCGTACGGATAGAGCGCGAAGTGGGCGCTCGCGCGACCGCTGTTGCTGAGGGCCACCGTGAAGGCGTCGCCCGTGACCCTGCCGTACGCGTCGGGCTGGTACGGCAGCGGCCGCGCGGGCCGGGTCCCCTCCTCCTGCACGGGCATGTGCTGCTGAAGTGGCGGCACGGGCCGCCAGCGTCCCGTGAACGGCGGGATCGCACCCGGCTGCTCCACGTCGGGCTGCGGCCTGCCGCGCCGGAAGTCGAAGGCGGAGGTCAGATCGCCGGTGACAGCGCGCCGCCAGCGGGTGATGTTGGGCTCCTCGATGCCCGTCCACTTCTCCAGCAGCCGGACCACCGAGCTGTGGTCGAACACCTCGGAGCAGACGTAGCCGCCGACCGACCAGGGTGAGACGACGAGCAGCGGGACGCGGATGCCGAGGCCGGTGGGCTTGCCCTGCCAGCGCTCCTCGGTGTTGTCGGCGGGCGGGACCGGCGGCGGTACGTGGTCGAAGAAGCCGTCGTTCTCGTCGTAGTTGATCAGGACGACGGTGTGCCGCCAGACGTCGGGGTGGGAGCCCAGGGCGTCCAGCACCTTGTAGACGAGGGTGGCCGACGCGATCGGCGAGGAGGTGCCGGGGTGCTCGGAGTCGATCGCGGAGGGCACCAGGTACGACACCTCGGGGAGCGTGCCCGCCGCCACGTCCGCGCGGAACCGGTCCGCGAGGGAGCCGGTCTCGGCGCGCCGGAGCCCGCGTTCGAAGAGCGACCGCTCGCTGTCGGTCAGCGTCGCCACGCCCTCTTCGAGCGCCGCGAGCAGCCGCGCGCGCTCGGCGGTGTCCTGGGTGTCGCGCACCTTCGCGTAGAAGGCCTCCATGTAGGTGAAGTCGCCGGCCTTGGCCAGCGCCTTGCGCGCGATCTTCTTGAAGGTGGTGAAGAACTCGATGTTGTTGTCGGTGAAGTTCTCCCACTCCTGGTACGTCTTCCAGCTGCGGCCGGCCTTCTCGAGCCGCTCGGCGTACGTCGGCCACGGGTAGCCGGGGTGGGTGTCCTCGGCGTACGCGGTGTTGGTGACGGCGCGACTGCCGTCCGCCTCGAAGCCGGTCCAGCCGCTCCACAGATGGTTGCGGTTGGGGCTCGTCGACGTATGGATCGAGGAGTGGTACGCGTCGCAGATGGTGAAGGTGTCCGCGAGTTCGTAGTGCAGGGGTATGTCGCGGCGGTCGTAGTACGCCATGGTCGCGGCGGTCTTCGCGGAGATCCAGCCGTCCATCCAGCCGTCACGCCAGGCCTTGGCGCCGCCGCCCCAGGAGTGGTCGAGGTCGCCGATGTACTGGAGGTCCTTCTTCTGCGTCTTGGCGGCGTCGCGCACGGGGAAGGGCAGCACGGTGCGCAGCGGGCCCGGCTGCTCGAAGACGGGCTTCCCGGAGGGGAGTTCGACGGCGTTGCGGTCACCGAAGCCGCGTACGCCGCGCAGGGTGCCGAAGTAGTGGTCGAAGGACCGGTTCTCCTGCATGAGGATCACCACGTGGTTGACCGCCCGCAGCCCGCCCGACGGCGGCTCGGCGGCCAGCGCCGCCTGCAGGGAGGGCGGGAGCAGCGACCCGGCCGCCGCCGCGCCGATGGCGCCTCCTCCGAGTGCGAACAGACGTCGTCGTGACATGTCCCTGGTCAAGTGATCCTCCCGATTCCGGTGCTATCGCCCGGAACGTAGTGAGGCCGGATGACTTGGGGAAGTCCCATGGACGGCGCGGCAGTGAACGTCCAAGTTCCCGCGCGAAGAGTCCATGCGCCTTGGAAAAGGGGCCGCGGCCTGGGAAGGCCGCCGGCCGACTCGGGGCTGTCCTCGGTCCGTGCAGAGGATGTCGCGCCGGTGCCAGTCCTGTGAACACGGGCGATTTCGGCGCGATCTGAGCGGTGAATACCCAAGCGCTCTGCAGGTGTTGTCGGTGACGGCTGGCACGATGGGTGACATGGAATTCACGGGGACCAACCTGCCGATCCTGACACCCGGCGATGCCGCGGAGTTCGCCCTGACGCTCCATGACGCACCCGGTGCGTACCTCGACCGCGACCCGGTCCAGGTGCTGGCGTACAACCCGGGCGCCTCGCTGCGGGACCGGCGGGAGGCCTTCCGCGAGGTGTACGACGCGATAGTGGCCAGGATCGGGGAGCCGACGCTCTACGGCGGCTCGGCGGAAGGCCCCAACGTCCGCTGGCGGGACTGCGGAAGACTGGTGCTGCTCGTCGGCAACCGCCGCCGGGCGCAGCTTTCTGTCCACGACACGGACACCCTGGAGCACGAGGAGCGGCGCACCTTCGAGTGGGGCGGTGCCTGGTCGGCGGACGAGCCGCACGATTTCGACTTCCTGCCGTACACCTGGCAGTTGGACCGCAGCGGCCCCGGTGAGCGCCCGATCGAGCGGCCCGGCGTCCGGCTGGCCTCCAGTCTCGAACACTTCGAGAGCGCGCTCGGGTTGCTCCTCACGGCGTGGGTGGAGCAGCTTTCGGTGCAGGTCGGCGGCGACTGGGCGAGCTTCAGCGTGACCAGCGGCGCGGACCGCGGACGGCAGCTGCTCATCTCGTACGCGCTGGAGGACGGGCTGCACGTCTCGGTCGACGACCGCGACGGCGAGGACAGCCCGGAGCGAGCGCGGCTGATGCGCTCACGCGGCTGGATGTCCCGCGACCGGGGATGGTGGCAGACGGACTTCCCGGACCCGGAGCGCGGTGAGGTGGCGGCAGTGGCCCGTCTGGCCGTCACGGAACTGCGGGCACGCGGCACGAAAGAGCCGGAGGAACTGCGGGCGAGGGACGCCAGCTGCAAGGACCGCGGCGAACTGTGGCTGCCGGGCCTGGGCATACGCCACTGACGCACGCCATGTTTGCGCGGCGCGGAAGACCAGGGCGACGCCCGGCTCCCGTGGGTCGACCCGCGGCCCGGCCGATGACGTCGCTCGCTTTCAGCTCCCGGCGAGGCGGGCCCGCCGGGCGGCACAGGTGCACATCAGGCAGTCGTGCGATTCCACGCGTGTGAAGTCGTCGTCGGCCGCCGTCTGCGTCAGTCGCGCGACGGCGCCGCCGCCCTGCGGGCCTCCGGACGGCTGATCGCGGTACCGGCCGCGCTCAGGCTTGCGAAGCGGACCGGCAGTCCGTACTCTCCAATCCATACGGACTATCGGTCCGCTTTTTATTCGGGTGCCCCGTCATGAAGAACCGCCATTACTGGATATGGCGCTTCTCGTGACGAGTGGCCGTCCCCGACGGGCTGGGATCGCCGTCTCTTCGAGCAGAACGGAAGCCTTGATCATGACAGTGCCAATGACAGCCGCGGAGCTGTACCGCCACGGTCTGCAACTGCTGCTGGAGAAGGACATCCCCGGCTGGGTGGACCTGTGGGACGAGGGCGGCGTCATGGAGTTCCCCTTCGCGCCCCAGGGCTGGCCCGAGCGGCTGGAGGGCCGACAGGCGATCGCGGACTACATGCGCCACTACCCCGACCACGTCGACGTCCACGACTTCCCCGACGTGAAGATCCACCAGACCACCGTCCCCGAGACGATCGTGGTGGAGATGCGCGGGGTCGGCCGCCTGGTGGAGACCGACAGCCCCTTCGACATGACCTACATCGCCGTGGTCACGGTCAAGAACGGGCGCGTCACCTCCTACCGCGACTACTGGAACCCCCTCGCCGTCCAGCAGCCCGGCGTCGACTTCGCAGGAGAGAACCGATGAACGCCCCCAGCACCACCCTGGTCATCGGAGCCACCGGCACCACCGGCCGTCGCGTCGCCGCCGGGCTGATCGCCGAGGGCCACCGCGTCAAGGCCGCCGGCCGAAGCGCCACCCCGGTGGAGGGCACACAGGCGGTCCGCTTCGACTGGAACGAGCCCGCCACCCACGTGGACGCCCTCGACGGAGTCGACCGCGTCTACCTCATCCCGCCCATCGGCGCCTCGGACCCGGCCGCGGTCATGCTGCCCTTCCTCCGCCAGGCCCGCGCGGCAGGCGTGCACCGCGCCGTGCTGCTCAGCTCATCGGCGATCCCCGTCGGCGGTCCGGCGGTGGGACAGGTCCACCAGGCATTGCCCGGCCTGTTCGAGCAGTGGGCGGTGCTGCGGCCCTCCTGGTTCATGCAGAATTTCACCGGCTCCACCCCCCACGCGCGCAGCATCAGCGAGGACGGCGCCATCCTGACGGCCTCCGGAGACGGCCGTGTTGGGTTCATCGACGCAGAGGACATCGCCGCCGTCGCCGTACGCGCCCTGACAGACGAACAGGCTCCCAACACCGACCTGATTCTGACCGGGTCGCAGACACTGAGCTACGACGACGTCGCCGCGGTCATCACCGAGGTCACCGGTCGGCCCGTGGTGCACCAGCGTCTGACATTTGAACAGCTGCGCGACCGCTGGGCGGCCGAGATACCGCTGGAGTTCGCCACCATGCTGGCCGGCATGGACCGCGCCATCGCCGACGGGGCCGAGGACCGCACGACGGACACCGTCCAGCGCATCACCGGCCGCCCCCCGGGCACTCTCCGCGCCTTCGTTGAAAGGGAGGTGTCGTGCAGCAGTTGATGTTCCACGACGACCTTGTACCGGCACCTCACCGCACCGAAGACACTCCTGAGCTTCACCGAGGAGGAAGGCGCCGATGCCCACTGCCACCCGGGCGCCCTCCGCCTGGCGGTAGCCCGCATCTTCGGCTGGCTCGACGACACGGTCCGACCCGTTGCACGCCACGCGACCGCTCGGCTGCCGCGGCTACGTGCCGGAACTGCAGCCGGGGCGCGAGCCACCACTGACGCGAACCCACCGAATACCATGAACCGTTCCGGGGGCCCGGGACAGGGCGAAGACCAAGGAGGACCCGTGGCCCAGCGCACAGAGCGCGCAGACGCCCTGCGCAACCGAGAAGCCGTCCTGGCTGCCGCCGATGCCCTCTTCTCTGAGAGCAGCAGCCCCCACAGCGTGTCGATGGACGACATCGCCGCGGCCGCGGGTGTGGGCAAGGGCACCCTCTTCCGCCGCTTCGGCGACCGGGCAGGCTTGATCGGCGCCGTGATCGCCTCCCGCCTCGAACCCCTGCAACAAGCCGTGCAGGAAGCGCAGGACGTAGGTCGGTCCTCACCCCAGCAGCGGGTGCTGGACCTCCTCGACGCCTCACTGCGCTTCAAGATCGAGAACCGGCGCCTGATGTCAGCCGCAGAGGACGCCGGGCTCAGCAGCCCTTACCAGGCCGAGCACTACGGCTGGTGGCACGAAATGCTTCGTGCGGCACTGGATCAGGTGCCCGGCGTCCACGACGCGGATTTCACCGCCCACGCCCTGCTGGCCGCCATCCGCGCCGACCTCGTGGCGCACCTGATCGACGATCAGAAGATGACTCCGGAAGTCCTGCGCTCCTCGCTCGCGGCCTACATCGCCAGAGTCCTCGGCAGCAGCTCCGATCCGCGCGGCACGCGCAAGGAGGCATGAGAGACCACTCCCCAGTTCATGGACGCGGCCGGCAGCCCACGGGACCGCCGGCGGCCGGGCGCGGCGCGGCACCAGTGAACGCGAAGTGGCGGGGCCCCCCCCGCGGGGGGGGGGGCCCCCCCCCCCCCCCCCCCCCGCCGCCCGCCCCCCCCCCCCCCGCGGGGGGGGGCCCCCCCGGGGCCGCCGCCCCCAGCCC
>NZ_JBIAPW010000011.1:177128-240276 GCF_042888505.1 Streptomyces sp. NPDC002870
CGCCGGGGGGGGGGGGGGGGGCGGGCCCGGGGGGGGGGGGGGGGGGGGGGGCGGCGGCCGCGGGGGGGGGGGGGGGGGGGGGGGCGGGGCGCCCGGCCCCCCCCCCCCCCCACTCCCCTGCCAACGCCCGTCGTCAGGCCTCGACGCCGAGCTTCTGCAGGATCAGTTCCTTCACGCGCGCCGCGTCCGCCTGGCCGCGGGTGGTCTTCATGACCGCCCCCACCAGCGCGCCGACCGCCGCGACCTTGCCGCCGCGGATCTTGTCGGCGATGGCCGCGTTGCCCGCGATCGCCTCATCGACGGCCGCGCCGAGCGCGCCCTCGTCCGAGACGACCTTCAGGCCGCGCTTCTCGACGACGGTGTCCGGGGCGCCCTCGCCCGCGAGCACGCCCTCGATGACCTGGCGGGCCAGCTTGTCGTTGAGGTCGCCGGCAGCGACCAGCTCGGCCACCCTGGCCACCTGGGCAGGCGTGATCGGGAGCGAGGCGAGCTCGACGCCGTCCTCGTTGGAGCGACGGGCCAGCTCACCCATCCACCACTTGCGCGCGGAAGCCGTATCCGCGCCCGCCTCGATCGTGGCGGCGATCAGCTCGACCGCCCCCGCGTTGAGGATCGACTGCATGTCGTGCTCGGAGACGCCCCACTCCTCGCGAAGCCGGTTGCGGCGGAGCCGCGGCAGCTCGGGCAGAGTCGCCCGCAGCTCCTCGACCCACTCGCGCGTCGGCGCGATCGGCACCAGGTCGGGCTCCGGGAAGTACCGGTAGTCCTCGGCCTCTTCCTTGACCCGGCCGGACGTCGTGGAGCCGTCCTCCTCGTGGAAGTGGCGGGTCTCCTGAATGATCGTGCCGCCGGACGAGAGCACCGCGGCGTGCCGCTGAATCTCGAACCGGGCCGCACGCTCGACGCTGCGCAGCGAGTTGACGTTCTTCGTCTCGGAGCGGGTGCCGAACTTCTCGACGCCGTGCGGGCGCAGCGACAGGTTGACGTCGCACCGCATCTGGCCCTGCTCCATGCGCGCCTCGGAGACGCCGAGCGCCTTGATGAGCTCGCGCAGCTCCGCGACGTACGCCTTGGCGACCTCCGGCGCACGCTCGCCCGCGCCCTCGATCGGCTTGGTGACGATCTCGATCAGCGGGATGCCGGCGCGGTTGTAGTCCAGCAGCGAGTGGGACGCGCCATGGATACGGCCGGTGGCGCCGCCGACGTGCGTCGACTTGCCGGTGTCCTCCTCCATGTGGGCGCGCTCGATCTCCACGCGGAAGACCTCGCCGTCCTCCAGCTGGACGTCCAGATAGCCGTTGAAGGCGATCGGCTCGTCGTACTGCGAGGTCTGGAAGTTCTTCGGCATGTCCGGATAGAAGTAGTTCTTCCGGGCGAAGCGGCACCACTCGGCGATCTCGCAGTTGAGCGCGAGGCCGATCTTGACGGCCGACTCGACGCCGATCGCGTTGACGACGGGGAGCGAGCCGGGCATGCCGAGACAGATGGGGCAGGTCTGCGAGTTGGGCGCGGCGCCCAGCTCGGTCGAACAGCCGCAGAACATCTTGGTGTTGGTGCCGAGCTCGACATGGACTTCGAGGCCCATGACGGGGTCGTACGCCGCGAGAGCGTCCTCGTACGACACCAGTTCAGTGACGGTCACGGTGAAACTTTCCCTCTCAGCCCAGCAGGACGTCGTCGTCGCCCAGGCGCTTCAGCTCGCGGTAGAGCAGGGCCAGGCCGGTGACGATGGCGGCAGCGGATACGGCGGCATCGATCAGCCGGAGCGTGTCGTGCTCGGTGCGGGCCTTCTTGGCCTGCTTGATCACACTCAGCGCGCCGAACGCGGTGGTGCCGATGGACAGATACGTACCGGTCTTGGACTTCTTGAAGCCCTTGGCCTTGGCAAGTGTGCTCACAGCGACGGTGCCTCCTCGAGCAACGGGTGGCCCCACTTTTCCACGAAGGCGGCCTCGACGGCGGCTCCGACCTTGTACAGCCGGTCGTCCTTCATGGCGGGGGCGATGATCTGCAGACCGACCGGCAGTCCGTCCTCCGGCGCGAGGCCGCAGGGCAGCGACATGGCGGCGTTGCCGGCCAGGTTGGCCGGGATGGTGCACAGGTCCGCGAGGTACATCGCCATCGGGTCGTCGACGCGCTCGCCGATCGGGAAGGCGGTGGTGGGCGTGGTCGGCGAGACGATCACGTCGACCTGCTCGAAGGCCTTCTCGAAGTCCCGGGTGATGAGCGTACGGACCTTCTGCGCGGAGCCGTAGTACGCGTCGTAGTAGCCGGAGCTGAGCGCGTACGTACCGAGCATGATGCGGCGCTTGACCTCGTCGCCGAAGCCGGCCTCGCGGGTCAGCGCGGTGACGTCCTCTGCGGACTTCGTACCGTCGTCGCCGACCCGCAGGCCGTAGCGCATGGCGTCGAAGCGGGCCAGGTTGGACGAGCACTCGGACGGCGCGATCAGGTAGTACGCGGAAAGCGCGAGGTCGAAGGACGGGCAGTCCAGCTCGACGATCGTCGCGCCGAGCGACTCCAGCAGCTCCACCGACTCGTTGAAGCGCTGGACGACACCGGCCTGGTAGCCCTCGCCCGAGAACTGCTTGACGACACCGACGCGCATTCCGGCGACCGAGCCGTTGCGCGCGGCCTCGACGACCGGCGGGACCGGGGCGTCGATGGACGTCGAGTCGAACGGGTCGTGACCGGCGATGACCTCGTGCAGCAGCGCCGCGTCCAGGACCGTGCGGGCGCAGGGACCGCCCTGGTCGAGGGAGGACGAGAACGCCACCATGCCGTAGCGGGAGACGCCGCCGTAGGTCGGCTTGACGCCGACCGTGCCGGTGACGGCGGCGGGCTGGCGGATGGAGCCGCCGGTGTCCGTGCCGATGGCGAGCGGGGCTTCGTACGAGGCGAGGGCGGCGGAGGAGCCACCGCCGGAGCCGCCGGGGATACGGGTCAGGTCCCACGGGTTGCCCGTCGGCCCGTACGCGCTGTTCTCGGTCGAGGACCCCATGGCGAACTCGTCCATGTTGGTCTTGCCGAGGATGACGACGTCGGCGGCCTTGAGCCTCTTGGTCACCGTCGCGTCGTACGGCGGGATCCAGCCCTCGAGGATCTTCGAGCCGACCGTGGTCGGGATGCCCTCGGTGGTGAAGATGTCCTTCAGCGCGAGCGGAACGCCGGCCAGCGGGCCGAGCGTCTCGCCCGCCTCGCGCTTCGCGTCCACCGCGCGGGCCTGCGCGAGCGCGCCCTCACGGTCGATGTGCAGAAAGGCGTGCACCTTCTCGTCGACGGCGTCGATCCGGGCCAGGTGAGCCTGGGTGACCTCGACGGCCGTGAGCTCGCCGGCGGTGATCTTCGCGGCGATCTCGGCGGCGGTGAGCTTGATGATGTCCGTCATGGTGATTAGTCCTCCCCCAGGATCTGCGGCACCTTGAAACGCTGCTGCTCCTGGGCCGGGGCGCCGGAGAGCGCCTGCTCGGGGGTGAGCGACGGACGGACCTCGTCCGCGCGCATGACATTGGTCAGCGGCAGCGGGTGGGAGGTCGGGGGTACGTCTTGGCCGGCGACCTCGGAGACGCGGGCGACCGCGCCGATGATGTCGTGGAGCTGTCCGGCGAAGTGGTCGAGCTCTTCGGCCTTCAGCTCCAGACGCGCCAGCCGGGCGAGGTGGGCGACCTCCTCGCGCGTAATGCCAGGCATGCAGCGATCCTCAGGGGTGAGTGAGTGTGGTTTGGCCCAATCCTATGGGGCGCGGGCCGACGACGACTAAACGGTTATGCGGCCGGGGGCACGGCGGCGGCCCGAAGTCCTTGCGGGGGCTCCGCCCAGGCCCCGGATCGCCCCTGTCGCCAAACGCACGGACGGGACGGAATTCCGGCCGCTCCGGGCGCTCCCCGGCCCCATCACGTGCCGCTGACGCCCAGGGGACGACTCACGTGCCGCTGACGCCCAGGGGACGAGTCACGTGCCGCTGACGCCTAGGGGACGACCTGGCCCGACGGCTCGTCCGCGTCCGTCGGGGTCGCCGCGGGGGTTGCCGCGGGCAGCTCGGCCGGGCGGTGCCAGCCACGCTCGCCCCTGGCCCGCAGCCACGCGGTGGTCTCCTGCGGCGGCATCGCGGCCGCGACCAGCCAGCCCTGTACGGCGTCGCAGCCCAGGTCGCGCAGCCGCTCCCAGGTCTCGTCGTCCTCGACGCCCTCGGCGACCACCAGCAGGCCCAGCGAGTGGGCCAGGTCGACGGTGCAGCGGACGATCTCCGCGTCCTCGTTGTCGACGGCGAGCCGGGCGACGAACGAGCGGTCGATCTTGAGCTCGCTGACGGGGAGGCGGCGCAGATGTACGAGGGAGGAGTAGCCGGTGCCGAAGTCGTCCAGGGACATCTTGACGCCGTGCTCGGTGAGCCCGGCGAGGGTGTCGGCGGCGCGCTGCGGGTCCTCCAGGAGGACGTGTTCCGTTATCTCCAGCTGAAGGGCACCCGGCGGGACGCCGTGCCGGGCGAGGCGCGCGGCGACGGATCCGGCGAAGCCGGGCGTGTGCACATCGCGCGGCGAGACATTGACGGCGACCGGTACGTTCAGCCCTTGCGCGCGCCACTTCGCGACCTGGGCGAGGGCCGTGTCGAGTACGTACTCCGTCAGATACGGCATCAGGCCCGAGGACTCGGCGATGGCGATGAACTCGTCCGGGGAGACCCGGCCGCGCTCCGGGTGGACCCAGCGGACCAGGGCTTCCAGGCCCGCGACATGGCCGTCGAAGCGGACCTTGGGCTGGTAGTGGAGCTCTACGTCGCCTGCGTCCAGCGCCCGGCGCAGATCGCCCAGCAGGCCGAGCCGGTCGGGGGTGTTGCTGTCCCGCTTGGACTCGTACACCTCCACGCCCGTGCGGTCCCGCTTCGCCTGGTACATCGCCACGTCCGCGCGCCGCAGCAGGCCCTCCGCGTCGTGCGCGTGCTCGGGGAAGACGGCCACGCCTGCGCTCGCCTCCAGGACGAGGGTGAGCCCGTCCAGGTCGAGCGGCGACGACAGCTCGGCCACCAGATTGCGGGCGACGCGCTGGGCGCTGGTGGTGGAGTCGGCTGTGGGGAGCAGTACGGCGAACTCGTCGCCGCCGAGCCTGGCCGCCTCGGCACCGCGCGGCAGAGCGAGCCGCAGCCGATCGGCTATCTGCAGGAGCAGCCGGTCGCCCGCGAGATGGCCGAGCGTGTCATTGACGGAACGGAACCGGTCGAGATCGATCAGTACGAGAGCGGAACGTGCTCCGTTGCCCTCGGCGTCCTCCAGGGCGGCCCAGGTCCGCTCCAGCAGCCACTGCCGGTTGGGCAGCCCGGTCAGCGGATCGCGAAGCTGCTCCTCGGCCCTTGCCCGGGCGATCCAGAGCGTGGAGTCCAGAGCGATCAGCGGTACGGCGAACAACGGCAGCAGCAGTGGCAGCGCGACCGCGACGACGCAGATCAGCGGGGCGATGCCGAGCAGCGCGACGGCGACAAGACCCTGCCTCAGCAGGGCCGTACGCGCCGCGGTGGGCAGGCCGCCGCCCTGGGGGGCCAGCACATACCACAGCAGCAGCCGGGTGACCGCGAGATAGGCGGTGGCCGCGAGCGTCACTTCTGGGGCGGCCGCGATACTCCAGTCGAGTGGCGACCAGGGCCGCTCGACGCTCGGCTCCACCCCGAACACAGCGAGGACGAGCGCCGCCGCGGCGATGCCGAGGATGTCCACGGAGCCGTGCAGCAGACCCTGGCGCCAGCGGTGCCTGCGGGCCGCGCCGACCAGGGCGACGACGGCGAGGCTGACGAGTCCGGCCGGCACCCAGCCGAAGAGCAGCAGCACGGCGAGGGTGAGGGCGGCACCCGATCCGGTACCGCCCCACCAGCGGTCGCGGCCGAGCGCGACCAGATGGCCCACGATGATCCCGGTGAGGACGGCAAGCGACCAGCCCACCGTGGAGTTGGGGAAGAGGGCTTGGCCCTCCTCCACCGCTCTGACGATGCCGGTGGCGAGCAGGGCGCCGGCGCAAAAGACGACGGTGGCGGGCAGCCCCGGCGTCGTGCCCGCAAGGGCCGCGAATCCACGCGGCCGTGAGACCGGGGCGGCGCTCTCGGTCGGTTTCATTCCCGTCCCTCTCACAGCCGGCGGTGCCGATGCCTCGCGATGGCTCCCGTTGTCATGCCACCACGACTGAAATCCCACCACGCAGCCGTGCACGACAGGCGCACATCTCAACAGTAGGCCGCAGGAGGCTCGGACGGGCAGCGCTCTACAGCTCTTGCCCGAATGCGACCTGGCCACCCTTATCCGTCTGGTATGCGCTGAACGGGTGACCTGTACCGGTCGTTCGGACCCGGATCCCGGCGTCTGATTCCCGCCCGTGCGCCCCCTCCGGGCTCCCGTACGAGCCCCCTCCAAGCCCCGCGCACGCCCCCTCCGTTACGCCTCTGCAGGCACAGCGGCCTCACGGGCCGCGTCAGGGCCCTGATCGAGCAATACGGCGAAGCCCTCCTCGTCCAGGACCGGAACCTTCAGCTGCATCGCCTTGTCGTACTTGGAACCGGGGTTGTCGCCGACCACCACGAAGGCCGTTTTCTTCGAAACAGAACCGGCCACTTTCGCGCCGAGGCCCTGGAGGGCTTCTTTTGCGCCATCCCGGGTGTAATTCTGCAGGGTGCCGGTGACGACGACGGTGAGTCCTTCCAGCGGCCGCGGCCCCTCGTCCTCGCCCCCGCCCTCTTCTTCCATACGGACGCCCGCCGCCCGCCACTTGCGCAGGATCTCGCGGTGCCAGTCCTCCTCGAACCACTGCTTGAGCGAGGCGGCGATGGTCGGCCCGACGCCTTCGACGGCCGCCAGCTCCTCCTCTGTGGCCTGCTCGATCCGCTCGATCGACCGGAACTCCCTGGCCAGCGCCTCGGCCGCCACCGGGCCGACATGACGGATGGACAGACCCGTGATGATCCGGGCCAGCGGGCGCTCCTTGGCCGCCGCGATGTTCTCCAGCATCGCCAGGGCGTTCTTCCTCGGCTCGCCGAGCTGGTTGGCGAAGACCGTGGCGACCTTCTCCTCGCCGGTCTTCGGGTCGCGCTTGGGCAGTCCGCTGTCCTGGTCCAGGACGTACGCCCTGATGGGCAGCAGCTGCTCGATGGTGAGGTTGAAGAGGTCGCCCTCGTCGGTCAGCGGCGGTGTGGGCGGCTCCAGCGGCTTGGTGAGCGCGGCCGCGGCCACGTAGCCGAAGTTCTCGATGTCCAGTGACTTGCGTCCGGCGAGGTAGAAGAGACGTTCGCGCAACTGGGCGGGACAGGAGCGGGCGTTGGGGCAGCGCAGGTCGACGTCGCCCTCCTTCATGGGACGCAGCGCCGTGCCGCACTCGGGGCACTCGGCCGGCATCACGAACTCCCGCTCGCTGCCGTCCCGCAGATCCGCGACCGGACCGAGGATCTCCGGGATGACGTCGCCCGCCTTGCGCAGCACCACCGTGTCGCCGATGAGCACGCCCTTGGCCTTGACCACGTCCTGGTTGTGCAGCGTGGCGAACTCGACCTCGGAGCCGGCGACCGTGACCGGCTCGACCTGGGCGTACGGTGTGACGCGGCCGGTGCGTCCGACGCCCACCCTGATGTTGACCAGCTTGGTGTTGACCTCCTCCGGCGCGTACTTCCAGGCGATCGCCCAGCGCGGCGCCCGCGAGGTGGAGCCGAGCCGCCCCTGGAGCCGGATCTCGTCGAGCTTGACGACCACGCCGTCGATCTCGTGCTCCACGGAGTGCCGGTGCTCGCCGAAGTACGCGATGAACTCCCTGACGCCTTCGAGGGAGTCGACCACCTTGTTGTGCTGGGCGGTGGGCAGGCCCCATTCGCGCAGCAGGCCGTACGCCTGCGACAGGCGGTCGATGTCGAAGCCCTGGCGGGCGCCGATGCCGTGCACCACCATGCGCAGCGGCCGGGTCGCCGTGACCTTCGGGTCCTTCTGGCGCAGCGAACCCGCCGCCGCGTTGCGCGGGTTGGCGAAGGGCTTGTCACCAGCCTCGACCAGGCGGGCGTTGAGCTCCTCGAACTTCTCCATCGGGAAGTAGACCTCACCGCGGATCTCGACGAGATCCGGGATGCGGCCACCCTGAAGCCTGTCCGGGATGTCCGCGATGGTCCGGACATTGGGGGTGATGTCCTCGCCGACTCGGCCGTCGCCGCGGGTCGCGGCCCGTGTCAGCCGGCCCTTCTCGTAGGTGAGGCTGACGGCGAGGCCGTCGACCTTCAGCTCGCACAGTAGGTGATAGTCGGAGGTGTTGACCTCGCGCGCGACACGCTCGGACCAGGCGGCCAGCTCCTCGTCGTCGAAGGCGTTGTCGAGGGAGAGCATCCGCTCGCGGTGCTCGACCGCGCTGAACTCCGTCTCGTACTGACCGGCGACCTTCTGGGTCGGCGAGTCGGGCGTACGCAGCTCGGGATACTCCTCCTCCAGCGCCTCCAGCGAGCGCAACAGCTTGTCGAACTCGCCGTCGCTGATGACCGGCTGGTCCTTCACGTAGTACCGGAAGCGGTGCTCCTCGACCTGCTCGGCCAGCCGGGCGTGCTTCTCCCGTGCCTCGGCGGGCACCTGCCCTTGCTGTTCGACAGCCACCGTCTCGTCCTCCCGTTACTTCAGCCCGTTACTTCAACCCGTTACTCAGGGTTGTCCGCGAGCGATCTCGCGGCCCGGACGCAGTGGGCGAGCGCCGCCCGTGCGTACGCGGGTGACGCACCCGCGAGACCGCACGACGGGGTGATCACCACGGACTCGGTGAGAGTCCCCGGATTCAGCCCCAGCCTGCGCCACAGCGTCCTGACACCCATGACGCTACCGGCAGGGTCTGACAATGGGGCGTCCGTGGACGGCACGACGCCCGCGAACAGCTGCGTGCCGCCCTCGACCGCCTCACCGATCTGCTCCTCATCACGCTCGGTGAGCAGACCGAAATCGAACGAGACGCCCGCGACCCCGGCCCGGCGCAGCAGCGCGAACGGCACGTCCGGCGCGCAGGAGTGGACGGTGACGGGATCGTCGCTCACCCCGATCACATCCCGCAGTGTGCTCTCGACGATCTGGCGGTCCACCGCCCGGTAGGTGCGATACCCGCTGGCGGTCCTGATCTGTCCACGCAGTACGGCGGTGAGCGACGGCTCGTCGAGCTGCAGCACCACGCGGGCGCCGGGCACCCGGCGGCGCACCTCCGCCAGATGCGCCCGCAGCCCTTCCGTGAGCGAGTCCGCGAGGTCCCGGACGGCGCCGGGATCACCCAGCGCGGCCTCGCCGCCCCGCAGTTCCAGCGCGGCGGCGAGCGTCCACGGCCCCACGGCCTGCACCTTCAGCGGGCCGTCGTAGCCCTGGGTGAACTCCTCGAGCGCGTCGAGGTCCTCGCCGAGCCAGGAGTGGGCGCGGCGGGTTTCGCGTCCGGGCCGGTCGCTGATCCGCCAGCCGCTGGGCTCGACATGCGCGTACATCTCGACGAGCAGCCCGATGGTCCGCCCGATCATGTCGGCGCCCGGCCCGCGGGCGGGCAGCTCGGGCAGATACGGGAAGTCCTCGAAGGACCCGACGACGGCCTTCGCGGCCTCGCGCGCGTCACCGCCGGGCATGGACCCGACGCCGGTGGCCGGACCCCATGGGAATGCGTTCATCGCCCCGGCCGCACCGTCAGGTCGTTGATCTCCGCGTCGCGCGGCAGATCCAGCGCCGTCAGGATCGTCGTCGCGACCGACTCCGGGGCGATCCAGCGGGAGGGGTCGTACTCCTTGCCCTCCTGGGAGTGCACCTTGACCTGCATGGGGCTGGCCGTGCGGCCCGGGTAGACCGATGTCACGCGTACGCCGTTGCCGTGCTCCTCGTAGCGCAGTGAGTCGGCGAGCGCCTTCAGCCCGTGCTTGGAGGCGGCGTAAGCGCCCCACTGGGCATGGGCATGAAGGCCCGCGCCCGAGTTGACGAACAGCACATGCCCCTGGGCTGCCCGGAGTTGCGGCAGGAACAGCCTGGTCAGCTCGGCGGGCGAGATCAGATTGGCGTTGAGCTGCTGGTGCCAGGTCTTGGGCCTGAGCTCGACGATCGGGCCGAGGTCGACGATGCCCGCGATGTGCAGCAGGGAGTCCAGTCGGTCCGGCATCGGCTGCATGCCGAGCGACCTGGAGATCCGGTCCGGGTCGGCCAGGTCGGCGACGAGCGTGCGGGCGCCCTCGTACTCTGCGGCGAGCTCCTTGGCGCGCCCGGCGTCGCGGGCCAGCAGGATGAGCTCGTCGCCGCGCTCGTGCAGCCGGCGCGCGACGGCCGCGCCGATGCCTGAGCCTGCTCCGGTGATCAGATGTGTAGCCATACGGAACATGCTCGCACTACCGCGCGCCTGCGCCCGCGGCGGAGCCGCTGATTTCCCTTGATATCGCTGAGGTCGCGGCAGGGGGAAGAAGTACGGCCCGGAGGGTGCTGTGAAGGGTATGGCTGGACACACGATCACCATCGAGCAGGGCACGGACCATGTACGGGTCGTGCACGACGGGCAGCTCCTCGCCGAGAGCCGGCGGCCTCTGCTGTTGCACGAGACGGGCCTGCCGGTCCGCTATTACCTCCCCCCGGAGGACGTACGCACCGATCTGCTCACCCGCTCGGACACCCACACCCACTGCCCGTTCAAGGGTGACGCCGACTACTGGTCGCTGCCGGACGCAGCCGATCTGGTGTGGGCGTACCCGGAGCCCAAGGACGAAGTAGCCCGGATCAAGGGGTATTTGTGCTTCTACGACACCGAGGTCGTCCAGGACTGACCTGAGGATCCAACGAATCCCGCGGCCGGGCGATGAGTTCTGCGCCGTATGCCGGTCAGCGCGGCCCCGGGTGCTGAGGGAGTTCTTCCCCGCTTAGCTCTCGGGGTCGGGTTCCGCCCAGCCCCCCGCTCGGGTTCAGGCGACGGACGCTGCCGTCCGCTGCGTCGTCGCGATCGTCGCCGAGCCGACCACACGCGTGCCGTCGTACAGCACGATCGCCTGGCCAGGGGCCACTCCCCGCACCGGCTCGGCGAAGGAGACCTGGAGCTCGTCGCCGACCAGCTCGGCGGTCACCGGCGTCTCGCCGCCGTGGGCGCGCAGCTGCGCGGTGTACGTCCCCGGGCCCGCCGGAGCCGTCCCGCACCAGCGGGGCTTGATCGCGGTCAGGGCCGTGACGTCCAGTGCCTCGACCGGGCCGACCGTCACCGTGTTGTTCACCGGTGAGATGTCCAGGACGTAGCGCGGCTTGCCATCGGGGGCGGGGTGGCCGATGCGCAGGCCCTTGCGCTGGCCGATGGTGAAGCCGAAGGCACCGTCGTGCGTGCCCAGCTTCGACCCCGACTCGTCGACGATGTCGCCCTCCGCCGCGCCCAGGCGCGAGGCGAGGAAGCCCTGGGTGTCGCCGTCGGCGATGAAGCAGATGTCGTGGCTGTCGGGCTTCTTGGCGACCGCGAGTCCCCTGCGCTCGGCCTCCGCGCGGATCTCGTCCTTGGTGGTGAGGGTGTCGCCGAGCGGGAACATGGCGTGCGCGAGCTGGCGCTCGTCGAGCACTCCGAGGACGTAGGACTGGTCCTTGGCCATGTCGCTGGCGCGGTGCAGCTCGCGGTTGCCGTCCGCGCCCATGACGACCGTCGCGTAGTGGCCCGTGCACACAGCGTCGAAGCCGAGGGCCAGCGCCTTGTCCAGCAGCGCCGCGAACTTGATCTTCTCGTTGCAGCGCAGACAGGGGTTGGGGGTGCGGCCGGCCTCGTACTCCGCGATGAAGTCCTCGACCACGTCCTCGCGGAAGCGCTCGGCGAGATCCCATACGTAGAAGGGGATGCCGATGACGTCCGCGGCGCGGCGGGCGTCGCGCGAGTCCTCGATGGTGCAACAGCCGCGCGCGCCCGTACGGAAGGACTGCGGGTTCGCGGACAGGGCCAGGTGCACACCGGTGACATCGTGCCCGGCCTCGGCGGCGCGGGCCGCGGCGACGGCGGAGTCCACGCCGCCGGACATCGCGGCGAGTACTCGGAGGGGGCGCTGGGGAGTCTGAGGAGTCATAGCTCTACCAGAGTAAGGGGCTCCGGGAACCGAAAGCCCGCGAGTATGCGTTGGGCATCGCATGGGGAGCGAATCGAAGCCCGGCAGCAAGCGGGGCAAGGGGCGGGGCGTCAGCCGACGGGCCTTGCTGATCGGCGGAGGGGCCGTGGTGCTGGGCGTCGGTGCGCTGGCACAGGACGAGCTGCGGCGTGTCTGGTGGAAGCTGCCGGGAATGGCGAAGCCGCGCAAGGAGGGTGAGCTCGACCATCTGGGCGCGGAGTGGACGGCGGCGGCACGGGCGAACTGGCGGCTGGCGGACCGGCCCGACGACTACCGCATCGACCGCGTGATCATCCATGTCGTCCAGGGCAGCTATCCGACGGCCCTGAGGGTCTTCAAGAACCCGGGGCACGGCGCCGCGACGCACTATGTCGTACGCAAGGACGGGCATGTGGCGCAGATGATCCGCGAGCTGGACGTGGCGTTCCACGCGGGGAACCGCTCGTACAACGAACGCAGCATCGGCATAGAGCACGAGGGTTACGTGGACCGGCCGGCCGGTTTCACGGACGCGATGTACCGGGGTTCGGCGCAGCTGACGGCCGGGATCTGCGTGCGGTACGGCATACCCGCCGACCGCGAGCACATCATCGGGCATGTGGAGGTGCCGGGAACGGACCACACCGACCCCGGGCCGCACTGGGACTGGAACCGCTATCTCGCGCTCGTACGCAAGGCGCTGCCGACGGCGCGCGAGGCGGCAAAGTCCGGGGCCGCGGCGTCCGAGGCGGCCGGGCGGGCTAGCTGAGCCCTGCCGTACGGGCCCGTTCCACCGCGGGGCCGATGGCCTCGGCGACCGCCTCGACATCCGCCTTGGTGGAGGTGTGGCCGAGGCTGAAGCGCAGGGTGCCGCGGGCCAGGTCCGGGTCAATGCCGGCGGCGAGCAGGACATGGCTGGGCTGGGCGACGCCGGCCGTGCAGGCGGAGCCCGTGGAGCATTCGATGCCCTGAGCGTCGAGGAGGAGGAGCAGGGAGTCGCCTTCGCAGCCGGGGAAGGCGAAGTGCGCGTTGGCGGGGAGGCGGTCGTCCGGGTCGCCGCCGAGGATCGCGTCCGGGACTGCGACGCGCACGGCCTGGACGAGTCGGTCGCGCAGTGCGCCGATGTCGTGGGCGAAGTCCTCGCGGCGCTCGGCGGCGATGCGGCCGGCCGCGGCGAAGGCGGCGATCGCGGGGGCGTCGAGGGTGCCGGAGCGGACATGGCGCTCCTGGCCGCCGCCGTGCAGTACGGGGACGGGGGTGTACTCCCGGCCGAGCAGCAGCGCGCCGATGCCGTACGGTCCGCCGATCTTGTGTCCGGAGACGGTCATGGCGGCGAGGCCCGACGCGGCGAAGTCGACGTCGAGCTGTCCGAAGGCCTGGACCGCGTCAGCATGCAGCGGGACGTCGAACTCCCCTGCCACGGCAGAGAGTTCCCTGACCGGCATGACGGTGCCGATCTCGTTGTTGGCCCACATCACGGTGGCGAGCGCGACATCGTCGGGGTTGCGCTCGATGGCTTCGCGCAGGGCTTCGGGGTGCACCCGCCCGTACGCGTCCACCGGCAGATACTCGACGTTCGCGCCCTCGTGCTCACCGAGCCAGTCGACGGCGTCGAGGACGGCGTGGTGCTCCACGGGGCTGGCCAGCACCCGGTTCCTGGCCGGGTCGGCGTCGCGCCGCTGCCAGTACAGGCCCTTCACCGCGAGATTGTCGGCCTCGGTGCCGCCGGAGGTGAAGACCACCTCGCTGGGCCGCGCGCCGAGCGCCTCTGCGAGGGTCTCGCGGGCCTCCTCGACGGCGCGGCGGGCCCGGCGCCCGGCGGCGTGCAGCGCGGAGGCGTTGCCGGTGACGGTGAGCTGCGCGGTCATCGCCTCGACGGCCTCCGGCAGCATGGGAGTGGTCGCAGCGTGGTCGAGGTATGCCATGGTGACCACGATTCTACGAGGCGCGGCGGGGGCGCGGACGCGGCGCAGGGGGGTACGGCCGTGCGGGGGCCGCTCCCCTTGCTGCGGGCGTCAGCTGCCGAAGCCCCAGACGACGGTTCCGTTCGCGGTGACGAGCACGGCGAGGACGACCAGGTCGGCGACGCCGAGGGCGAGTCCGAGGAGGGCGCGGCCGCGACGAGCGGTGCCGCGCCAGAGGGCGACGCTGGCGAGCCCGACGGCGATCGGGCCGAGCAGGATGTTCATCACGAGCAGGCCGACGAGGCCGAGCACGAAGGCGGCGACGGCCATGCCGTCGGCGTCCCGCGGGGCCTCGGCCCGGGTGTCCGGGCTCCCGGCGCCGCTCTCGGTGGGTGCGTTTCGAGCGATGGCAGTGAGTTGCATGGAGGTTCTCCGGGTCAGTGTCGGCGGGCGCGGCGCTCGCGCACGGCGAAGACGAGCAGCCATACGCCGATGACGGTGCAGGCCACGAGGGATACGGAGAAGGGGAGTTGGACCACGGCGCCCAGCATGATCCCCAACAGAAGGAGCGCTGCGACGAGGCCGATCATCGTCTTCCTCTCAGATTTCGGAATCTGCGGTCAATTTTCGGTGAACACTTGTGAGTACAGCTGTTCACTGACTAATGAGTCTACTCTTCCCTTCTTGGGAGAACGGTTGTTTACTGAATGGCATGAGTCACAGTCACACCGCAGGGATCCGTCAGGCCCAGAAGCAGAAGACCCGTCAGGCCCTCCTGGACGCCGCGCTGCAGCTGCTCGAGGAGCAGAGTCTGAGCAGCCTCGGCCTGCGTGAAGTGACCCGGGCGGTGGGTGTGGCGCCGACCGCGTTCTACCGGCACTTCCGGGACACGGCGGACCTCGGCGTGGCGCTCGTCGAGGAGACACTCGGCAGCCTGCACGCCACGATCGGCGAGGCGCTCGCCGAGAGCGGTGACGACGTGCGCATCGACCGGACGGTCGCGCTGATCGCCGAGTTGGTGCGTACCTCCCCCGCGCATGTCCGCTTCATCGCCCGCGAACGGCACGGCGGTGTACAGCCAGTACGGGAGGCCATAGGCGCACAACTGCGGCGGTTCGCCGACGAGGTGGCGGCGGCGTTCGCCGGGGAGCCGGAGGCGGCGGGGTGGAGCGAGGCGGATCTGCAGATGCTCGCGGGTGTGTACGTGGACCACATGGTCATGACGGCCTGCACGTTCCTGGAGGCCGGCCCGGAGGGCGAGGAGCAGGTCGGTTCGGTGGCGCGCCGTCAGTTGCGTCTGATCAGCCTCGGCCGCCGGCACTGGCTGGACTGACGGCGCCTACGCGTACGGCCGGACCACCGTGTGCGGGGCCGCCGATCCCTGCCGGGACGTCAGGGCGTGGCGGGGGCCGGTGCCGAGAGATGGGGGAATGCCCTCGCGGCACGCGGCGGGATCGCGAACGTCGCGCGGCTGCGGACCTCGATGAAGCCGTTGATGCCGTTGCCGCGCCGGACTCCGACCGCGGGATGGTGGGACGGTGCGTCCGCCGCGTTCATCATCGCGCGGGTCGCGTGGAAGTCCTCCATCGTGCGCTGGAGGGAAACGAAGTGTGTGCCGGGTGAGCCGTGGTCGAGGGTGGCGAAGTCTCTGCGGTTGATGCGGGCGCGGCCGTTCAGGCGGGCCCGTCCGGCTGCCTGGGCGTGGCCGACGAGCCCGTGGGACGCGGCCGTGGCCGGCAGGTCGTCCGCGTCGCTCCGTGCGTCGTCCACCAGCTTCTCGGCGGCTTCGGCGCTGATGCCAGGGGAGAACATGTGGGCGCTGCGGGCGTCCGCGTCCTGCTCGTACCAGCTGTCGAGGTCGAGCGTCAGATAGCTCACGTGCATCGTCGTCCCACCGGCGAGCGGCCCTTCTGGGATGGTGATGCTGTCCTCGTCGGCCTGGTTGCCGCGCAGGCCCGAGTGGAAGCCGAGCATCAGCGGAGCGCTCTTGGGCAGGCTCGCGCCGGGCAGCCGCCGGGCCGGCAGGCCACGGCCAACGAATCCGGTCCGTACCTCGCGCAGCCGCAGCCGGGTGCGCTGGTCGAGGGGGCCCGCTGCGAAGAGCCGGCCGCTGACGTCGGCCAGCAACTCCTCGTCGTCGCTCGCGAGATGAAGACAGGCGTCGATCTCTTCGAGGACGGGATTCTCCCAACGGGCCATCGGCAGCGGCCGCCCGACCGGGGAGCGGCGCAGCGGGGTGTGCCGCTCGAACCAGCCGGGCCCCCAGGCCAGAGCGGTGAGCAGCCCGTCCGGGCCGTACGGGAGCTCCTCCTCGAGAGTCCGCAGCGCACCCTCCAGCCGGTCGGCGTCGTCCGGCGTCGGCGTACCCACGACGTCGAGCATCAGCAGCCGGTGGAACAGCGGCGCCAGTGGCCGGCCCTCGGGATCCGTACGGAACGTCGACTCCCAGGCGTGCTGGGCTTCGGGGAGCGATGTCATGAAAGGTCCTCTGGGTCGGGGCCCGGCTGGTCGTCCGTGTCCGGGCGGAGGCGGGCGAAGGCCGCGGCCCAGTCGGCGGCGGGCTCCCCGGGCTCGTTGTAGAGGGCGAAGGTGGTGGAACGGGCCGCAGGGATCTCGACGGCGGCCACGAGCGTGGCGGCGATGTCGGCACGGGCCACCATGCCGTCGGGCCTGGGGTGCTGGGTGAAGGTCAGCGCGTGTGAACCGGGGGGATCATCGGTGAACCAGGTGGGCCGCACGATCGTGTAGGGCAGGCCACCGGCGCGCAGCTCCTCCTCCGCGGCTTCCCGGCCCGGCAGCAGCGCGTCGTCGATCCGGTTGAGGGGGTGGGCCGGACCGTGGCCGACGGCGAAAGAGCTGAGGAGCACCAGATGCGGCGCTGCGCCGGCGGGCGCGGCCGCGGCGATCAGGCTGCGTACGGCCCGGTGCGTATGGAGCCAGGCGTTGCCGCGCCGGGGGATGAGGACGATCGCGTCGGCGCCGTCGAGTGCCCGGCCGACGGCCGAATCGTCCCCGAGATCGGTGAGTTCGACGACGCTGTGGCCCCGCTCCCGGGCCGCGCCGGCCACCAGCAGACCGGTGGACCCGCGATAACCCGATGCCGCGACCACGATCCGGGCCACGCTCACGCACCTCCGTCGACGGTGAGCGCGGCCTTGCCTGCCACGCGGCGCTCCCGGAGGGCAGCCATCGCTTCCGGGAGGCGCTCCCATGAGCCCGTCCAGCCCACGACCGGATCCATCTGCCCGGCGGCCATCAGCCGCAGCAGTACGGAGAGATCCTGCCCGACCGGCTCTCCGGAGCCGAACACCCAGAAGGGGTGGAGCGTCTGACGGACATGCGGGACGAAGGAGGAGATCGTCAGAGCGGCCGGCAGCCGCGACGACGTGCCCAGCAGCACGATGTGCCCCAGCGGGGCGAGCAGTTTGAGCACGGTCGTCAGCACCTCGCCGCCGACGGACTCGAAGATGAAGTCGAACTCCCCTTCCAGGCTCTCGAGTTCATCGATGACCGTGCGGGCCCCGAGCGCCGCCACGTCCAGCGACCTGTGACTGCCGGTCAGCGCCGTCACCTCGGCGCCCGCGGCCGCCGCGAGCTGGACCGCGAACGATCCCACGCCGCCGCTCGCGCCGGTGATCAGCACCCGCTGCCCCAGCAGCGCCCCGCCGCGGCGCAGCGCGCGCAGAGCCGTCAGCCCGGCCACGCCCAGGGTCGCCGCCTGCGGCACCTTCACCGTGTCCGGCAGGGGCGCGATCCGGTCCGTGGGGACCGCCACGTACTCGGCCCAACCGCCGAAGTCGACCATCGCCGCGACGCGGATCCCGGCCGCCGGACCACTGCCGTCGGCCGCGGCGCGTACCACGGTTCCCGCCAGGTCCTGGCCCGGACGCCACCCCTCCGCACGCCGGGCGAACAGGCCCAGCTCCCCGCGGTTGACGGAGAAGGCCCCGACCCGCACCAGTGCCTCACCGGGCTCGGGGCTGGGCGCCGGTACCTGCCTCAGGTCCGGGCCTTCGGGCGTGCCGACGTAGGCGCGCATGGTCTCGGGATCAGCGGGGACAACAGCTGGATTCATGACGTTCACGCTAGGAGCGCGGGAGTGCCGGAGGGAAAGACCGGTGTGCTCTCGACTCATAGGCGACGCTTCTGAATCCCGATGCCGGTCCGGTCCCGATGCCGGTCCGGTCCCGATACCGGTCCCGGTCCCGATGCCGGTCCAATGCCGGGCCTCATGCCGATTGCCCATTGCCCATTGCCGAGCCCGATTCCGGTGTTCTCCGCATGCCTATCCTGGTGGCGATGACACCTGAAGCGAGATTGCTCCGCTATTTCCTGGCCGTCGCCGAGGAGTCCAATTTCACGCGGGCAGCCGAGCGGCTGCACATCGCTCAGCCCGCCCTGAGCGCGCAGATCCGTCAGTTGGAGGCCCAGCTCGGCGTGCGGCTGCTGGAGCGCACGACGCGCAGTGTGCGGCTGACCGACGCCGGACGGGCGGTCCAGGAGCGTGGAGCCGCCGCCCTCGCGGCGCTCGACGAGGTCTGGGACGCCGCGCGGCGAGCGGGCCGCGGTGAGCTGGGCCGGCTGCGGCTCGCCTACAGCACGAGCACCGGCTACGGCACGGTCCCGCAGCTCGTGGAGGCCATGCGCGCCCGCCACCCCGACGTACACGTGAGCGCCGAGCCGGTGCGTACGCCCGACATCGCGCGCGCGGTGCTCGACGGACGGGCGGACGCGGGCGTCGCGCGTACGCCAGAGCCGGTCGCGGGGGTGCGGCTGCGCCCGGTGCGCCGGGAGCGGCAGGGCGTTCTCGTCGCGGCCGGGCATCCACTGACGGCCGACGCGCCCGAGGGTGTGGAGCTCGCCGCCGTCGCGAAGTTCCCGGTGGTGGTGCATGCGCGGGAGGCGAATCCCGCGCACTACGACCAGGTGGTCGAGATGTTCCGCCGGGCCGGTGCGACGCCTCGGCTGATCGAGCGGTCGGTCGCGTTCGACCCCACGCAGCGGGTGCTGCGCGACGGGCAGATGGTGGGTCTGGTGGGTGAGGGGATGGCGGACGGCCTGGCCGACTGGCTGCGCTGGGCGCCGGTGGCCGGGCCTGTGGACGATCTGGTGACTCAGATCGTCTTTCCGGAGGGCGAGTTGCCTCCCGTGACCGCGCGCTTCGAGGAAGTGGCGGCAGCCGTCGCCGAAGCGGCGGGCTGGCTCAACTCGGCGAGCGGGGCGGCCTGATCCTGATCAGCGGCGCCCATCCAGTGGAGCGTGGCCCCCAGGAGTGCGGCGATGACGGCCGACCTCTCCTCCTCGTCCGGCAAGTGGGGTGCTCTCTCGTACACAGTGACTTCTCCCTTCTGGCGGCGCCGCCCGGTCCCGCACCCGGGGGCGCCGGACCGGGCGGCCCCTCACACGGAGCCCCTGGGGGCGGGGACGAGTCCGGCCAGGGACTGCTCCGTCCCGTGCCGTGCGTGCCGGGTGGGGGCCCAGTCGACCAGGGACGCCCCCACGGACATGCCGCCGCCGAAGGCAGCCAGCAGGACGCGGTCGCCGACGGCCAGCCGGCCCTGCCGGTGCGCCTCGTCGAGGGTGACGGCGACGGAGGCGGCGCCGGTGTTGCCGTACCGCTCCAGCGTCAGATGCAGCGCGGCCGATCCGAGCCCCAGGTCGGGCCAGACCTCCGCGAGCATGACCCCGTTGGCCTGATGCGGGACGAAGTGGTCGACGGCGTCGCCGGTGACCCCTGCGGTGGTGAGCAAATCCCGTACGGCCGTGGGCAGTTGCTCCTGTACGAAGCCACGCACCCCTCGCCCCTCCATCCGGAAGTAGTGGCCGCCCTCGGCGAGGGTCGCCGGGGAGGCGGGGAGCCGGCTGCCGCCCGCCGTCACGCCGATGAGGTGGTGCTGGTCGCCCCGGGTGAGCAGGCTGGTCCTGATGACCCCCTGCCCCTGGTCGACCGGCCCGATGACCGCGGCGCCCGCGCCGTCGCCGAAGAGGGCGGCGGTTCTGCGGTCGGAGTAGTCGAGGATGCGGGAGTAGATGTCGGCTCCCACGACCAGACCGTATGTCGCCCGGTCGTCTGCCTGGAGCAGCCGTTCGGTGACGGTGAGTGCGTAAATGAAGCCGCTGCACACCGAGTTGATGTCGAAGCCCGCCGCGTTCCGCGCGCCGAGCAGGTTCTGGACGATTCCGGCCGTCGCGGGCTGCGGCTGGTCCGGAGTCGAGGTGGCGACCACGATGTACGACAGGTCCGCCGGCCGCAGCCCGGCCTGGTCCAGCGCCCGCCGGGCCGCCTCGGCCGCCAGATCCGAGGTGGCTTCCCCCGGGGCGGCTCGCCGTCGCTCACGGATTCCGGTCTTGCGGACGATCCATTCGTCGCTCACCCCGGCGCCCCGGGCGATCTCCTCGTTCCCCACGACTGTGGCGGGGAGGTAGGACCCGGTGCTCACAATCCCGATCGGGCCGTACATGTCGCCTCCTGGTGTCGGGCGGTCATCGGACCGCGATGCCTTCTGCCGGGGCCATGGCCGGGGCGAGGGTGTGGCCGGGGACGATCCGCTGCCAGCCCGCACGGACCGCGTGGTCCGCGAGGACGGGGTCGTCCCCCACGACGACCGGCCGGCCCACCGAGGCGAGCAGGTCGAGATCGCTCGCATGGTCCCCGTACGCGCTGCACTGCGCGAGGTCGAACCCCCGGACGGCCGCGGTGGCTCGCGCGGCGCGCCCCTTGGCCGAACCGATCATGGGGGTCAGCACCTCGCCGGTGAGCCTGCCCCGGCGGATCACCGGCCGGGTGCCGATGGCCCAATGGGCGCCGAGATGTTCGACGACCGGCTCCAGGCAGGCGAAGAAGGAACCGGACAGCAGGACCACGAACTCACCCTGCTGCAGGTGGCGTTGGAGTCGAGCCCCCGTTTCCGGGATGAACAGACTCCCCTTCTCCCGCTCGGCGGTGAACCACTCACGGCCGGCCCGGGCCAGCTGCTGTGCGCTGTGACCCGCGTAGAAACGGTAGTAGTGACGGTTGATGTCCTTGCGGGGGACTCCCAGCCCGGCCGAGTGGCGCAGTTCGGCGGCCAGCCGCCCGTACGTGGCCTCGGGCTCGCCCCGCTTGCGCAGATAGAACTCCAGGAAGCTGAACATGCTCTTGACCTTGATCAGCGTCTCGTCCACGTCGAAGAACGCGGCCGAGGTCTCCCGTACAGGCGGATTCAGGTACGTCATGACCGGAACCCGACGCGGCTCAGGGTGAGGGAGAAGACGCACAGCGTCTCGCCGTCCTGGGCGGCCACGACCCGCACCGGCAGCCGGCCGGCGGACGCGGACGCGGCGGGGTCCAGCTCCAGCGTGCCGCCCTGCGTGTAGTACACGTGCTCGTCGTCGGCCGGGGCTTGGCGCTCCTCGCCCACCTGGGAGGTGATCACGGTCGTCTTCTCCAGCTCACCGAACTGACTGAAGACCACGGACAGGGCGGTGGGGAGGGTCTTGGAGGGGGACATACCGCGGGCCTCCAGCGCGGTCAGCAGCGCGATCTGCCGGGCGGCCTCCGCGATCACCATGCCGGGGAGGTGGTCCTGCGGGTGGTCGAACATGCTCGGGTGGTCACCCGGTATCCGCAGCACCGCCGTCGCGGTGTCGTCCTCGGCCACGGCGTCGGCGAGCACCACGTTACGAGGGTTGGTCCGGCCGACGAGGTACGGGTCGACGGCCCTGGCCGGGTTGGTGTCCTCGTGCGTACCCGACGACGGCAGCGGCATCCCGCCGCGGTTCTTCAGCCGCAACTCCACATAGTCCTCGGGTGACTTGAACCGCAGGCCGACGGAGGCGGTGCCGATCTCGATCCGCCCGACGAACAGGCCGATCTCGTAGTCCAGTCCGGTGGTACGGCCCTCTCGCCGACGGTGGGCGACGACCGTCACCCGCATCGACAGCGCACAGGGGGCCGTCCCCACGGCTATGCGTTCCAGGCGCGTCAGCTGGATGCGCAGATGGGTGAGGATGAACTTGTGGCCGGCCGGGACCCCGTAGAACTCATGGGCGCCGGCCAGGCAGGACTGCCTGCAGGCTTCCAGGAGCAGCACCGGGTCGTAGGCGCTGGGGCGCAGCAGATGGTCACCGTAATAGGCGTGGGAGCGCGGGAGTTGGGCTGCCGCCGCGTAGCACGTGTCACTGAGCGGCCGCAGGTCGGTGAGGAAGACCTCGCCCAGCGAGTCCCGGTGCACCAGTGCGCGGTCGACGGTCCGGGTGTAGGTCAGCTCGGCGTCTTCTGGGGTGTGGTCGTCCAGCGAGAGAGTCGTAGTCGTCATGATCAGAGCCTGCCTTTGCGAGGTGGGTCGGCCCTGTGCGGTGGACCGCCTGCGGTGATATGGGAGTTCGGTCGTGTTCGATAGGTTCGATAGGTCATGTCCGGATGCTCAGTCGTGTTCGAGGAGAGTCCCTGTCCAGGTGAATCCGGCCCCGGCGCCGAGCAGCAGGACCCGGTCGCCGGCGGCGAACTCCTCGTCGGCGAGGTGGTCGAGACCGGCGATCTGGTCGCCGCTGCCGAGGTGTCCGACGGTCCGCCCGAAGTGCCACAGCGACTTCGCCTCGCCGCCCGGGAACTCCGGAAAGTAGTTCTCCTCGAGCAGGCGGAGCCCCAGGTTGGGGTAGACGACCCGGCGCAGCCGGGGGTCGTCGCCGTCCGGCAGCAGGGCGCGGCGGATCTCGTTGACGGCCGCCCGGGTGGAGTGCTGCAGCCGGTCCGCGCCGTTCTCGGTCAAGAACCGCCGCTTGGCGCTGCGCACGTCGTGCTCCGCGTCGAGGAGTTCGGGGTTCTCTGGGGCCGGCGCGTCGGCGCGGTGGAGTCCTTCGAGGCCGGGATCGGAGACCGTACGAGTGCGCAGCACCCGCCATCCCGGTCCGGACGCCCCGGACGTCAGGACCGCTGCCGCGGCCGCGTCGCCGTAGACGATGCCGAAGTCGGCGGTGAAGCGGTCGAAGCCCGAGGAGGCGAACTGGTCGGCCGCGACGACGAGCGCGCTCCCGCCGCTGCCTCCCGCCAGAAACCGGCTCGCCACGTCGAGTGCCAGCATCTGGGCGTTGCACCCCTGGTTGACGGTGAGGGGCAGCGCCTGGGGAGCGCCGAGTTGGGACTGCAGCCAGGAGGCGGGTGACCAGAGCCGCTTGTGGCCGTGCCGGTGGATGGCGGTCACGAGCAGCAGCTGGAGGTCTTCGGGTTTGGTACCCGCCGCGGACAGTGCGCGCTGGGCCGCGATGAGAGCCATGTCCGCCGGGTAGAGGGTGTCCTCGGCGCAGACGGTGCGGTATCCGGTGGAGAGGATGCGTTCGGCCTCCCCCTCGTACCGCTCGGCGGCGTCGGCGACGTCCACCCGGGTCTCGGGGAGGTAGCTGCCGGTGCCGGTGATCGTGAGAACGGGCGTGGTCATACGGCGACTCCCTTGATGACGTCATGGTGGTGCGCGTGCTCTGTGCGCTCCGCGTGTTCTCCGGCTGACGGACGGCCGCCGGGTGACTCGGGGAGCACGGCCGCGACATGACCGTCGGGGCGTACGAGTACGGCGGCGGGGACCGGCAGCAGCGCGGCCTGGCGGGGCGTCTGTCCGGCGCTGAGCGTGTCTGCCGGGATGCCGGTTGCCCAGGCGGCGGCCGAGGGGTCGCCGCCGGGCGGCAGGAGCAGAGTGAAGCGGCGGGGATCCGGGGTGTGGCCGGGGACCCGGGCGCCCGGCCGCAGCCGGTAGGCGTCGCGGTGCGGCCGCTCCTGGGGACCGCCGCCGTCGGAGTCGGCGGCCGGGTAGGTGACGTACAACTGGCTCCAGGCCTCGGCGAGTCCTGAGAGCGCGTCCTGAACGGCCTGGTGAGCGGCGGGGGTCACCGCGTCGCGCATGGCGTCGAGGAGCCCGAGCACTCCGGTGGTGCGGGCGACATCCGCGGCGAAGGCCCGCCGCTCGCGTGCGTAGTCGTCGAGCGGACCGGGGCCGCCCCGACCGGGGTCCGCTCCGTCGAGGGGGTGGCCGAGCCGCCAGGCCAGCGCGGCTGCGTCGCCGAAGCCGGTGTTCATGGCCTGGCCGCCGGCCGGAGAGTTGAGGTGGGCGGCGTCCCCGGCGAGTACTGCCCCGCCCGTACGGAAGCGGTCGGCGAGCCGCTCGTGCACCTGGTAGTGGGCGACGCGGCGCGCCTCGGCCAGCCGTAGCCTGCTGCCGAATCCGAGACGGTCCACCGTCGACTGGAACTCAGTCACTTCGACGGTCGTATCGCGGTCGAGCTGTGCGGCGGAGACGGGGCCCGCTATGCGGACCAGGCCGTCGGGGAGCGGGAGGAGGGAGACCGCCCCCGCCGGGCCGATGTACATGGCGGACTCGCCGCGGTCGACCTGGACGGCGGGCGTGCCCTCGGCAAGGAGGTAGCTCATGGGGTAGGTGACGCCGGGAAATTCGATGCCGAGCCGCTCGCGCACGGTCGACCCGGCGCCGTCGGCGCCCACCAGATGGCGCGCGGTGACGAAGTGGGGGCCCGCCTCACCGGTCAGCTCGGCCCGGACGCTGCCGGCCTCCTGCGTGTGCCGCTCGTAGCGCAGAGAGCGGATCAGCGTGCCGCCCATGTCCCGGTACGCGGCGGCCAGTACCGCCTCGACCTCGGGCTGGGGCACATTGAGGTAGTACGGGTAGGCGGTGTCCAGTCCGGCGAAGTCGATGGTGTGTGTGACGCCGCGGTACGTATGGAACGAGATCCGCTGCTGAGGGACGCCCCGCGCCTCCAGCTCCGCTCGCAGGCCCAGCGCTTCGAACTGTTCGAGGCCGGCCGCGTGCACCATCACCGCGCGGGTGCGGCGGTCGATCCGGCTCTCCCGGTCGACGACGAGACAGTCGACGCCCCGCCGCCGCAGTTCGCAGCCGAGCATGAGGCCGGTCGGCCCGGCGCCGATGATCAGGACGTCGGTTCCGGTGTGCGTGACCGACCCGTGGTTCGTCTCTCGATCCATCATTCCCCCTGGGTGACAGCGGTGTTCATGGCGGAGCTGGTGTCCATAGCGGGCACATGGGTGGGACGTCGACAGCAGGACTCCGGCGGGCTGAAGGGCCGGTCGGCCGGCCCTTCAGCTCGTTGCCGGTCAGCTCATGGCTGTCCTGCGCTTCTTGAGGAAGAAGCCGACGAGGAGAGCGACGGCGACGATCAGCAGACCGTTGGCAAGGATCGCCACATTGATCCCGCTGAGCGTCGCGTCCCTGATCGGCGCCCCGGCCTGAGAGCGGATCCGAGCTGTGGCGATGGCACTCATGATCGGAATTCCGATGGTGATGCTCACCTGCTGGGTGAGTGTGGTGATACCGGTGGCCAGGCCCTGCTGCTCGTTCGGCAGCCCGGACGTCGCCGTGACCATGAAGCCCACGATGGCGGCCACATGGCCATAGCTGCTGAGGAAGGCGAGGACCAGCACCGGGATCAGCCAGCCGCGCTCGGCGCCGGCGAAGAACAGCACACCGACAGTGACGCCCTGGACGATCAGACCGGCCACCAAAAGCGCCTGGGGGCTGCCGAGTACGCCGATCCAGCGGGGCGCGGTGACACCACCGAGGAAGGCGCCGACACCCAGCACACCGAAGGTGAGACCGGTCGTCATCGCCGAGTAGCCCAGCACCTCCTGGAGGTACAGCGTGAGCAGGAAGATCATGGCGGTGAAGCCGATGAACGTCACAAAGCCGCCGATGTTCCCCCACGTCACGCTGCGCAGCTTCAACACGCGTAGCGGCGCGAGCGGTTCCGCGGCGCGCAGCTCGATGAACCCGAAGGCCGCGAGCAGCACCACACCGATCCCGAAGGCCAGCAGTGTGGTGGAGTCGGACCAGCCGTACTGGCCGGCCGCCGAGATGCCGTAGACGAGGGCGATCAGACCCGCGCTCACCGTGATCGCGCCGGGGATGTCCAGCTTGCTGCCGCGGTTGCCGCGGCTGCCCGCGAGGAGCATGGGGGTGACGATGATCAGCAGCAGGCCGATCGGCACGTTGATGAAGAAGCCCCAGCGCCAGCTCAGCGTGTCGGTGAGCAGGCCGCCGACGATCGCGCCGCAGGTGAAGCCCGCGGAGAGCATGGCTCCGTTGAGCCCCAACGCACGCTCCCGCAGTGGCCCTTCGGGGAACGAGGTGGTGAGCAGAGCCAGGCCCGCGGGGGTCACCATCGCCGTGGCCAGGCCCTGGGCGACGCGGGCGGCCAGCAGCGGCCCCGAGGAGTCGACGAGACCACCGAGCAGTGAGGCGACCGTGAGCAGCGCCAGGCCCGCCAGGAACACCCGGCGTGCCCCGATCATGTCCGCGATACGGCCGAAGAGGAGGCTGAAGCCGGCCGCGCCGAGGGCGAAGGACGTGGCGATCCACTGCAGGTTTTCCTGGGCGACGTCGAGTTCCCGGCCGATGACCGGAACCGCGACGTTCATGATCGAGAAGTCCACCGCGAGCGTGAATTGAGCGCCGAGCAGTAGCACAAGGGTCAGCGTCTGGCGCCGCGTCATGCGGTTCGGCGGCGCGTCCGGCTCGGTGGCCGGAGCCGGCCTTGTCCCGTCCGCACTATTGACAGTTGACATGGGAGGCCTTTCGATTCCTGTCGGCTGATTCGGCAACGAGCATCCGAGTCGCGACGGAGGCCTAGCCAGTACCCGCGTCCTCATATGGCCCTGGTTCCTACCACTGGCAGGGTCTGTCTCATCCGGCCGAAAAGTGAATACCTTCGGCGCATGCCAAACTCCACACGAAGCGTCGTCGAGGAATACTTCCGGCTGCTTGGCGGCGGTGATCTCGAACGTGCGACAGAACTGCTTTCCGAGCCGATCGACTGGTTCACTCCCGGCGACACCGATCTCATTCCCTGGATGGGCAGCAGGTCGAGTCACGCGGAGGTACGTGAATTCTTCCGGCAGGCTGGCGAGAACATGGAGCCGGAGAAATTCCAGGTGCACCGGATCGTGGTGGAAGGCGAGCTCGCCATCGTGCTCGGCCACTTCCAGTACAAGGTGAATGCGACCGGAAAGAGCTTCGCGTCGGACTTCGCCCTCGAACTCCGCGTGACCGACGGGCTGATCGACCGCTACCGCATGCACGAGGACAGCTACGCCATTTCCCTGGCCTTCCTCACCTGAAGCCGAGTAGTACACCCAGCCCCAGTAGCCGACCGCGTAGGAGGCTCTCCATGAACACCGAGAATGACTGCGATGTGCTCATCGTCGGAGCCGGGCCGACCGGTCTGACCGCGGCCTGCGAACTCCTGCGGCGCGGCATCAGGGTGCGTCTTGTCGATGCCGCTCCGCAGGCGAGTGTGCATTCCAAGGCGATGCTCGTATGGCCGCGCACCCTGGATGTCCTGCAGGACCTGGGTCTTGCGAAATCGGTGGACGAAGTCGCCGTGAAACTACGGCAGATGACGTACTACTCGGAGCGGCGCCCGGTCACCCGGATGCGGATGCCCGACGACCTGGCCCCGTACTGCCTTCCGCAGCGGCACACCGAGGAGATCCTCATCTCCGGCCTCAAGGGCCTGGGTGGCGCGATCGAGCGCGAGGTGCGGCTGCTCGGGCTCCAGGGCATCGACTTCAGCGGCCGGATCACACCGGGCCACCGGGTGACCGCCGCCCTGGAACATGCCGACGGCTCCGTCGAGCGCTTCACCGTGCCCTGGGTGATCGGCGCGGACGGAGCGACGAGCGTCGTACGCAACCAGCTCGGCATCCCGTACGAGGGCGCGACGTACGAGAACCGCTTCCTCATCACCGACGCCCGGATCGCGAACAATCCGCTGGACCCGGACGAGATCCACTACTACCAGTCGCGGATCGGCGTACTGGCGATCGTCCCCCAGCCCTACGGCCTGTACCGCTTCTTCACCAACGCCCCGGCGGACCTGGAGAACGGCACGCTCGCGGACATGCAGAGCCTGGTGGACGTGCGCGGCCCCGGTGGCCTGCGGCTCATCGAGCCGGACTGGGTCACCACCTTCCGGGTGCACCGGCGCCGTGCCGCCTCCTTCCAGCTGAGCCGGGTGTTCATCGCGGGAGACGCGGCGCACGCGCACAGCCCGATGGGCGGCCAGGGCCTCAACACCGGGATCCAGGACGCCCAGAACCTGGCCTGGAAACTGGCCTCCGTCATCCGTGGTGACGCGCGGACCGGCCTGCTGGAGAGCTACACCCCCGAGCGGGCGGCAGTGGCCGACGCCGTCGTCCGGGACACCGATCTGCAGACCCGCGCGGCCATGTGGAACAAGAGCACGCAGGTGGCGCTGCGCGACACCGCCATGCGCGCACTGGACCGCACCCGGACGCTCGAGCGGTTCTACGTCCCCATCGCGGCCGGACGCCGCTGGGTGTACCCCACGGCGGCCTCCGCGGACAGCCCCCGCCGGCAGGTACCCGCGGACTGGTGCGACATGAGGTCCTCACTGCGCCGGCACGCCAAGCAGGGCGCCGCGCTCCCGAGGGACCTCGCCCTCGGCCTGGGCGCCGCGGGTCCCGAAGCCGACCCCAACCGGTTCGCCGTCGTGGTCGTCCCTGCCGCCAAGGGCGGTGACGGCCGGCTCGCCGAGGCGGTACGCCACCTCGCCCGGCCGTGGCAACGCCAGGTCCGGGTGATCGACGCGGGGGCCGGCCGTCCGGGCGGCGGGCGGCGCGGCACCGAACTGCTGCGCCGCGCGCACCGGGAACTGCACTGCCGGCGCGCGGGATTCCACCTGGTGCGCCCCGACGGGCACATCGTCATGCACGGCCACCACGACGAACTCGACGCTCTGTACGGCGAGTTGAACCGGATCTTCACGGATCCCGATCCGTCCCCCGACCTGGCTCCCGACATTCGGGAAGCCACCGCCCTTCCGACCGACTCCACGGAGGAAACCATGTCCGGCAACGGCCGCTACGTCCCCAACAGCCATGTCATCGGCAATGGCCCGCACCGGGTCATCGTGCTGCACTCACTCTTCGGCGGACTCGAATCGTTCCGCGCCTGGTGGCCCTATCTGGACGGGACCCGGTTCAGTTACGCGTTCATGGACGCCCGGGGCTTCGGCAAGGCCCTCGATGTGACGGGCACCTACAGCACGGACGAGATCGCGTCGGACACGCTCGCGCTGGCGGACAGCCTCGGCTGGCAGGAGTTCTCGCTCATCGGCCACTCACTGGGCGGAATGCCGATCCAGCAGGTGCTCCTCAAGGCCCCCCAGCGGGTACGCAAGCTGATCGGCCTGAGCCCGGTGCCGGCCACCGGAATGCCCATACCCGACTCGGACTTCCCGCTCTTCGCCGACGCCGCCCACCAGGTGGAGAACCGGCGGATCATCATCGATCTGACCACCGGAAACCGGCTCTCCGCAACCTGGGTGGACGCCTGGGCACAGCAGTCGATGAAGGAGGTCGGCCCGGTGGCCTTCCGCGGCTACCTCGACTCGTTCCGCTCCACGGACTTCTCGGCCCGCATCGCCGGGGCCGAGGTGCCCGCGCTGGCGGTCGTCGGCGAGAACGATCCGGCGGTCAACGCCGACGCCATGAACGAGACCTGGATGAAGCACTACCCGAACGCCGAGCTGCTGGTCATGGGCAACTCGGGCCACTACCCGATGGTGGAGACCCCCATCGCGCTGGCCACTGCGCTGGAGAAGTTCCTCGCCGCGTAGTGCCGAGAACTCACGGCGGATACCTGAAGGCCCTCCTGTCGGCGGCCGGGTATCCGCCGTGTCGGCGTTTGATGAAGGACAGCGAAAATCCGGCGTCCGCCCAGGCCCCGGGGTGCGCTCAGGTCTCCCGCTTCTCCAGAAGCCTGCGAAGTGTGGCTTCGGAAGGCGATCCAGGCTCGGCCTGGTACAGCACGATGGCTTGATCAGGAGCCTCGGGGAGCCTGAACGTCTCATAAATGAGCGTAAGCGCGCCCACATCGGGGTGGTTGAGCCGGCGAGTGCCGTGCGACTTGTCCCAGACCCGGTGCTCCGACCACATCGCGGAGAACTCCCGGCTCCTCGACGAGAGTTCGGCGATGAGATCGGTCAGTTCGGGATCGCCGGCGTAACGGCCGTGCATCAGTCGCAGATAGCCGACCAGGTCCTGGGCCTCGTACTCCCAGTCGGTGTAGAGCTGCCGCGCGCCGGAGGCGCAGAAGAGTAACCGGGCCAGGTTGGGCGGCTCGAAGTCGCCGTCCCGGCCGGTTAGATCGATGTATCCGGTGAAGAGGATGCGGGCCAGGTGGTTCCAGGCGAGCACCTTGGTCTGTCTGCCGAGGAGCACGGCGGGACCGCTCTCGAAGGAGCCGATCATCCGCTCCAGGCCCGGGCGTACCTGCTCGGTCGTCCGCGGCGCCTTGGTGGCATGGGTCGGCCGGACGAGGTCGTGCAAGTGGGCGCGTTCGTCCGGCCTCAGTCTCAGTGCGGTGGCGAGCGCGTCCAGCACCTCTGGTGAAGCGTTCCGGTTCTGCCCCTGCTCCAGCCGTGTGTAGTAGTTGACGCTCACTCCCGCGAGCAGGGCGACTTCCTCACGCCTCAGTCCGGCCACCCGGCGGCGCTTGCCGTCACCGGCGAGACCGAGGTCTTCCGGGCGCAGCCGGCTGCGCACCGACTGGAGGAATCTCCCCAACTCGGTTCTTCGATCCCCCGTGGATTTCTGCAAGGTTGATCTCCTTCCGCATGGCGGTACAGGGGCGGTGTGGTCAAGCCCCGCGGGCGGGCAGGCATCGGAAAAAAGCCAGAGTGATGTAGGTCACTTCCGCATGTGATGCATGCGCTTCCCTGTCCGGTGTGGAGTTAAATCTTCGTTTCACGAATGGTGATTACGTTCGGTGTCGATGAAAATGCCCTGCTCACGGTCGCCCGGTCAGCTGCACGCAGTCGGATGCTAATCGGCCAGTCGGTGCTCAAAGTCTCGCACTGTTCGGTTTATTGAGAGAGCGAAATAGGCCAAGATCCGGGAAGTTTCTGCATATTGTTGAACCATCAGCCAAAATTGGTGATAGCGCGGGGTGGGTGCCCATTCGGGAGGTGGGGCTGACAGGGGCAGGCTGGGGCCCTCCCCCAACCTCCCCGCCTGTTGGAGACTTGTTCACATGGACAGACCTGCCGACCTGGGGGAGTTTCTGCGCACCCGGCGTGCCCGCATGCCCCCGGAAGAGACCAGTCCCACCGCTGGTTCGAGCGACCTCGGTCCGGGCCTGCGGCGAGAAGAGGTGGCAAGACGCGCCGGGCTTGGCCTGACCCACTACATCTGCCTCGAAGAAGGCAGGCACCGTGAAGCCCCGCTCGCCGTACTCGACGCTATCGCCCGGGTGTTACGGCTCGACGACGGCGAGCGCGCCCACTTGTACCGTCTCGCGCAGAGTGCGGAACCGGTACCCGACGAATGCGCCGGGCCAGGTGTCCGGCAGCTGATGGGGGGTCTGAAGGGCATGCCCGCCGTCGCCCTGAACCACCGCCACGACGTTCTCTTCTGGAACCCGCTGGGGCATGCGCTGCTCGCCTGCCACCTCGACAGGGACAGCCCTCTCAGCGCACGCCACCGCCCGAACCTGTCGAGGATGCTGTTCCTCGATCGGCGCACCCGCGAGCTGTATCCGCAGTGGGCGGTCGAGGCCCGCGGGGTGGCCGCGGGCCTCCGCCTCGCCTCGGACGAACATCCCCGGGACGACAGACTGGCCGCCCTGATCGGTGAACTCACCGAATCCGACCCCGGGTTCGCCGCGCTGTGGTCTCAGCCGCCCGTGCGCGCCAGGGCCTTCGGCACCCGGCTCTTCCGGCACCCCGTGGTGGGCTGCATGGAACTGGCCTACGAGAACGTGGAGCCCCCGGACGATCCGGGGCAGCAGGTGCTCGTCTTCAGCGCGGAACCGGACACCCCGTCGGAGAAGGCCCTCAGCCGCCTCGCCGCCCTGCCGGTATGGCCACAGGACCCCCTTGGGCGGCAGGCCTCGTTGCCGCCCGCCCCATGAGAGCGGACGACATACCCTCGCGCGTCAGCGGCGCGGGGCCATCGCCAGCTGGCGCGACTGGGCCACCAGCCGGTCCGCGCTGTCCCAGACCTCCGCGTCCTCCTCCAGGAAGCCGCCGGCCAGGTTGCGGGTCGTGATCGAGACCCGCAGCGGGCCCGGCGCGGGGCGGCACCGGATGTGCGTGGTGAGTTCGACCGTGGGGGTCCAGCCCTTCAGACCCAGCTCGAAGGATGTCGGCGGCAGCGCGTCGACCGTGAGCAGCAGCGAGAAGGGATCCGCGTCGCGGCCGTCCGCGAGGGAGAACCAGCCGCGCATCTCGCCATTGCCGGAGGGCGCGCCCACGGCCCAGCCGACGGTCGCCGGGTCCAGCTTGATGTTCAGACGGTCAGTGATCGCCGAGCTGCCGGGAATCTTCGGCGCGGGGCCGTCGGACGGACCGAGGCAGTGCTGGAGCGGCGGCATGGCGGGCGGCTTCGCCGTCGTCCGTACGTCGTCGGACAGCGCGTCCAGGTCTCCGTACGTAGCGAGGACGCGGATCCGCTCGATCTCGGCGCCGTCCTCCCCGTACTGGAACAGCGACGCCTGGCCGGTGGAGAGCGTGCGCCCGGTGCGTACGACGTCGGTGCGGACCACCGCGGGACCCGGCTGCGACGCGCTCAGGTAGTGCGCGGAGACCGTGAAAGGGTCGGGGTGCGGGAGCGCCTCGCCCAGCGCGCGGCCGAGCAGGGCCAGCAGATAGCCGCCGTTGACGGCGTTGATGATCGTCCAGCCCGCCGAGAGCTCCGCGTCGTAGACGCCGGGAGCGCGCGGGGTGACAGCGGTGTCGCGGTCGAACTCACTGTCCCCGATGGATGCCTGTACAGCCTGTGCCATGGCAGCACCGTACAACAGACAATTACTGAGCGGTAGCTTTTTCAGCTCTCCTCGGCGGCCGCGGAGCGCCGGTTCCAGGCGCGCGGTGCCCGCCAGTGGAAACGCATCGCGAGCAGGCGCAGGACGAACGCGGTCACCACGGCGAGACCGCTGGTGGCCGCGTTCAGCACGTCGAGGCGGATGCACAGCACGATCATGGTCGCGCCGACCATGGCGGGGACGGCGTACAGATCGCGGTCCCAGCGCAGCAGGGAGGGGACCTCGTTGGCCAGTACGTCGCGCAGAACACCGCCGCCGACGGCGGTGGCGAGCCCGAGCGCGGCGGAGGCGGTCAGGCCGAGCCCGTACTCGTACGCCTTGGTGGTGCCGGTGACGCAGAACAGCCCGAGGCCGGCGGCGTCGAAGACGTTGACGCCGACCTGGATGCGCTCGACGTGCGGGTGCAGGAAGAAGACGAGGACGGTCGCCACGAGCGGCGTGAGGAAGTACCCGAGATCGGTGAAGGCGGCCGGCGGTACGGCCCCGATGATCAGGTCACGGAGAAGCCCTCCGCCCAGCGCGGTGACCTCTGCGAGCACCGCGATGCCGAAGACGTCGAAGTTCTTGCGTACGGCGAGCAGTGCGCCGGAGATCGCGAAGACGAAGATCCCGACGATGTCGAGCGCGTGCTGGACGGAAGGCGTGAACAGTTCTTGGAGCACCGGACGATTGTGCCGGTTCTACTCCTTGGAGATGTCCCCCGAGCCCTCGGAACGGTCGGAGTCAGCGCTGTCAGCGTTGCCGGTGCCTTCGGCGGGCCGGTCCTGGCTGTCGCCAGAGTCGGCCTTGGCCACGTCGGCGTCGGCCTTCGCCAGGCCCGCCCCGGCAGCCGCCCCGGCCGCGTCAGCCTTCGCCAGGCTCGCCTCGCGCGCCTCGGCCTTCGCGAGGGCCGCCTCGGCCTTCTCCGCCGTCGCCGACTCCTCCGACTTCGGCGTCGCCGTCACGATCTCGATCGCCTCCCGCGCCGACGCCAGCGCCGCATCCTCCGGCGCCTGGTCCTCCGCGTTCTCCGGGTGGTGGCAGGCCACCTGCTGGCCCGGTCGCAGCGCGATCAGCGGCGGCTCCTGCTTCTTGCAGATCTCCGTCGCCTTCCAGCACCGCGTGTGGAACCGGCAACCCGTCGGCGGATCGATCGGAGAGGGCACGTCGCCCTTCAGCAGGATGCGCTCGCTCTTGCCGCCGCGACGCCGCGGGTCCGGCACCGGCACCGCCGACATCAGCGCCTTCGTGTACGGGTGCATCGGCGCCTCGTACAGCGACTTGCGGTCCGCCAGCTCCACGATCTTGCCCAGGTACATCACCGCGATCCGGTCCGACACATGCCGGATCACCGACAGGTCGTGCGCGATGATCACGTACGTCAGGCCCAGCTCGTCCTGGAGGTCGTCCAGCAGGTTGACCACCTGCGCCTGGATGGAGACGTCCAGCGCGGAGACCGGCTCGTCCGCAACGACCAGCTTCGGCTTGAGGGCGAGCGCACGCGCGATGCCGATGCGCTGGCGCTGGCCGCCGGAGAACTCGTGCGGATAACGGTTGTAGTGCTCGGGGTTGAGGCCCACCAGCTCGAGCAGCCGCTGGACCTCCTTCTTGATCCCGCCCTCGGGTCGCACACCCTGCAGTTTGAACGGCGCGGAGACGATCGTGCCGATCGTGTGCCGCGGGTTCAGCGAGGAGTACGGGTCCTGGAAGATCATCTGGACGTCGCGCCGCAGCGGGCGCATCTTGCCGACGCCCAGGTGCGTGATGTCGTGACCCTCGAACTCGATCTTCCCACCGGTCGGTTCGAGCAGCCGCGTGATCAGCCGGCCCATCGTCGACTTGCCGCAGCCGGACTCGCCCACCACGCCCAGGGTCTCGCCCGGGCGGACGTCGAAGGTCAGCCCGTCGACCGCCTGCACGGCCCCGGCCTGCCGCTGCAGCAGCCCCTTCCTGATGGGGAAGTGCTTGACCAGGCCGTCGACCTTGAGCAGCGCCTCGGACGAGGAGGCGGCCGCGGCAGTCTGCTGCTCGGGGATCTTCACATCGTTCTCACTCACAGCTTGGGCGCAATCTCTTCGGTCCAGATCCGCGTCCGCTCGTCCTGCGACATGTGGCAGGCGGAGAAGTGCCGGCTGCCGACCTCGTGGAGTTCGGGGCGGACGGTGCGCGTCAGGTTGTCCTTCGGCACATCGGCGTACGGGCACCGCGGGTTGAAGGCACAGCCGTCGGGGATGTTGATGAGACTGGGCGGCGAGCCCTTGACCGGGATGAGGCGCTCGGTCTGGTCCCGGTCGATGCGCGGCATGGAGCCCAGCAGGCCCCAGGTGTACGGGTGCTGCGGCTCGTAGAAGACCTTCTCGGCGGGGCCGCGTTCGATGCACCGGCCGCCGTACATCACCAGGATGTCGTCGGCCAGCTCGGCGACGACGCCCAGGTCGTGGGTGATGATGATGACCGCGGAGCCGAACTCCTTCTGCAGATCACGGATGAGGTCGAGGATCTGCGCCTGGACGGTCACGTCCAGCGCGGTCGTCGGCTCGTCGGCGATCAGCAGCTCGGGGTTGTTGACGAGCGCCATGGCGATCATCGCGCGCTGGCGCATGCCGCCGGAGAACTCGTGCGGATAACCGTCCACGCGCTTGTCGGGCTGCGGGATGCCCACCCGGTCGAGCAGCTCGATCGCGCGCTTGCGCGCGGTCTTCTTGTCGACGTCGTGGTGCACCCGGTACGCCTCGGTGATCTGGCGGCCGATCGTGTAGTACGGATGCAGCGCGGAGAGCGGATCCTGGAAGATCATCGCCATCTCGCGCCCGCGCAGCTTGCGCACCGTGTCCGGGTCGGCGCCGAGCAGCTCCTGGCCGTCCAGCCAGACCTCGCCGGAGATCTGTGCCTTGCGGCGGCCGTACTGACCCGCGGTGTGCAGGCCCATGATGCCGAGCGAGGTGACGGACTTGCCGGAGCCGGACTCGCCGACGATGCCGAGCGTCTTGCCCTTCTCCAGCTGGAAGCTGAGGCCGTCGACGGACTTGACCAGACCGTCGTCGGTCGGGAAGTGGACCTTGAGGTCGCGTACTTCCAGGAAGGCGGTGGGGGCGGGCGAGCCGACCGCGGCGGGCTCCCCCAGTGCGGTGCCGGTCACCGCGAGGTCCTCGGTACCGGTCTTGTCGAGATTGGTCATCCGATCCTCACTCGCGGGTCGATGACTGCGTACAGAAGGTCCACGAAGAGGTTGGCCACGCAGATGAACAGGGCCGCGATGAGGGTGACACCGAGGATGAGCGGCAGGTCCTTGGTCTCGATCGAATCGATCGCGAGGTGACCGAGGCCGGGCAGGTTGTACGTGGACTCCGTGAGCACCGCACCGCCCAGCAGCGCGCCAAGGTCCAGGCCGAGCAGGGTCAGCACCGGCGTCCAGGTCGAGCGCATCGCGTGCCGCCCGATGACGACCCTCTCCGTGAGGCCCTTGGCCCGGGCCGTACGGATGTAGTCCTCACCCATGATCTCCAGCATGGTGGCCCGGGTGAGCCGGGCGTACATCGCCGCGTAGAGGAAGGCGAGGGTGATCCACGGCAGGATCAGCGTCTGGAACCACTGGGCCGGGTCCTCGCTGAACGGCGCGAACTCCCCGCTGACCCAGTCCAGCTGGTAGCTGAAGATGGCCAGCGACAACAGGCCGGTGAAGTAGATGGGAAGCGAGACGCCGGCCAGTGCGACGGTCATCGCCGCCCGGTCCCACAGGGTGCCCCGGCGCAGCGCGGAGACGACGCCGGTGGCGACACCGCCGACGACCCAGAGCAGGCAGGCGCCCGCAGCGAGCGACAGGGTGACCGGGATCGCCTCGGTGAGCTGCGGCCACACCTCCTGCTCGGTGCGGAAGGAGTAGCCGAAGCAGGGTGCCGGACAGTGCGTGACATCCGTGCCGCTGATGTAGTCACGACCGACGAACAGACCCTGGACGAAGTGCCAGAACTGCACCAGGACCGGATCGGCGAGCCCCAGCTTCTGACGGATTCCCTCAATGGAGGCCGGGTCGGTCTGCTTGCCGGCGAACAAGTAGGCGGGGTCCATTCCGGCCCACTTCGGCAGCACAAAGAAGATGACGAAGGTCGTCAGGGTAACGACCATCAGCATCATGGCGACGGCGAACAAGCGCCGGATGACGTAAGCAAGCACTGTGCGCGGCCCGGCGGCGGCCCGGAGATCCCGGATTACGGGTTCCCCGGACCGCCGCCCGAGGCCATCACCTGCCCTTCGGGACTGGCGGGTTGGGCGATGGTGGGTTGTGACTCGTCACGAGGGACGGTTACTTGACGACGCCCAGGGAGACGTAGTCGTAACGGCCGTTGTACGCCGCGGTGGAGTAGGCGTTGGTCAGCCGCGAGCTGCGCCAGGTGAAGTTCTTCTCGTAGATGAACGGCATCTGCACGGCGAGGTCCGCGACAGCGTGGTTCATCTGCTTGTAGATCTCACCGGCCTTCTCCGGGTCGGTCTCCTTGAGAGCGTCGTCGAAGAACTTGTTGATCTTCGGGTCGTTCGTCTCTGAGACGTTGTAGTTGCCGTTGGCCACGATGAAGCGACCGTCGACCAGCGGCTGCGAGAAGCCCTGGCCGGTCGGGAAGTCCGGACCCCAGCCGGTCATGACCAGACCGAGACCGCGCTTCTTCACCACCGCGGGAGCACCGGTGATGCTGGAGGACTCGGCGCCGTCGATCGACTCCACCTGGGCCTTGATGCCGACGGCCTGCAGCGACTGCTGCAGCGCCTCGGCGACCTGGACCTCACCCGGGTTGTTGCTGCGGGCGCTGATGTTGGTGGTGAAGCCCTCGGGCTTGCCACACGCCTTCAGGGCCGCCTTCGCCTTGGCGACGTCCGGCTTGCCGTCGCGCGCCAGGATGCCGTACGGGTCGTAGTCGTCCGAGCCCTTGATGGACTTGGGCAGCATGTTCGTGGCGATCTCGCCACCGGCGTCCGGGCCGCCGCGGACCGTCTGCATCGACTTGTAGTCGGCCGCGTAGATCACGGCCTTGCGGCACTCGATGTTGTCGAACGGCGGGACCTTGGTGGCGATGTCGACGTACCGGATGAAGCTGGTCTCGATGTTGTCGACGTTGTCCTTGTGCTGCTTGAGCGCCGAGGTGCGGCCCGACTGGGACATGCCCGTGGCGTTCAGGTCGAGGTCGTAGTCGCCCTTGATCAGCAGCTGGTCGATCGCCTCGATGTTGGAGTTGATCGTGACCGTGATCTTGTCCGGCAGCGCGGCGCGGATCGGGTCGGAGGCCTTCTGCCACTTGTCGTTGCGGACGAGGACAGCGCTCTTCTTGGGCGCGTACGACTCGAACTTGTACGGGCCGGAGGAGAACGGCTTCAGCTGGTACTTGGCCTGCGTGTCCTTCTCCTTCTTCACCGGGGAGCCGGCCGGCATCGCGAGCATCTGCTCGAAGTCACCGTTGGGCGTCGCCAGGTTGAAGACGATGGTCTTGTCGTTCGGCGTCTGGATCGCCTTCAGACCGAGCTTGTCCGCAGTGGTGTCCTTGTAGGGACCCTTGTACTCGCCCTTGGGGTCGAGGACCTGGCGCAGGTAGGCGGGGCCGCCGGTGATGACGTCCGTGGCCCAGATGCGCTCTATGCCGTACTTGATGTCCTTGGAGGTGATCGGCGTGCCGTCCTCCCAGGTGATCCCGTCCCGCAGCTCGTACGTGTACGTCTTGCCGCCGTTGGAGACCACACCGTTCGCCTTGGCGAGGTCGGGGACGAGCTCGGCGCCGCCGGCACCCGGCTTCGGCGCGTAGGAGACCAGCTGGCGCGCGTAGAACCGGGAGAAGTCCCAGGCCATGCCGTAGTACTGGCGCTGCGGGTCGGTGGAGTCGAAGTCCTGCTTGCCGATGAACTTGAGCGTGCCGCCCTTCTTGGCGGAGGCGTTGGCGACGCCCTTCGTACCGGCGTTGTACCCGGCGGCCTTGCCGGCGCCGTCATCGTCCTTGGAACCGCCGCCACCGCACGCCGCGGTGGACATGAGGGCTGCCACGACAACCGCCGCACCGGCGATCTGCCTGCTCCTCGACGAACGTAGGGGTTTCATTGTTTCTGCAACCTCCGGAGTAGCGCGGTCCTTGGCTTGATGCCGGGGAACCATCGGGGAGCCGCCTGACATGTGTGGCAGGGGCACGTTCAGTTGTCTGCGGCCGGACGGCGCCGCGGGGGATGCCGTCACCGGGTGCCCTTGGGGTCGAGTGCGTCCCGCACTCCGTCGCCGAAGAGGTTGAAGGCCAGCACCGTCACAAAGATCGCCACACCCGGGACGACCATGAACATCGGGTCCTCCTGGTAGTACTCCACTGCCTTGGAGAGCATCTGACCCCACGAGGCCGTCGGCGGCCTCACGCCCGCCCCGAGGAAGCTGAGCGCCGCCTCGGTGAGGATGTTCGTGGGGATCATCAGTGTGGTGTAGACGGTGATCGGCGCGACCAGGTTGGGCAGCAACTCCTTGAAGAGGACGTACCGCTGACCGGCGCCCAGGCTCCTGGCCGCCTCGACGTACTCCTTCTCGCGCAGCGAGAGGGTCTGGCCGCGCACGATGCGTCCCACGTACGGCCAGCCGAAGAAGCCGATCACCATCACCAGGACGGCGATGCGGACACTGGTGCCGGTGAGGCCGAACAGATCGCTGGGGAGCACGGAGACCAGCGAGATGATGAAGAGCAGCTGTGGGAAGGCCAGCAGCATGTCCATCACCCGGCTGATGATCGCGTCGACCCAGCCGCCGAAGTAACCGGCCACGATGCCGAAGACGGTGCCGAGCAGAACGGCGACCAGCGCGGCGAGGAAGGCCACCAGCAGCGAGATACGGGCGCCGTAGACGATGCGGCTGAACACGTCGCGGCCGTTCTGCGGCTCGAGGCCCAGCAGGAAGTCCGAACTCATGCCGCCGAAGGAGCCCTTGGGGGTGCCGAACAGCGGGTCGATCTGATCCTGGTGGAACTCGTTGGGCGGGTGGCCGAGCAGACTCACGATCAGCGGCGCGAAGATCGCCACGAGCACCAGGAAGATGACGACGATGCCGCCGGCCAGCGCCAGTTTGTCCCGCTTGAGGCGCGTCCAGGCGATCTGTCGCAGCGACCGCCCTTCTACCGACTTCTTGACTACATCCGCCGCGACATCGACGGCTGCGGCCTTGTCCGCGTCCGTGCTCGTGTCGTGCAATGGTGCCGTCATCGTGGTGGGGACCCCTCTCGGCCGGAGGTGACCGGCCCGTACCCGCCGCTGTAGCGGCATTGTTCACAACTTGTGGTGCACGTGGAGCTTTGATGCGGGAAGTACGCGTGAAGCACGCCGTACACAGGGGCGAATATCCCCTTGGTGCGGGAGTCTTCAACGGTCTCGCGATCACCCGCCAGACCCCCCGGGGAATGTTTGCCCAAACGTGATGAGGGGAGGGGGGTTCCGTTATACGGACGACAGCTCTGACTGAGCGGATCGCCATCTACCGCGTATGGGGCGAAAGTTGAGTGAGGTACCGCCATGCGGACTCGCCTGCCGCACTCATCGACTCATTCGATTGAAAGGCCCTTGAGGCTCAAGGCGCACACAATCCCACCCTGACCGTCACTCCAGGGCACGGAAGTGCGCTGAGCGAGGCCTTCAACGGCCCCGCTGTGCAATGGTTCAGCGGCCGTGCGGCGGAGGGTAGCCGTACCCTCCGGCGGCCGGTGCGCCGCCGCCGTGGGCGTCCCGGTCGTAGAACGGACGGGCGTTGGCCCGCAGCCACATCGTCACCGGGTCGTACTCGTCGGACATCGCGACGGTGGAGACCGGCAGCCCGTCCGGTACCGCGGCGATCGACTGCTGCATCATGGCGCGCACCGCGTCGACGGACTGCCTGCCGGTGTCGTACAGATCGAGCCCGATGGCCAGATACGGAGCGCCAAGCGCGGGCTGCACCCAGGTGCGGCGCAACGAGCGGACCGCGGCCGTGCGGTGGGCGTTCTGCGCGAGCAGGGCGTAGAAGTGCGGGATCTCGATGGCCGGCTCGGACATCCGCAGGGGTCCGGCGGGCATCCGGTCGAGGCCGGTGGCGATCCTGCGCAGATCGAGCCAGGGAATGCCGACGCCGCCGCCGGGGGCGTGCGGGTTGAGCCAGATCCCCCAGCGGTCGGGGAACAGGGAGCGGGCGACGTCCGGACCGCTGACCACTTCGTGGGCGCGGTTCCAGCCGGAGACGGAGAGCTCCTGGGCGGAGGTGACGCAAGGGGCGTAGCCGACGCCGTCGACCTCCATGTTTCCGTACTGGGCGTCGGGCGAGCCCGCCCGGCCGTGCCAGAGCAGCATCCAGAGTCGGCCGCTCGCCGGGTCGGCGATGGCCTGCAGCAGCGCCTCGTACGCGTCGTAGCGTCCGGGAGTCACCTGGCGCAGCATGTGCTCGACCTGCCCGGCCGCCGCGGTGCCTGACGCACTCACCCTGGGTTCCGCCCCTCTTCGATCGACCCGGCACACAAGTGCGGCGGGTCCTCTCTCGCCATCAAACCAGCATAATCGGGAGTTCTGACGCCGACTTGACGACTACACGTGCTGTCGTTGGTAGAAGGGCCGCACCCGCTCCAGCATCCATATGCCGACGGGGTCCTGCGCCACGTCCAGCAGTACGAGATTGACCGGCCAGCCCACCTGGGCCCGGCCCAGCGCCCGGCCGAGCGCGTCCATCGGGGCGTTGCGCTCGGCGGCCTCCCAGGAGGAGAGCTGGACGCCGATGAACAGGGTCGGCGGCTCGCCCTCGATGGAGGCGAGCGCGCGGCGGGCGGTGAGGACGACGCCGGAACTCTCGAACTCGCCGGCCGCGGCGGCGAGGAAGTCGACCGGCTCCTCCTGCCAGTCGGGCTCGAAGAGCCGCACCCGGCCGCCGGTCGCCGGACCGTCCAGGGGTGTGCGTCCCACCCGGCACAGCTCGGCGACGGCGGGCGGCGGCAGCGGGGCGCCGACCGTGCCGCCCGGGTTCACGGCGATGCCGAGCTGCGGGGGCAGTCCGCGGGCGAATTCGCGGGCAGGTGCGACGGTGCAGGGCATATGGCCGCCGACACATTGCAGGAACTGCTGCTCGGAGCTGAAGACCGGGACGTACGCGGCCCCGTCGATCTCCATGGTGGGCAGATCGAGGTCCGGGCTGTCCGGACCGCCGCCGTTGGGCAGCGGCACCCAGATCTGGCTGCGGCCGAGCACCTCGACGAGGCGGCCTCCGGCGGAGGGGTTGCCGAGGGATGCGGCGAGCACCTCTTCGAGCTCGTTCGCCGGCCAGCCGCCGTACGGATGCGGATGCGGATGCTCCGGTGTCTGCATGTGCTTGTCCTTCTCCCCCTGCGTTCCCACGGTTGCGCGCCACGACCCTAACGCCGTGGTGGCCCGCCGGGGCGGGTGGGGGCGCGGCCTCTCGCGCCGCTCGTCCTCAATCGCCCGACGGGCCTGCCTTCGACTCCTCGAAGCCGACCCGGCCGAGCGCCCCCGCCGCGTCCCGGTCCAGCAGCACCGCCGAGGCGCAGCCCGCGGGCAGCCGCCCGGCCTCCGCGTCGCCGACCAGACGGCCCACCGCCCGCCGGTGCCGGGCGAATGCGTACCCCGACACCCCGCGGCCGCGCTCGCGCTGCCCCTCCCTGGCGACCGCGGGCGTGACGTCGAGGAGCACCAGATGCAGGCCGCGGCCGCGGCGTCGCGCCGCACGGGCCAGCCAGCGCCGCACCCAGGCCTGGGTGCCGCAGTCGTGTACGACGACGCTCTCGCCGGAGCGCAGCGCGCGCCGCAGTCCGGCGTAGTGCGCGATCCGGACCAGCGGGCGGTAGACGGCGTACGGCAGGAGCTTCGGCATCCGCGCGTCCCAGCGGTCCCGGGTGTCCTGCGAGTCGATGCCGCGGCCGCGGGCCGCGCGCCGGATCAGCGTGGACTTTCCGCTGCCGGGCAGGCCGGAGACGACCACCACGTCACCTGCGGCGAAGACCAGACTGCGCGGACTGTGCCCCGAGCGGTCTCTCAGGTCACGCAGCACGGGCGCGGGCGCCTCGGCCAGTCGCCGGGCGGACGCGCCCGGCGGGGCGGGCACCCCCGCGGTCGTCGCGTATGCCTCAGACCGCTGCAACGTCATCACCCTCCCCCATGCCGGGTTACCCACCCTTGCCCATGAAGTGTAAAGAAACGGTAATGCGGCACAACCATATTGCAGCCATGGGCCTGTCGCCCCACTCCGCCACGATGCGTGCAATGATGTGCGCGCCAACTGCATACCGGCCGCTTGAATCCACGCGGGAGAGTCCTGGCCACTGTGTGCGCCGGGCGCCGAAGGAGCAAGTCCCTCCCTTGAATCTCTCAGGCCCCGTACCGCGTGTGATGAGGCAGATCTGAAAAGCGAGCCGCTGTCGAGTGGCTCCACCCAAGGTGCAAGTCACGACCACCAATACGTGCGGTCGCGACGAACCTCTCAGGTTCCGATGACAGATGGGGAGGATTGTCCTCGCCAGCATGCCCTGGGAGCCACATCTATGAGCAACGTCCCCCGTCTGACCGCCCTCGATGCCCTGCATCGTTCGCTGGGCGCCACCATGACCGACTTCGCGGGCTGGGACATGCCGCTGCGGTACGGCAGTGAGCGCGACGAGCACAACGCCGTCCGCACCAAGGCCGGTCTCTTCGACCTCTCCCACATGGGCGAGATCACCGTCACCGGGCCACAGGCCGCCGACCTCCTCGACTACGCGCTCGTCGGCAACATCGGCAGCATCGCCGTCGGCCGCGCCCGCTACACCATGATCTGCCAGGAGGACGGCGGGATCCTCGACGACCTGATCGTCTACCGCCTGGGCGAGAGCGAGGCGCCCGAATACCTCGTCGTCGCCAACGCGGGCAACGCCCAGGTGGTGCTGGACGCGCTGACCTCCCGCGCCGACGGCTTCGCCGCCGACGTGCGCGACGACCGCGACGCGTATGCCCTGATCGCCGTCCAGGGCCCCGAGTCCCCCGGCATTCTGAAGTCGCTGACCGACGCCGACCTGGACGGGCTGAAGTACTACGCGGGTCTGCCCGGCACCGTCGCCGGTGTCCCGGCGCTGATCGCCCGCACCGGTTACACCGGCGAGGACGGCTTCGAGCTCTTCGTAGAGCCGCAGCACGCCGAGAAGCTCTGGCAGGCGCTGACCGAGGCCGGAGAGCCGGCCGGTCTGATCCCCTGCGGCCTCTCCTGCCGCGACACGCTGCGCCTGGAGGCGGGCATGCCGCTGTACGGGCACGAGCTGACGACGGCGCTGACCCCGTTCGACGCGGGCCTGGGCAGGGTCGTGAAGTTCGAGAAGACGGCCAACGGCGGGCGCTTCGTCGGCCGTGAGGCCCTCGAGGCCGCAGCCGAGCGCGCCGGGACCAACCCGCCGCGCAAGCTCGTCGGCCTGATCGCCGAGGGCCGCCGGGTCCCCCGCGCCGGTTACCAGGTCGTCGCAGGCGGTCAGGTGATCGGCGAGGTCACCTCGGGCGCCCCGTCGCCGACGCTGGGCAAGCCGATCGCCATCGCGTACGTGGACGCGGCGCACGCCGCTCCCGGCACCGAGGGCGTCGGCGTCGACATCCGCGGCGCCCACGAGCCGTACGAGGTCGTCGCGCTGCCGTTCTACAAGCGCCAGAAGTGATCATCGAGCCCGCACCACGCCCGTTCACCAGCACTCCCCCGCGTACAGGAGAATTCAGGCCATGAGCAACCCCCAGCAGCTGCGCTACAGCAAGGAGCACGAGTGGCTGTCGCCCGCCGAGGACGGCGTGTCGACGGTCGGCATCACGGAGCACGCGGCCAACGCGCTCGGCGATGTGGTGTACGTACAGCTCCCGGAGGTCGGTGACACGGTGACCGCGGGCGAGACCTGCGGCGAGCTGGAGTCGACCAAGTCGGTCAGCGACCTGTACTCCCCCATCAGCGGTGAGGTCGTCGAGGCCAACCAGGACGTGGTGGACGACCCGTCGCTGGTGAACTCCGCCCCCTTCGAGGGCGGCTGGCTCTTCAAGGTGCGCGTCGCGGAGGAGCCGAAGGACCTGCTCTCCGCCGACGAGTACACCGAGTTCTCCGGCTCCTAAGGACGTATGGCATGTCTGTTCTCAACACCCCTCTCCATGAACTGGACCCCGACGTCGCCGCCGCTGTCGACGCCGAGCTCCACCGACAGCAGTCCACCCTCGAGATGATCGCCTCGGAGAACTTCGCTCCGGTCGCGGTCATGGAGGCGCAGGGCTCCGTCCTCACCAACAAGTACGCCGAGGGCTACCCGGGCCGCCGCTACTACGGCGGCTGCGAGCACGTCGATGTGGTCGAGCAGATCGCCATCGACCGCATCAAGGAGCTCTTCGGCGCCGAGCACGCCAACGTCCAGCCGCACTCGGGCGCCCAGGCGAACGCGGCCGCGATGTTCGCGCTGCTCAAGCCGGGCGACACGATCATGGGTCTGAACCTCGCGCACGGCGGGCACCTGACCCACGGCATGAAGATCAACTTCTCCGGCAAGCTCTACAACGTGGTCGCGTACCACGTCGACGACGCCACCGGCCAGGTCGACATGGCCGAGGTCGAGCGGCTCGCCAAGGAGTCGAAGCCGAAGCTGATCGTGGCCGGCTGGTCCGCGTACCCGCGTCACCTGGACTTCGCGGCCTTCCGCCGGATCGCCGACGAGGTCGGCGCGTATCTGATGGTCGACATGGCCCACTTCGCGGGTCTCGTCGCCGCGGGACTGCACCCGAACCCGGTGCCGCACGCCCACGTCGTCACCACCACCACGCACAAGACCCTCGGCGGTCCGCGCGGCGGTGTGATCCTGTCCACACAGGAGCTCGCCAAGAAGATCAACTCGGCGGTCTTCCCGGGCCAGCAGGGCGGTCCGCTGGAGCACGTCATCGCGGCGAAGGCGGTCTCCTTCAAGGTCGCGGCGTCCGAGGAGTTCCGGGAGCGCCAGCAGCGCACCATCGACGGCGCCCGGATCCTCGCCACGCGTCTCGTCCGCGACGATGTGACCGAGCACGGCGTCTCCGTCCTGTCGGGCGGCACCGATGTGCACCTGGTCCTGGTCGACCTGCGCAACTCCGAGCTGGACGGCCAGCAGGCCGAGGACCGGCTCCACGAGGTGGGCATCACCGTCAACCGGAACGCCATTCCGAACGACCCGCGGCCGCCGATGGTCACCTCGGGTCTGCGGATCGGCACCCCGGCGCTGGCCACCCGTGGTTTCCAGGACGAGGACTTCCGTGAGGTCGCGGACATCATCGCCGAGGCGCTGAAGCCGTCGTACGACACTCAGGCGCTGAGCGCCCGGGTCTCGGCACTGGCCGCGAAGCACCCGCTTTACCCCGGCCTGAAGTAGTTCCGTACCCTTTTGTACGAACCTGGGGGGCACCGCGCACACTGGACTGTGCGCGCGGTGCCCCGCACCGTGTAATCCGCTCGCTTCTGCACCACCCCGGCAGACAACGGCGTCTACCAACCCTCTAGGAGTTCTCCGTGGCCATCTCGGTCTTCGACCTGTTCTCGATCGGTATCGGCCCGTCCAGCTCCCACACGGTCGGCCCGATGCGCGCCGCCGCCATGTTCGCCCGGCGGCTCAAGAACGAGGGCGTGCTGGCCCACACCGCCGCCATACGCGCGGAGCTCTTCGGCTCCCTGGGCGCGACCGGCCACGGCCACGGCACCCCCAAGGCCGTCCTGCTCGGCCTGGAGGGCAATTCCCCCCGCAGCGTCGACGTCGAGACCGCGGACGCGCAGGTCGAGCGCATCCGGACCGACGGCCGGATCAGTCTGCTCGGCACCCACGAGATCGGCTTCGACTTCGACCAGGATCTGGTCCTGCACCGCCGCAAGACGCTGCCGTACCACGCCAACGGCATGACGATCTTCGCGTACGACGCCGAGGGCGCGACCGTTCTGGAAAAGACGTACTACTCGGTGGGCGGCGGCTTCGTCGTTGACGAGGACGCCGTCGGCGAGGACCGGATCGTGCTCGACGACACCGTGTTGAAGTACCCCTTCCGCACCGGTGACGAGCTGCTGCGGCTCGCCCAGGAGACCGGCCTGTCCATCTCGGCGCTGATGCTGGAGAACGAGAAGGCCTGGCGCTCCGAGGACGAGATCCGCGAGGGCCTGCTGGAGATCTGGCGGGTCATGCAGGCCTGCGTCTCGCGCGGCATGTCCCGCGAGGGCATCCTGCCCGGCGGTCTCAAGGTCCGCCGGCGCGCGGCCAACTCGGCCCGCCAGCTGCGCGCCGAGGGCGACGCGCTGGCCCGCTCCATGGAGTGGATCACGCTGTACGCGATGGCCGTGAACGAGGAGAACGCCGCGGGCGGCCGGGTGGTCACCGCCCCCACCAACGGCGCCGCGGGCATCATCCCGGCCGTGCTGCACTACTACATGAACTTCGTGCCCGGCGCCGACGAGGAGGGCGTGGTCCGCTTCCTGCTGGCCGCGGGCGCGATCGGCATGCTCTTCAAGGAGAACGCCTCCATCTCCGGCGCCGAGGTCGGCTGCCAGGGCGAGGTCGGCTCCGCCTGCTCGATGGCCGCGGGCGCACTCGCCGAGGTGCTGGGCGGCACCCCCGAGCAGGTCGAGAACGCCGCGGAGATCGGCATGGAGCACAACCTCGGCCTGACCTGCGACCCGGTCGGCGGCCTGGTCCAGATCCCGTGCATCGAGCGCAACGGCATGGCGGCGGTGAAGGCCGTGACGGCGGCGAGGATGGCGATGCGCGGCGACGGCAGCCACAAGGTCTCGCTGGACAAGGTCATCAAGACGATGAAGGAGACCGGCGCGGACATGTCGGTGAAGTACAAGGAGACCGCGCGCGGCGGCCTCGCGGTGAACATCATCGAGTGCTGAGCGTCATCCGCCGCTGAGCCGGTGCACAGAACTGGACAGGTCAAGCCAGTTCATGCGAATTCACCCACACGGGGGAGTTTTCAGAGCTCCGAACGTTTTTTCACCTCCGTGCGCCCGAAACCCCGCACTAGCCTCCCAGCCAGTACGCCCAACCCCAGGTGGCCACATCGGGCTCGCCTCAGCAAGGAGAACAGCCATGGCCGAGGGGCTGACTTCCACGTCGTCCGGCTTACACGCACCCCTGCCCGGACAGAGCGGCCGGGCCTACCGCACCCGGGGCCGTACCGTCGTCGAGCTGCACGGCGAGGTCGACATCGCCACGGCGAAGCCCATCGGGGCCTATCTGGACGTGGTCACCGCCGTCCGGGGCCACCATGTGGTGATCGATCTGACGCATGTGGCGTTCTTCGACTGCTCGGGGCTGGCCCTGCTGTGCCGCGCGCGGCGGCGCACCGCCGAGAACGACGGCCGGATGTGGGTGGTGTGCGGCCGCCCGGCGATTCTGCGCGTGTTCCGCGCGGGCGCGGTGCTCGAGGTGTTCCGTACGCTGCCGACGCTGGACGACGCCCTGGCGGCCGAGGACTGGTGAACTCCCGGGCGGGTCCCCGGCCCGGGCGGGGAGCCTCCCCCCAGAGCCTTCGGCCTGGGAGGCGCCCCCGGTGAATCAGGCCTTGTTCAGCTCTTGTTGAGCGAGGCCCAGAACTCCTCGAACGTCAACTGACCGTCGCCGTTCGCGTCCTTGGTCCTGATCACTGCCTCTGCGACCGTCTCGGTGACATTGAAGTCCCCCAGCTGCGCCATCACGCTCTTGTACTCCGCGGCCGTGATCAGGCCGTCGCCGTTCACGTCGTACCGCTCGAACGCCCGGCGCGCCTCTTCGATGTCCGCCACTGCTTCCGCCCCTTCTTGGTGCATTACTGACGGGGGTCAGATTAACGGCCTGGTGGAGACTTGGGACGAGGAGGTACACGGGATGAGCGAGGCACTGGCGAGGATTCTGGCAGCCGCGGCGGCCGGGGTGTTCCCGCCACCGGACGGTTCCACCACCGTGATCGGGCAGCCGAACGCGCGCGACGCGGGCGTGGTGGCGTTCACCGCGCACTCGGTGATCTTCACGGACGAGGATCCCGAGTGGGTACGGGCCGAGCTCGCCGCGACCGACTCCGACCGGCTTGCGGCCGCGATGAACCCGGCGTTCCTCGCCGCCATGCTGGCCCGCACCGGCCGCTCGATGAACACCATCGACATGCTGACGGTCGCCGGGGCGCTGCCGGGCAGGCCCGATCTGGAGCTGCACGAGATCGAGGACCCGGACCACCCGCGGGTGGCGCGGGCCCTGAAGTTCCGTGACGGCGTACGGGTCTGGGCAGCCGCCGGCGGCGTGGTGGTGCTCGGCCGGGGGGTGGCCGGCCGCTGGGAGAGCGCGATCGAGGTGGACGAGCGGGCGCGCGGCCTCGGCCTGGGCGTGGCGCTCGCGCTGGCGGCCCGCCATCTGGTGCCGGACGACGTGGTGTGGGCCCAGCAGTCGCCGGGGAACGCCCGCAGCGTGCGGACGTTCCAGGCCGCGGGCTTCAAACCGGTGGGCTCAGAGGCGCTGTTCGTGGCCGGCTGAACAGGCGGCAGGAAAGGCCCCGGGCGGATGGGCACGCCCTACCGGAATACGCCGGTGTGGCCGAGCGAGTAGCGGCCGGGCTGCGGGTAGACCGCGAGCCCGTGCGGGCCGCCGCCCACCGCGATACGGGCCAGCTGCTTGCCGGTGGTGGTGTCGATCGCGTACACCTCGGAGTCGTAACGCCCCGACAGCCACAGCACCTTGCCGTCCGCCGAGACGCCGCCCATGTCGGGGCTGCCGCCGTCCGGCAGCCACCACTTCTTGGTGAGCTTGTTCTGCTTGAAGTCGAAGACCGAGACGGAGCCCTCGCCGCGGTTGGAGACGTACATCTCCTTGGAGTCACGGCTGACGTAGAGGCCGTGACAGCCCTTGCCGGTGGGCAGCAGCTGGGGCGTCAGGAAGCTGTCGCCGTCGAGCACCCACATGCCGTGCGCCATCATGTCGGCGATGTAAAAGGTCTTGCCGTCCGGGGAGAGCTTCACGTCCTGCGGCATCGCGCCGTGGAAGGGCAGCTTCTGCAGGCCGATGACCTCCATCAGCTGCGTGTCGACCTTCAGCAGCTCGCCGGAGAACTCGCAGGAGACGATGAAGTACCTGCCGTCGGCGGAGAAGTCCGCGTGGTTGACGCCGTAGCAGGAGACCGGGGTCGTCTTGACCACCTGCATGGTGTGCGGATCGCGGAAGACGAGTTCGCGGTCGAGTGAGGCCATCACGATGGCGTACTTGCCGTTGGGCGTGAAGTAGAGGTTGTACGGGTCGTGCACCTCGACCGCCTTGCCCGCGATGCCGGTGACCGGGTCGATGGGGGTGAGCGTGTGGCCGCGGTTGTTGTTGACCCAGAGCGTCTTCATGTCCCAGGACGGGACGACGTGCTGCGGCTGGACGCCGACCGGGATCGTACTGATGACCTTGTACGTTGCGGGGTCGATGACCGAGACCGTGTTGGAGCTGCTGTTGGGGACGTACACCCGGGACGGGAAGCCCCTGACCACCGGCGAGAGCTTGCCCGGCCGGTCCGCGGCGTAGATGTCGTTCGGGTCGAGCACCGGCGGCATGCCGGGCAGTCCGGCGGGGGCGAGGGCCTTGTGGGGTTTGGCGGCGGCCTTGGTGTGGCGCACTTCCGCCTGGTCGTCGGGTGAGCTGCAGCCCACGAACAGGGCGAGCAGGGCAAGCAGCGCGCCGGCGATCAGCGCGGCGGTTCTCTTGGTGAGCGGAATGATCGGGTCCATCAGGTCAGCAGCTCCGTGGTCGTCACCGCGCGCAGACGGCGGCGGTCGAGTTCGTCGAGGAGTCCGGGCAGGGCGGCGACCGTGTCCGCGTAGCCGAAGTGCAGGCTCACCACGGATCCGCCCTGGATCTGCCCGGTGACGTGGCGGGTGACGGCCGAGGCGCCCGGCGAGGTGAAGTCGAGGGAGCCGACGTCGTACGCGAGGACGTGCGGGTATCCGGCCTGGTGGGCGGGTCTGGCGACGAGGGGGGTCGCGTACGCGGGGGGCGGGCGCGAGACGGGGACCGCGGGACGCAGCGGCAGGCGGGGCGGGCGGCGCCGTGGCGGGACCGTCGTCGGTGCAGCCTGTGGCAAGGGCGCCCGCGGCGGCGGCCCCCACTCCTGCGCGCAGTGCGCTGCGGCGGTCGATCGAGCTCACGGGAAAGCACAGTAAGGGCGAACCAGCCAAAAGATAACGATTGACCTAATTCGGGATATGCGCAGGTCGCGACCGCCGGAGCCCCGCCTTGAGCAGGCGGGCAATGAAACGCTAGCTGAACCCTATATTTACTCAGCATTTATTAGGCAGGTGGCTCACCTCACCTACGATTCACTTCCAAGATGCGCCACTTTACTCAGCTATGCCCGAGTAAGGGCTTTGGCGGTGCGACCTTGCGTCTGCCATAGTCGAGGGCACGACCCCCATTGACCCGGGCCAGGTCGTCGTAAGCCGCCGTGGATACACCCCCCCAATCCACGGCGCTCCGCAGAAGCCCCCGCTCAGGGGGCTTCTGTGTGTCTGGATCGCGTCAGCGCTCGGAGACCCGCATCTCGAACCACGTGGTCTTGCCGCGCGGCAGCAGATCCACGCCCCAGCGGTCGGAGAGCTTGTCGACGAGGAAGAGCCCGCGGCCACTGACGTCCATCTCCTGGACCGGCATCAGACAGGGCAGACCTCGCGAGGGATCGCGGACCTCGATCCTGATCCAGCCGCGGCGGCGCAGCATCCGCAGCCCGAACACCCGCGCCCCGGTGTGCCGTACGGCATTGCCGACGAGTTCCGAGACCAGTAACACCGCGTGCTCGGCGGTCTGCGACGAGAGTGCCCACTGGCGCAGCACCACGCACTGGGTGAGCCGGCGCGCGGTGGCGGCGGACTCGGGACGGGAGGGAAGCTTTATTTCCTCGTCCGTGGGATTGCCGAACAACTCCAGCGCCTTGAGCGCCTGTTCGTCCTCGACCGCAGGCAACCACCGCGCCGCGGCAGCGTTGCCGCGCTGCCGCGGCTGTTCCACACCTTCGAGGCGCGCCATGCCCCCCATCATGGCCGCAACGAGCGAATTCCGGGGCCGTTCCGGCGGAATAGGGCCCCCGGAATCGGCTGCTCCGGGAATGTCGGATGGCATATGACCGCGGCTGTATGCAGGCCCTCACGCCCACCCTGAGCTGCCCTGACGCCTTGCCCGCAAATGATCGCAAGGCGCAGCGGGCCGACGGGACTTAAGGCTGCCTTAAGACCCAGCTAAGCCGCACACAGAGTTGACGCGGACAGCCGATCTGTCCAACTGAACTTAATTCAGAGGAACTTGGCCTTGCCCGGGCCCTCGTCCACAAAACTGCGCATCCCGCGCTCGCGGTCCTCCGTCGCGAACAGGCCCGCGAACCAGTTGCGTTCAATGGCGAGGCCCGTCTCGATGTCCGTCTCGAGACCCGCGTCGACACACTCCTTGGCGGCGCGCAGCGCCAGCGCGGGCCCCTGGGCGAGCTTCGCGGCCCAGGCGTGGGCCTGCTCGTACACCTCGGCGGCCGGTACGACACGGTCCACCAGGCCCAGTTCGAGCGCCTCGTCCGCCTTCACCATGCGACCGGTGAAGATCAGATCCTTGGCCTTGGACGGGCCGATCAGCCGCGACAGCCGCTGGGTGCCGCCGGCGCCCGGGATCAGGCCCAGCAGGATCTCCGGCTGACCGAGCTTGGCGTTGTCCCCGGCGATCCGGAAGTCGGCGCAGAGCGCCAGCTCGCAGCCACCGCCCAGCGCATAGCCGGTGACGGCCGCGACGACGGGCTTGGGGATGCGGGCGACGGCGGTGAAGGAGTCCTGGAGCGCCCGGGACCGCACGATCATCGCCGTGTGGTCCATCGCCTGCATCTCCTTGATGTCCGCGCCGGCCGCGAACACCTTCTCGCCGCCGTACAGGATCACGGCTCGTACGTCGTCCCGGCGAGCCGCCTCGTCGGCGAGCTCGCGCAGCCGGTCCTGGAGGGCGATGTCCAGCGCGTTCATCGGCGGGCGGTCGAGAAGGATCGTGCCGACGCCTTCGGAGACCTCAAGATTGACTGTCATGGACCGAGGTTAGCGCGCGTTAACGGCAACGGACCCGGTGCTCTGCGTCACAGAAACCGGGTCCGTTCTCGTCGTGCGGAAACTACTTGGTCCACTCCGCCCAGGACATGTTCCAGCCGTTCAGGCCGTTCTCCGGGGATATCTGCTTGTCCTTGGAGTTCTTCACGATCACCACGTCGCCGATGATCGAGTTGTCGAAGAACCAGGCCGCCGGAGTGGAGCCGTCACCGGCGCCGCGGGCGTCGCGCAGGCCCACGCAGCCGTGGCTGACATTCGCCGATCCGAAGGTCCCGGACGAGGCCCAGTAGTTGCCGTGGATGAAGGTGCCCGAGTTGGACAGGCGCATCGCGTGCGGCACGTCCTTGATGTCGTACTCGCCGCCGAAGCCGACGGTGGCGCCGTTCATCCGGGTCACCTTGTACTTCTCACTGATGACCATCTGACCGTTGTACGTCGTGGTCGACGGCGCGCCCGCGGTTATCGGGACGTTCTTGATCTGCTTGCCGTCGCGTACGACCTTCATCCGGTGCGCCGCCGCGTCCACGGTGGAGACCTGGCTGCGGCCGATGGTGAACTTCACGGTCTTGGACTGCTTGCCGTACACACCCGGGCGCCCCTCGACGCCGTCCAGGTTCAGCTTCACGGTCACCTTGGTGCCCGCGGCCCAGTACTTCTCCGGGCGGAAGTCGAGGCGGTCGTTGCCGAACCAGTGGCCCTCGATCGGCACCGACGGCTCGGCCGTCACCTTGATGGCCCTCTCGACGGCGTCCGGGTCGGTGATGCCACGGGTGAAGTTGATCGAGACCGGCATGCCGACGCCGACCGTCGATCCCTCCTCGGGGCTGTAGTGCCCGATGAAGGTGTTCTTCGGAACGAGCGTGGTGAAGCTGGTGTCCTTCGCCGACTCACGGCCGTCCGCGTCCTTGGCGACGGCGTGCACCTTGTACTTGGTGGAGCCGGCCAGATGCTGCAGCGGCTGCCAACTGCTGCCGTCCGCGGCGAGCTTGCCCTCGACCGGGGTGCCCTTGTCGTCCTGGACAGTGACCGTGGTCAGCTTGCCCTTGGCCGCGCTGACCTTCAGCACGCCACTGGTGGCGACCGAGCCTGCGCCGTCCTTGGGCGCTATGGTCACCACCGCCTGGGAGGCCGCGTTCCCGACCTTCCCACCGTCCTTCTTGCCCTTGCCGTCCTTGTCGGAGTCCCCGCCCCCGCAAGCCGTGACCAGCACCAGCAATGCCCCCAGAACCAGAGCTCGCAGTGGAGCGCCCCCGCGCCCGCGTCCGCGTCCCGCCCCGGCCGACGCCCCCGATATCGGCTGCCCGTTCAAAATGGTCTCTCCCCTCGCACGGCCTGGCCCCGCCAAAGCCCGCACCCCCGCGCGTGCCTCACGCACGCACGGCGATAGACAATCACACCGCGGGTAGTTGATCCTCCCCGCGAATGTCACCGTTCAGTCCCAACTTGTCCGGTGGGCTCATCTGAATCGGTGCGGGCCCTGCAGGTCAGCGAGGGTCAGTGCAGCGCGGAACCGGCCTTCCACGCCTTCCAGTCCAGGTTCCAGCCGCCGAGGCCGTTGCTGGGGTCGACCTTCTTGTCACGCGAATTGAAGACCTCGACCACATCGCCGATCAGCGTCCGGTCGAAGAACCAGCCGGCCGGGGCGTCCCCGCTGCCGCCCTTCTCATCACGCAGTCCGACACAGCCGTGGGACACGTTCGCCGAGCCGAACGTCTCCGGCGCGGCCCAGTAATTGCCGTGCAGGAAGGTGCCGGAGTTCGTCAGCCGCAGCGCGTGCGGCACATCCTTGATGTCGTACTCGCCCCTGCCGTTCCGCCTCTTGAAGCCGACCGTCGCACCGTTCATCCGGGTCACCTCGAACATCTCCATGACCACCATCTTTCCGTTGTACGTCGTCGACTTGGGCGCTCCGGCCGTGATCGGCAGGGTCGCCAGAACCCCGTCTTCGCGCCGTACCTCCATGGTGTGCTTCGCCGCGTCGACGAGCGAGACCTGCGAACGGCCGATGGTGAAGGTGACGGTCTTCTGCTGGATGCCGTACACCCCCGGCGCGGCCTCGACGTCGCGCAGCCGCAGCTCGACGGTGACCTTGGTGCCCGGCTTCCAGTAGTCGCGCGGACGGAAGTCGAGTCGCTCGTTGCCGAACCAGTGGCCCGCGATCTCGACCGGCGGGTCCGAACTGATGCGGATGGCGCGCTCGACGGCCTCGAGATTCTCGATCTCCCGGTTGAAGTCGAAGGAGACGATCATGCCGGTGCCGACGGTCGAGCGGTTCTCCGGTTTGAAGTAGCCGATGAAGCGGCGCTCGGGCACCTGCGTGGTGAAGGTCGTGTGGCGCGCCGAGCGCCGGCCGTGCGCGTCCAGCGCGACCACGTCCACGCTGTACTTGGCGGACAGGTCGAGGCGGGTGCCCGGGTCCGGCTTCCAGCTCAGGCCGTCCTCGGAGATCGCGCCGTGGACCTCGGTGGGCTGGGCGTCCTCCACCTGCGTCACCTTGACCCGCTCGAGCCGCCCGCTGGGCAGCCGCACCTCGAGGGGGTCTTCCGGGCCGACCCCCTTCGCGCCGTCCTCGGGGACGACTCGGATCGTGTCCTGGACCGACCGGGGCTTGCTGCCGATGTCCAGCTTCTCGCTGGTGCAGCCCGTCAGCCCGGCCATGAGTCCTGCCCATGTCAGGACGACTGCCATGCCCTGCCCTGCCCGCTTCATTACGTGTCTCACGTACCGCCCAACGACCACGCCCCTCCAGGGGAAACGTGAGAGCAGGGCCATGTTGGGACAAGAGCAGCGCGGGCAGAACAGGTGGGAGGACCACGCGTGGGCTGCCGCGGCCGGGACGCCGCGAGCAGCCGTACTCCCCCAGTGCCCTGAGGGGCCTGGGAGAGGTATCCCAGCGGGGCCCGACGAGCCGCGGGAGGCCGGCAGGTGTCGAGCGCAGCCGAGCAGGAGACAGTGCAGGAGGGGGTGCGGGGCGGCCTGCCCGGCCTCCTTCCGGCAGCCGGGGTGGGCGGCCGCCACCGGGAGCCCGGTGCCCGCAGGCCATCGGTGTGGCCGGGGGCGCCGACGCCGCTCGGGGCCCGTTTCCGGGTCGGTCCGGACGGGGTGGCGGGGACCAACTTCGCGCTCTGGGCGGGCGGAGCGGAGGCGGTCGAGCTGTGCCTCTTCGACGACGGGGGCGATTCGGCCACGGAGACGCGGGTGCCGTTGACCGAGCTGACGCATGAGATCTGGCACGGCTTCGTGCCCGGGATCCGGCCGGGTCAGCGGTACGGCTACCGGGTGCACGGCCGCTGGGACCCGTGGACGGGCGCCCGCTGGAATCCGGCGAAACTGCTGCTCGATCCCTATGCCCGGGCGGTGGACGGGGACTTCGCCCTGCCCGCGGAGGTGTACGGACACGTACGGGACTGGCCGCAGCAGCATGTCGCGGACACCGTGCGCGACGACCGGGACTCGGCGCCCCATGTGCCCAAGGGTGTCGTCGTCCACGATGACGCCCCCGATGACGAATGGATGGACGACCACAGGCCCAAGACCCCGTGGGCGGACTCGGTCATATACGAACTTCATGTGCGCGGCTTCACCAAGCTCCATCCGGGGATCCCCGAAGAGCTGCGGGGCACCTACGCGGGGCTCGCGCATCCGGCGGCGATCGAGCATCTGGTGCGGCTCGGGGTGACCGCGGTCGAGCTGCTGCCGGTGCACCAGTACGCGCACGAGGACCATCTGCTGAAGCGGGGGCTGCGCAACTACTGGGGCTACAACTCCATCGGCTACTTCGCGCCGCATGCCGGGTACTCGGCGAGCGGGACGCGGGGCGAGCAGGTCGGCGAGTTCAAACGGATGGTGCGCGCCCTGCACGACGCAGGCATCGAGGTCATCCTCGATGTGGTCTACAACCACACCGCGGAGGCGGGTGAGCTGGGTCCGACGCTGTCGCTGCGCGGGATCGACAACCGCGGCTACTACCGCCTCCAGTCGGACGCCCGGACGTACGCCGACTACACCGGGTGCGGCAATACGTTGCATGTGGTCCAGCCACATGTGCTGCGGCTGATCACCGATTCGCTGCGTTACTGGGTGACCGAGATGGGCGTCGACGGCTTCCGCTTCGACCTGGCGGCGGCGCTCGCGCGCTCCATGCACGACGTCGACATGCTCTCCCCCTTCCTCGCGGTGATCGCCCAGGACCCGGTGCTGCGGCGGGTGAAGCTGATCGCCGAGCCGTGGGACGTCGGCAACGGCGGCTACCAGGTGGGCGCCTTCCCGCCGCTGTGGACCGAGTGGAACGACCGGTACCGCGACGCCGTACGGGACTTCTGGCGCGGCGCGCTGCCCGACGTACGGGATCTGGGATACCGGCTCTCCGGGTCCAGCGATCTGTACGCGTGGGGCGGCCGGCGGCCCTACGCCTCCATCAACTTCGTCACCGCGCACGACGGGTTCACCCTGCGCGACCTGGTCAGTTACGAGCAGAAGCACAACGAGGCCAACGGAGAGGGCAATCAGGACGGCACGAACGACAACCGCTCCTGGAACTGCGGCGCCGAGGGCGAGAGCGACGATCCGCGGATCAACGCGCTGCGGCGGCAGCAGCTGCGGAATCTGCTGACCACCCTGCTGGTCTCGACGGGTGTGCCGATGCTGGTCGCGGGCGACGAGATGGGCCGTACGCAGGGCGGCAACAACAATGCCTACTGCCAGGACAACGAGGTCGGCTGGCTGGACTGGTCGCTGCTCGAGACACCGGGACCGCGCGGACTGCTGGAGCTGACCACCCGGCTGCTGGCCCTGCGCCACACCCACCCGGTGCTGCGCCGCCGCGCCTTCTTCTCGGGCCGCGCCCGGGCGGCGGACGGGCTGCGGGACCTCGCCTGGTTCACCCCGCACGGCACGGAGATGACGGAACGGGACTGGTACGCCCCGGCGTCGACGCTGGCGCTCTATCTCTCGGGCCGCGACATCCCCGGACGTGACGCGCGTGGAGCCGAGGTGACGGACGACAGCTTTCTGACGGTCCTGCACGCGGCGGACCGGCCGACGAGTTTCCGGCTGCCGGGCCCGCCGTGGGCGCAGTCGTACGAGCTGGTGGTGGACACCTCGCGGGAGGACCAGGAGACGGCGCCGGGGACGGTGCACGCGGGCGGGGAGACGGTGACGGTGCCGGCGCGGTCGGTGCTGCTGCTGCGGGTCATGACGTAGGCCGGTCACCGGCGGGCTCGGCGCGACGGCTGCGGCGCGACGGCTGCGGCCGCGGCCAAAACCGCTCCGCGCGGCGCGCGGAGCACGGGCGAATCGCGGAGGGCCGGCCGCAGCGCCGATGTGCACGCACGCCGCGCCGAGCGCGCCCAGGCACTGGCCTCCTGGGCCGGCACACCCCTCGGAGGGGATGTCTCCGGTTGAGGCTGCTCGACGTGAATGGTGTGCAGACCTGCCGGAACCGTGCTGATCTGTGTGATCGTGGAATTCATGACTGACCCGACGTCTGAAGCGATCCTGGTTCCTGAGCTGTATGTCGGCTATCCCGGGGTGGCCTTCGGCGGTTTTGTCGCCGGGGTGCTGGCGGAGCGGTCCGGGGCGAAGACCGTACGAGTGAACTTCCGTGGTCCCGTGCCGGTAGGGGTGCCCGTGCGGATCGCCGGAACGGCGGACGGTGGGTGCGAGTTGGGCGACGCCGCGCGGCCGCTCGCGTTGGCTTCCCCCGCCGAACTGGACCTCGACGCTCCGGCCGCGCCGAGCTGGGACGAGTCGGTCGCCGCGGCCGAGGCGTTCCGGGCCGCGCCGCCCGCCGGGCTCGTCGACTGCTTCGGCTGCGGCCTGGACCGTACGCCCGACCGCGGACTGCGCCAGCACTGCACCCCGGTGCCGGGACGGAACGTGGTGGCCTGCGACTGGACCCCGGATCCGGCGCTCGCGGACCCGGACGGCCTGCTGCCACCCGAACTCGTCTGGGGCGCACTGGACTGCCCGGGCAACTGGGCGGGCCGACTGCTCGGCACCCAGCGCCAGGGCGCGGTGACGGCGTCCCTCACCGCCACACTCCTGCGCCCGGTCGCCGCGGCGGCGCCGCACATCTCGTACGCGTGGGTTCTCGCCGAGTCGGGCCGCAAGCACACGCTGGGCGTGGCGGTGGCTACGGCCGACGGTGAGTTGTGCGCCGTGGCCGAGGCCCTGTGGCTGGACCCGAGGCCCGCGGCCTGACGCGTCCCGACAGGCGCGCGTGAAGCACGTGAAGCAGGTGAAGCGCGTGAAGCACGTGAAGCACGTGAAGCGGCCGGTACCGGTACGCCGGACGGCGAGTGGATGGCGCGGAACGAGCCACAATTCGAGCCGATCGCCGCGACCGGGAACTGTCTCCTGCTCAACACCCCTTTCATACAGTCGAGTTCGAGCTGAGTCCTGAAACCCGTTCTATTCCGGCTTCGGTGAACCCGCGTCGGCATCGCGGCAATGATCGGCGAAACGTCCGCTTAACGAACATGACCAATCGGGCAGCGGACGATTTCCGGCCAACTTGTTGACGCGCCCCTGTCATAACCCGTTCAGGGCTGCCACTCTTCCCCCAATCCACGCTCCACATGCTCCGCATGCTCTGCCCGGTCGGCCCACCCAGCCGCCCGGTACCCCCCTCGCAGAAGGAGTTCGCGTGAGACCCACGCATCGCCGGCGCACCACCGCGACCGGAGCTCTCATAGCCACCGCTGCCCTCCTCGCGGTCGGATTCCAGTCAGGCACCTCAGCGGCCGACACGGCGTCAACCGCCGTGCCGGCGGCGGCGAAAGCAGGGAAGGCCGACCCCGGCGCCCTGCCGCTGACGCTCACCCCCGCCCAGCGCGCCGAGCTGATCCGCAAGCAGAGCGCCACCACGGCGGCCACCGCCAGGGAACTGGGCCTCACCGCCCAGGAGAAGCTCGTCGTCCGGGACGTCACCCAGGACCGTGACGGCACCACGCACACCCGCTACGAGCGCACCTACGCCGGACTACCGGTGCTGGGCGGCGACTTGGTGGTCGCCGAGACCAAGGCCGGCGCCACCGAATCGGTCACCAAGGCGTCCAGCGCTGCCCTCAGGAACGTGGACACCAGCGCCGACGTCGCCCCGGCCGCCGCCGAGAAGCAGGCGCTGGGCGCGGCCAGGGCGGAGGGCTCGGCGAAGACCAAGGCCGACCGCGCACCGCGCAAGGTGGTCTGGCTGGCGCAGGGCACGCCGACTCTGGCCTACGAGACCGTCGTCGGCGGCATCCAGCACGACGGCACCCCGAACGAGCTGCACGTCGTCACCGACGCGACGACGGGCAAGAAGCTCTTCGAGTGGCAGGCCGTCGAGAACGGCACCGGCAACACGCAGTACAGCGGCCAGGTGACGCTCGGCTCCACGCAGTCGGGATCGACGTACAACCTGACCGACGGCGGCCGCGGCAACACCAAGACGTACAACCTCAACCGCGGCACCTCGGGCACCGGCACGCTGTTCTCGGGTCCGGACGACGTCTGGGGCAACGGCCAGGCCTCCGACCCGGAGACCGCGGGTGCCGATGCCGCGTACGGCGCCGGGATCACCTGGGACTACTACAAGAACGTGCACGGCCGCTCCGGCATCCGCGGTGACGGCGTCGGCGCGTACTCCCGGGTGCACTACGGCAACAACTACGTCAACGCGTTCTGGCAGGACAGCTGCTTCTGCATGACGTACGGCGACGGCTCGGGCAACGCCAAGCCGCTCACCTCGATCGACGTGGCGGCGCACGAGATGACGCACGGCGTCACCGCCGCCACCGCGAAGCTCGTCTACAGCGGCGAGTCCGGCGGTCTAAACGAGGCGACCTCCGACATCTTCGCCGCCGCGGTCGAGTTCTACGCCAACAACGCCCAGGACAAGGGTGACTACCTGGTCGGCGAGAAGATCGACATCAACGGCAACGGCACTCCGCTGCGCTACATGGACAAGCCGAGCAAGGACGGCGCGTCCAAGGACGCCTGGTACTCGGGCATCGGCAACATCGACGTCCACTACTCCTCGGGCCCGGCGAACCACTGGTACTACCTGCTCTCGGAGGGCAGCGGCGCCAAGACCATCAACGACGTAAGCTACGACTCGCCGACCTCCGACGGTCTGCCCGTGACCGGCATCGGCCGGGACAAGGCCTCGCTGATCTGGTTCAAGGCGCTCACCACGAAGTTCAACTCCACCACGAACTACGCGGCTGCCCGCACCGGCACCATCGCGGTCGCCACGGAGCTGTACGGAGCGACCAGCGCCGAGGTCAAGGCCGTGACCAACGCCTGGGCCGGCATCAACGTCGGCGGCCGCCCCGGCGGCGGCGACCCCGACCCGGGCACGGTCTTCGAGAACACCGCTGACGTCGCCATCCCGGACTACGGCGCCGCGGTCACCTCGACGGTCAGCGTCACGGGCCGCACGGGCAACGCCCCGAGCGCCCTCAAGGTGGGCGTGGACATCATCCACACCTGGCGCGGCGACCTGGTCGTCGACCTGCTCGCCCCGGACGGCACGGTCTACCCGCTGAAGCCCTTCAGCTCCTCGGACTCGGCGGACAACGTCCAGGCGACGTACACGGTCAACGCCTCGTCCGAGGTCGCCAACGGCGCCTGGAAGTTGCGAGTCCAGGACAAGGCCCGGCTGGACACCGGCTACATCAACAGCGTCAAGCTCACCTTCTGACCCACCCTCTGAGTCCTGCCGCAACCGAAGCTGCCCGGGGAGCGAACGCCCCGGGCAGCTTCTGCGTATCGTGACCCGACTGTGCCGCGCGGCCCTACGCCGGGTTGCCCGCGTGCGTCAGCGTCTCCCAGGCCACGAACAGGTTGTTGGAGCCCGCGGGCCGCTGCTGCTCCGTGAGGCGCTGGGTGTTGGACATGGCGATGCCCATACGGGTGTGCAGCGCGTTGAAGCCGACCTCGGTGACCGGACCGAGCCGGTCCTTGAGGCTGCCGTTGCAGAGGTTCCCAGGCACGGGCTCGCCCAGCTGGTACTTGGCGTGCAGGCCGAGCGCGTGGCGCAGCCGGTCGGCGATCTCCGGGTAGAGGTCCTGGCCCTGGATACGGCTCGTCTCTGCGATGTGCGAGATGGCGGAGAGACCGTATCCGGTGTGGGTGAGGTCGCGGCAGGTCTCCTGGCTGAGCCCGTTCATGAAGGTCGACTGACCCTGCCAGTACCTGATGATCTCGTCGCGGGTGTCGAGGCCCGAGCCGGGCGCGGTCTTCGGCAGAGAGCCGTCGGAGGTCAGATAGATGTACGCGGGCACCCGGCCGCGGAACTTGGCCACGGCCTTGTCGTACGCCCCGCGGTCCTCCAGGAAGACCGCGATGCCGATCGCCGCCTCCATCATGCTCAGCTCCCAGTTGCCGTTGGAGTGCGAACCGTTGATCACCTCGGGAAGGTACACATTGCGCAGCAACGTGCCGAAGCGGCCCGAGTTCGGCCAGGAGCTGTACGTGTACTTGACGATCTCGGCGGCCCGCGGCCAGGAGGAGCCCGCCCAGCCGGTCTGGAGCGGAGCGTTGCTGTTGGTGTGGTCCTTGATCACGGCCGACCAGGCGTCCATGATCTCGATCGACTTCCTGGCGTAGCGGCTGTCTCCGCCGATGTACCAGGCAAGCGCCAGGGTGTACGCGGCGATTGCGTCCTCGCGCTCGTCCGTGCAGCCGTAGTTGGGGTTGGAGTACGAACCGCACTCGACGACGGCGCGCGGCTTGGCGGTGCGCGACAGTGAGCCGTACTTGCTCGCGAGCATCTGATCGTAGGCGGACTTCCAGGGCTGGGCGCCCGCGTTGACCTTGGCCTTTACGAAGTCGAGCTGGGGGCGGCTAACGAGCACGCCGGGGTGGGTGAAGTTCGCGGGCGCGGCGGCCTGTCGGGCGGTGTCCTTCGCCGCAGAGGCCGGGGCTATGAGCACCGCGGCCGGCACTGTGGCCAGGACGGTCGCGAGGGCGAGCAGGAGCGTTTTTGGTCTGCGCAGGGCGCGTGATCCGGTACGCATGGGGGCCTTCCGGTGGGGGGTTGCTCTCCAACTGGGTTCACTCATATGAACGTTGAGCGTGGGAGTGAATCACAGTGAGGCAGGAAGCTAAGGGCATCCCATGAGCACGTCAAGGCTCTCAGTTCACGGCGTGAGAAAAGCCCGTGAAAAAGGGCGGCGGGGGGGGGGGGGGGCCCCCCCCCCCCCCCCCCCCCCCCCACCCGCCCCCCCCCCCCCCCCCCCCCCCCCCCCCCCCCCCCCCGCCGCCCCCCCCCCCCCCCCTACCCACCCCGCCACCCCCCACACCACGCCGCGCCCCCCCGGCCCCCCGCCACCCCCCA
>NZ_JBIAPW010000012.1:0-219087 GCF_042888505.1 Streptomyces sp. NPDC002870
CCGCCGCCACCGCGCAGGAGGGCTTCTGGGACGGTGTCCTGCCCGAGGTCACGCTGCTGGTCGAGTGGCCCGAAGGCGCCGAAGCACCCACCGACTACTGGCTGTCCAACCTGCCCGCCGCCACCGCGCCGGCTGAACTGGTCCGCCTGGCCAAGATCCGCTGGCGCATCGAGCACGACTACCGGGAACTCAAGCACGGCCTCGGCCTGGACCACTTCGAGGGCCGTTCCTGGACCGGGTGGCATCACCACGTCACCCTGGCCACCGCCGCCCACGCGTTCCTCACCGAACAGCGCCTGGCCCCAAAAGCCGATACAGCGGACTCACCCTCTACCAGATCCTCGACGCCATCCAAGACCTGCTGAACTGCTGGACCGGCACCTGCACCACCTGCCACCGCCCCCTGCCCAGAACATCCACCACCAGCCAGAACCCAAGAGCCAGAGCAACCTAACGGAGTCCTACTAGGGCAGGGGAGTCGATCCCCTTGGCCGCAACGTTGATCGCGATCACCAGGCCGAGGAAGATGCCCACGACCCACAGGACGCGATAACCCCACCGGCCAACCGGACTGTGCCGCATCTGAAGTTTCAACCCGTCGGATATCTCCCGCAGTGTCACCGTGTACGTGAACTGCACGGATACGTCGGCGGTCATACGTCCTCCTCAGAGCTGATGGACAAGGGATCGTACTGGTAGGCGATCAACGGCTACTCATCCCACCGCGGCCAGATTGCAAATCTCGGTGAGACCTGCGGCCCCAGACACTTCGGGGGCCGCCGGGTACGCCCTCCTCCTGGTCCTCGTCCCACCCCACCCCTGGTGATTCCCAAGCTCAGGACCCGGACTGCCGCCGCAGACAAACCCGTAGGGTTCCGACCATGGTGACTGCGACTGTCCGCGAGTGGTACGACGAGGAAGGGTGGGGCGTACTCGACTCCCCCGAGACCCCGGGCGGCTGCTTCGGCCACTTCTCCGACATCCAGATGGCCGGGTTCCGCGCCCTGTCGCCCGGCCAGCAAGTGGATCTCTCGTGGGAAGCCCCCGGCTTCAAACAGGACGGCTACGACTACCGGGCCGTGAGCATCGTGCCTCGCCCCGCCTGACATCCAAACCTGACAATGATCTACGACGGGCTCGTCATCCGGTGCGCCACCGCAGAGGAACGCGCCCGCATCACCGCGGGCACCGGCAGGTTCGGTCGCAGTGACCGTGTCCACATGCTAGAGAGCGCGGACGACCGCACGGACTACGTGATCTCCGCAGCGGTCGGCTGGGCCACCGACGACGACGATGTCCGCGCCCCGAGCCGGTTGGCCTCCTTCGCGCCGGCCGACGATCCGACGCGGATCCTCCCGGAGGAGGGAGCATGACCGACTTCCCTCAAGCGCTTGCCGCCTGGTGCACAGACGAGGCGGCCGGCCTCCGAGCAGCGTCAATCGGCTGTGAGCTCGGCATGTCCCCGGACGACGGCCGCAGCAAGTCGAGCGCTTGGGCGACCCTGAGCACCGATGCCCGTATTGCCACCATCACCGTCTGGGACACCGGCGAGGCGGAACTCGATCACGCAGACGTCGGGAGCGGTCAGGTCCGCCCCGTACACCGTGACCTCCGAAGACGCGAGGATCTCGTCAACGCGCTGGCAGAACTCGTGCAGTGGGTGCGATCGTCGGCGAGTTGAACTGGCCCCAGCACTGATCTCGATCCCTCTGCCCGGCCGATCTGCCGTGGTGTGCGGGGATCGCTGTGAAACCCACAGGACCGCAGGTCCGAATCCGCTGGGGGCACAGTGTCTGACCAGCGCGTTTACCTCTCTCGGGTAGGCGCGCTGTTCGTCGCAGCCATGGCATTGGTCATGGACGGCACACTGCTTCCCGGGGAAGAAATTGCCGATCACCGGCGAAGAAGTAACGCGCTGACCTGGGGTTTCTCCCCCAGGGAGGGGCTCTACTCGGCCTCGGACTCCTCGTCCGGGACCGTTTGCGTGAGCACTGCATGAGCGGTGCGTGATCGGTGCGTGAGCGGACGGGCTCCGGATCCGCTTCGGGTGCGTGAGTGGCCGGTGGAGGGGGACGATGGGGAGGCCGGGACCACTTACGCAGGTGCATGGTCCTGGCCAGCACCAGGCAGCACGCCATAGCGGTGGCCGGAAGGAGAGCCTGGGACATGGCTGCAACCGAGCCCTTCCGGGACGATCCCGGCCTGGCGGGGGCCGCCCCGTCCGAGCCGGGCGGCCTGCTCGATGTGCTCAGTGTCGCCGCCGTCGTCCTCGGCCCCGAGGGGCGGATCCGGTTGTGGAGCCCAGAAGCCGAAAACCTGTTCGGCTACGGCGCCGAGGAGGCCCTGGGCCGGTCCGCCGCTCACCTGCTGGTCCACGAGGAGCACCTGGAGCAGGTCCTGAAGCTGTTCGCCCAGGTCATGGCGGGCGGCGGCAGCTGGGCGGGAGTCTTCCCCATCCGGCACAAGGACGGCAGCACGCGCCTGGTGGAGTTCCGCAACATGCGGCTGGAGGACGAACAGCAGAACTTCTACGCCTTGGGCCTGGCCACGGACCAGGCGACGCTGCGGCAAGTCGAACGGGACCTGGCCCTGTCCACCCGGCTCGTGTCCCAGTCGCCGATCGGGCTGGGCGTGCTGGACACCGACCTCCGGTACATCACGGTCAACCCGGCGGAGGAGCGGATGAACGGTGTGCCTGCCGCCGAGCATGTCGGCCGGCATGCCCATGAGGTGCTGCCCTTCTTGGACGAGTCCTTCGAATCGGCGATGCGCGAGGTGTTGGCCACCGGCATCCCGGTCCTTGACCAGTACACCGCCGGCCGCACCCCGGCCGACCCGGACAACGACCACGCCTGGTCGGTCTCGTTCTACCGGCTCGAAGCCCCCAACGGGAAAGTGCTCGGAGTGGCGACCTCCAGCGTTGACGTCACCGAGCGGCACCGCGCCGTCGAAGAGCAACGCCGCGCCGCCCTCACCCTCCAGCGCAGCCTGCTGCCCCACACGCCACCGGAGCGACCGGGTCTGGAGGTCGCCGTTCGTTACCGTCCCGCCCAGGCCACCATCGAGATCGGCGGCGACTGGTTCGACGTCATCCCCCTCAACGGCGACAAGACCGCCCTCGTCGTCGGTGACGTCATGGGCAGCGGCGTAGGAGCCGCGGCCACCATGGGCCAACTCCGCACCGCCACCCGGACGCTGGCCGATCTCGATCTCGACCCCACCCAGGTTCTGCACCACCTCGACCGCGCCACCGATGGGCTGGACACCATCGCGACCTGTGTCTATGCCGTCTACGACCCCCACACCGCCCAGTGCTGGGTCTCCCTTGCCGGGCACCTGCCGCCCGTCCTCCTCCATGCGGACGGCAAGCGCGAGCTTCTCGACCTGCCCACCGGCGCACCGCTGGGCGGCTGTGGCGTCCGCTTCCACACCACCCGCCTCGACATCGAGCCCGGCGACCAGCTCGTCCTCTACACCGACGGCCTGGTCGAGACCCGCGACCAGCCGATCGACGAACGCCTGGACGCCCTCCTCGATGTCCTCGACGACCCGGGCCGCTCGCTGGACGAAACCTGCGACCTGCTTCTGCAGACCCTGCGCCACCCGGGACACCACGACGACGTGGCCCTGCTCATCGCCCGGGCCGGACCATGAGCTCCGGCGTCGGCAGTACGCCTCGCGACTTCGCTCAGGACTTGCCGGGCGCCAGGTCGCCGATCACTCCGATCCGGATGCCCAGCCACGGATAGGTGTGGCTGTAGAACACGTTGTCCTGCGGTTGCAGTCCGACCGCCGACGGCCACATCTGGAAGGCCGGCGCATTGGAGATCCCGCCGTGCAGTCGCCGCCAGACCCGCCCGGAGTCCCGTCCGGACGGGGCCGCCGTGATCGTGTCGGTCCACTCGACCGCGTTGCCGCCCTGGTCGAGAGTGCCCCACGGCGAGGTGGTCCGCGCCTGGCCGGCCGTGCCGAGGCTGCCCTCGTAGAGATCGGCGTAGGTGAGGGGGTCCAGCCCGATCGGGTTGACGGTGGCGCAGGCGTCGGGCTGTACCTGACCGGGGCACCAGCTCGGTGCCGGCTGGTCGCCGGCGTGGTACGAGGCCAGTGGCTGGGTCGCCGCGTTGGTGACGTCGCCGGTGGTGGGGTTGAGGACCGTGGGGTTGGGGGCGGTCGCGGCACCGTCGCCGAAGACTCCGGGGTTGGTCGGGTACTTCCAGTACGAGTACGTGCCGCCGCCCCTCGGGTCGTAGTAGGCCGCCTTGATCCACTCGTTCTGGCTCGGCACGACGAAGCCGGTATCACGGGCCCGGGTCGCATCCGGCCGGGCGAGGTCGTACATCCCGCGCTCGGTCCGCGTCGACAGTCTGACCTTGTAGGTGACGTGGCCGAATCCGCCATTGCCGCCGGCCTGCTTGGAGATCAAGCGGCCGTTGTAGAGCGAGTTGACGAAGCGCGCCGCGTCCAGGAAGTCGGCGAAGCCGTACGGCTTGTCTGCCCATTGCGGATGACCGACCGAGTAGTGGCTGCCGTTGCCGGCGTCGGCGGAGAAGTTGACCTGGCCGTACTTCGGCCACCCTGTCGAACTCTCGGTCTCGACATAGAGGTCATGGCGATTGCGTCCTTCGGGATCGACCGTGTTCAGGAACGCCACCCACTGTCCGACGGTGACCTCGAGCTGTCCGATCTCGTAGGGATAACTGACGCCGCCGACCATCAGACAGCCGCTCGAGGTCGTGGGGGCATCCGCGCACGACCGGTATACGGCGTCCGTGAACGGGACCACGCCCACCGAAGGGTTACCGGGCGCGCCGACCTTGGCAGTCGTCACCGTAATGACCGCGCCCCCACCGGACGTTGCGCTCCCGGGGGGCCGCGGCTCGGTGACAGCGGCACTCGAATCGGCTGTCGCGGACGCGGCGAGCAGCGCCGATACGCCGCACGTCGCTACGACGGCCCTGCTGAGGCGAGTGCGGCTGGAGACGAAGCGCATGGGCATACCCTTTTCGGCCGGCCACATTAACCCCGCCCACTACTCTCCGCTCACCGGACGTCACAGGCCTGATCAGGCCGAGCCGTTCGGAGTACTCGGCGAGCGCCGCGGCCCGGCCGGGCTCGGCGCGCCACTGCTCGCCGCGGTGCCGCATGAGGGATCAATCGGAATATTTGGGGACCCTTAACCCTAGGGTGGCGCTGTGAACGGCCACCAGCGAGTGCGGGACGACGAGGGCAGCGCAGCCCGGCTCCTCGCGCTGTCGGACGGAGTGTTCGCCATCGCGATGACGCTGCTGGCGCTGGACATCGCGCTGCCCGCCGATCTGGACCCCGATGGTTTCGAGCAGGCACTGAGCGATGTGACGCCCAACGTGTGGGCGTACGCCCTCAGCTTTGTGGTCATCGCGGCGTTCTGGCGGGGCCACCACCAGATGTTCCGGTACGTCCGGGAGGTGGACGGGACGGTCATCAGGCTCGGGCTGCTGAACCTGGGGCTGATCGCCCTGATGCCCTTCCCCACCACCCTGCTGGCCGAGTACGGGGACCTGCCGCAGTCGGTGGCCGTCTACTCCGCCGCCGTCGCGGCCATGGGGGCCACGCAACTCGCGCTGACGGTCGTCCTGTGGAAGCGCCCGTGGCTGGGCAGCACGACGCTGCCCGATCCCGTCGCCCGCAACGATGTGGTCGATCTGGCATCGACAGCGGTGGTCTTCGCCGTCGCCGTGCCGCTCGCCTTCGTCTCCCCGACGGGCGCGAAGCTGTGGTGGGCAGTGCTGATCCCGGTCAAGGTGTTGACGGGCAGGCGGGGCAAGCGCCTGCGCGCGGCCGCCCAACGGTCCGCCTAGCAGGACTCCGTACGGAGATCGCCTGCCTGGGCGCGGTTGGGGCAGGGACTGTGTGAAGCGCCGTTCGAGGGAACAGCTGGTGTTGCGGAGACAGGCCCGGTGGCGCGGCGCGTACGTTCGGCTGGCATGACGTACGCATCGGGTGATCGCACATCCGGCCCCACCCGACGCACCACGCTTGCCGGGCTCGTCGGCGGGGCCGGGGCCGTGCTGGCCGCCGGGTGCACCCCGTCGGGCACGTCTCCCGCGCATGCGCCCACCCCCAGTCCCACAGCATCGGCCTCCGCCCGGGCGAGCGGTCCCACGCCCGGGGTGATGACGCTCTTCAAGGACCCGGAGTTCAACTTCGGCGGGCTCCTCGCGCTCGGTGCGTCCGGCTACGGCGCCGGTGAGGTGGGCGAGGTGCTCACCGCCGTGAACGCGATCAACAAGGCCGGCGTCTCCGCGCAGACGTACGCCGAGACCTTCGGGAAACTCGGCGATCAGCTGATGGAGGCGCCCCAGGGCAGCAAGCCCGGGACACAGACCACACGCTTCCGCGCGCTGCGGGCCGCCCAGTACTACGGCCAGGCACTGTTCTTCGTCCTCGGCTCCGACGACCCCGGCCGCGAGGAGCAGCTGTACAAGGCCGGGCGCGGCGCCTGGGACAAATTCTGCGAGCTGTGCGATCCGGCACCGACGACGGCGGACATCCCGTACGGGAAGACCCCTCTTCCGGTGTGGTTCTTCCGGCCGGACGACTCGGGCGAGCGGCGACCCACCGTGATCCTCACGAACGGCAGCGACGGACCGAACGTCGACATGTGGACCTACGGCGTCGCGGCCGCTCTGGAACGCGGCTGGAACGCCCTCGTGTACGACGGGCCCGGCCAGGGGCAGCTGCTCTACGTGAACCAAGTGGTCTTCACACCACGCTGGGAGACCGTCGTCACGCCGCTCGTCGACTGGCTGGCCGCCCGCTCGGACGTGGACACCCGCAAGATCGCCCTGACCGGGCTGAGTATGGCCGGGAACCTGGCTCCCCGGGCCGCGGCCTTCGAGAACAGGATCGCCGCTCTGGTGGCGATGCCCGGCGCGCTCGCGCCCTGGCTGGGCTTTCCTCCGGAGATCCGGGAGATCCTCACCCCGGACAAGGAGGAGACCAACAACATCTGGAACAAGGAGGTCGTCCCCGAGCTGCCTCCGGCCGCGGCCGCGACGATGAAGAAGCGCATCGAACCCTTCTCCGTGCCGGCGATGCTCGACGCCCGCGAGGGCAAGATGTTCAGCGACTTCTACACCCCCGCCAAACTCATCGAGTCGCTGGACATCACGAAGGTCGTGGGCCGCATCAAGATGCCCACGCTGGTCCTCGACTACGACTACGAGCAGTTCTATCCCGGTCAGCCGCGCCAGATGTTCGACAAACTGACGGCTCCCAAGGACTACGTGAAGCTCACCACGGCCACCGGCGCGCAGCTGCACTGCTCCCCGATGGCCCCGCAGCAGCACTGCGAGGTCGTCTTCGACTGGCTGCAGGAGAAGCTGTCGGGCAGCTGACTTCTGCGGCTGCTCCTCGTCACGGGCCAGGGTGTGTGCCCGGCGCCGAGGTCCGGCCCTGAGCCGGGCGCCGAGGCCAGGACCTGAGCCGCGCCGAGGCCCAGACCCTGAGCCGCGCCGACTCGCCCCTCAGGCGCGGCAGTCCGCCTTCATCTGGGCCGCCGCGTGGTGCGCCCCGTCGCGTTCGCCGCTGCCCCAGTCCTCGCCGCGGTCCACCAGCCGCACCGCCAGCTGCTGGTCGCGGACCGGGACCTTCTCGACGACCAGGCCGCTGCCGCGCAGCGATGTCTGGTCGATCTCGAAGGACTTGATCGCGCTGTCCCCGTTGTCGGGATCGGCCAGCACGTTGTACGTCGTCGGCCTGCCCGCCACATCGCGGTCGCGATCGCTTTCGGGGATGACGACGGACACCGAGCAGGTCGTGTAGCCGCTGCCCACGTACCAGGACCAGGTCGCAGAGCCACCGCTGTCCTTGGTCGAGCTGCCCGAGATGGGGATCGCGGTGAAGGAGCCGTCGCAGCCGTCGCCCTTGTGGCCGCCCTCTTTCACCGTGTACCAGCCGTCGTCCCCGTCGCTGTAGCGACCCCGCTCGCTGTAGCGGCCGCCGCCGGTGCAGCCGGGGCCCGCCCAGGCGCTGTACGAGGGGCCGTTGGCATTCTGCGGAGGCTTCGGCTCGCGCGGGCCGATCCGGGTCGGGGTCGGCAGGGGGGAGCGGGAGGCGGACGGCGAGGGAGACGGGGAGGTGCCGGGCAGTGCCGTGGGCTGGATGCGCTGCGGGGCGCCACCGAGGTCGCCGGGGGCGAAGTCGGCGTCGTCGGCTGTCCCGGTCGCGGCCGAGTCGTCCTCGTACAGCGTGATCGCCGAGACGACCAGGGCGAGCGTGGTCAGCACAACTGCCCCGGTCAGCAGGATCTTTCCGGTACGGGAGAGGAGGGAGAAGCGACCCGCCAGCGTCTCGCGTGCAACCCACGCCCCGCCCGCGGCCCGACCGCCCCGGTCATCCCTACCGCCCACACCGCCCATACCGCACTCCGGACAACTCAGACCTGGCAGCGCGCCCCTGCCGTTGCCACCGCATCGTTCGCATGCCATGTCACACCTGAACCAGTAGGCCAACCACGCGGTATGCCAAGGGAGTCCACTATGCATCAGCGCGGCAGGCGGAGATAGGTGTTAACGCCGGTAATGGGGCCAGCGACCGTGCCGGGTCAGCGGAGTTCGTCGGGGCAGGGCGTCCCGCGCGGCAGTTGGTAGGGGGCCGCCAGCCGGTAGACACCCGGGGCGGGCGCGAGCAGTTCGGTCCACTCGTCGCCCTCCGTGTCCTCCTCCGCCTTCAGCAGGCAGCCGTTGCGGTTGTCGAAGGTCTTCTGCCCCTCCTCGCGCGCCTTCGACTCCTCCGTCTCCTCGGGCCCCTTCACCTTCTGACCCTGCTCGTCGACGATGCTCAGCCATGGCGAATACGGGACCCGGATCAGCACCCGGCCCGCCGTCTTCACCTGGATCGTGAGCTCGCCCGCGCCCGCTTGGTCCACCGTGGCCGGCGGGTCGGCCAGCGGCATCGGGTCCTTCACCGCGAACAGCTGCCAGTTCGCGTCGCTCCAGATCCGCGTCAGATACGGCTGCCCCTCACGCACCAGCTCCGCCTCCTGCTTCGCCCCGCTGGAGTCGGGCGAGCCCTTCGGCAGCACCACATAGTGGACCGCCCACCGGTCCAGCCAGGCCCGGTAGCCGGCCGAGGTCAGCGTGTTGTCGTCGTCGTAGAAGAGGGGGTTGCGCTTCATGTCCGCCTGCCGGTTCCAGCCGCGGGCGAGATTGACGTACGGAGCGAGAGCCGACGCCTCGCGGTGGCTGCTTGCGGGAACCACCTCGACCCGCCCCCGCTCGGCGCGGACCTGCTGGAGCCGGTTGACCAGCGGTGCGAGCTCACGGTTCCAGGACGCGGTCGGGGCCGTACGCACCATGTCGTCCACGGCCTTGTAGCCGATCCAGAAGTTCAGCCCGAGGAAGGTGATGACGAGCGCGTACCACTTGCGGGAGCGCGGCACGGTGTACGGCAGCGCCGCCAGCAGCACCACGCCCGCGAAGAGCATCGGGAGCCGGGACACGTTCGAACCGATCTGGGAATCGAACGCCCAGGTCAGCAGCGTGCCGACGGTGTAGACCGCTGCGGCGGCGCGGACCGTGCGCCAGTCCTTCGGTATGAGAACAAGGACAAAGGCCCCGTAGAGGAACGGCAACGAGGTCGACCAGAGCGACATCGGCTGCGTACCGGAGAAGGGGAACAGCCAGGCCGAGAGCGCCACGACCACGACCGGGGCGACACCGAGGGCGTACGCGGCGGGCCGGCGGCGGTTCAGGAACAGCGCCGCCGCGACGACGCCGAGGAACAGCCCGGCGACCGGGCTCGACGCGGTGGCGAGGCCGGCGAGCGGGGCCGCCACCCCCGCTTTGGCCCAGCGGTTCATTCTCCACCGGTGCGGCCAGCAGAAGACGGCGGCCACCGCGCCGAGCGCGAACATCATGCCGAGGCCGAAGGTCACCCGGCCGGACAGCGCGTTGCAGAGGAAGGCGAAGACCCCGGCCAGCGAGCAGGCCACGGGATTGCGGACGGCACGGACGCGGACCAGGATCAGTGCGGTCAGGGCGGCGGAGACCGTACCGGCGACCATCATCGTCGAGCGGACGCCGAGCAGGGACATCAGATACGGCGAGACGACGCTGTACGAGACCGGATGCATCCCGCCGTACCAGGCGAGGTTGTACGCGGAGTCGGGATGGCGGCCGACGAACTCGGCCCAGGCATCCTGGGCCGCGATGTCGCCGCCGCTGTTCGCGAGGAAGAAGAACCAGATCAGGTGCGTGAGCGCGGCGAGTGCGGTCGCGAGGAGTACGGGGTGGCGGCTCAGCCGGTCGCGGAGGTCATCGAGGGGGCGGGGGTCCGCGTTGCCGCGCAGGGGAAAACGTATTCGCGGCCCCGCGTCGGGGCTGCTGCTGCCGTCCGCCTGTTTCGGCTCAACGGTGGTCACTGCGGCTCTCCCCGTCCTCCCCGGCTGTGCCGTTCTCCCCCGGCCTGCCAACCTCCGACGTGCTTCGTGCTGACGTTTGCTGACGTTCCGTGCTGACGTTCCATGTACAAGGACGCTGTCCCGGCGCCCCGAAGTTGCCCCGGGACGCTAACACGCGGGCGTCCCGGGGCCCCGGGACGCCCGCGTCGCGGTCTGGTGCTAACCGATGCGGGTGAGCTTGGCGCCCAATCCAGGTTCCGCCAGGTCAAGCTGGAGCGCGACCGGTGCGCTGACCCTGCCGGTGCCGGAGCCGACGGACACCTGGCCGACGACGGTGCCCGCCTTGGCCGAGTGCGGGACCGCCTTGCCTCCGTCGGCGAGCTCGATCTCGACCTTCAGACCCGCCCAGCCGACCGCCTTGAGCTCCTTGGTGGCGACTACGGGGGTCCGGCCGCCGAGGCCGTCGTCGACGTATCCGACGACATCGCCCTTCTTGATGACGGCCGCGGAGGTCACGCCTTCCTGGGCAGCCTCGATCACCTCGATGCTGTGGGTGATCGCCAGCTCCAGCTTGTCGTTGAGGATGGCGGCCTTCTGGACGCCCATCGTGATGCCGACGATGCGGCGCACCTCGCCGTCGACCAGGGCGTTGGCGGACCAGAGCAGGTTGCCGCCGGCCGGGGTGGACGAACCGGTCTTGATGCCGCCCACGCCCTCCTTCAGCAGGGCCCTGTCGTTGTTGTTCCTGATCTGCCCGTCGATGCCGGGGATCGTGGTGATGGTCGTGTTGACGATTTCCCGGAACACGTCGTACTGCATGACCGCCTTGGCCAGCTTGAGCTGGTCCTGCGGGGAGGAGACGGTGGTGGCCTTCAGGCCGCTGGGGTCGGTGTAGGTGCTGTTGGTCATGCCGAGTTCCTTGGCGGCGTCGTTCATCTTCTTGACGAACTCGGCCTCGGACTTGGCGTCCCAGCGGGCCAGGAGGCGCGCGGCGTTGTTGCCGGACGGGATCATCAGCAGCTGCAGCATCTGCCGCTCGGTGAACTGCTGCCCCTTGGAGATCTGCGCGGTCGACTCGTCGCCGAGCTTCGACTCGTCCTCGGCCTGCTGGTCGACGGTGATCTTCGGGCCGACTTCCTTGCCCTTGATGGGGTGGTTCTTGAGGATCACGTACGCCGTCATCGTCTTCGCGACGCTCGCGATCGGGGCGGGCTTCTGCGCGCCGTACGTCCCGATGCTGCCGACGCCCTCGACCTCGACGGCCCCCTGGCCCTCGTCGGGCCAAGGCAGGGCGAGCGGCCCGCCCTTGAAGGTGAAGGCGGGTTCGGTGGAGAGGGCGAGCTCGGGAGCGGGAAGGGGACGGAAAGCCTGCACGATCGCAAAGATGATCAGCAGCAGCACGACGAGTGGAGTCCAGATCTTGATCCGCCGCACGACGGTGCGGACGGGAGTCTGGGGCGGGGGCGGGGTGTTCGTCAGCTCGGCGAGGAGGTCGAGCGGCGGCAGCGGCGGCATGGGCTGCTGCTTGGTCCGCTCGGCCTCGGTCAGCGAGGCGGGCGGAGCGGATGCCTCCGGCTTGGCGGGAGCGGGGGCGGGGGCGCTTGCGGTTTCGGCTCGCAGCGGCACGAAGGTGCTGGTCCGCTCGGCGGGCGACTCGGGCCGCGGCGCCGGGGGCACCTTGAGCGCGGTGGTGGGCTGGTCGACGGCGGGCCGCCGGGGAGCCTTGAAGATGGCGGTGGGCTGATCGACAGCGGGCTTGGACGGCTTTGCTTCCGCAGATCCGGACGCGGCGGGCGCGGCCTTGGTCTCGGTGTCGGGGGACGCGCCCGGCTTGGCGTCCTCACCCTTCGCCGCGGCGGATGCCGCCGAACCGGCGGCCTTGCTCTGCGGCGCGTCGGCGCTCGGCGCGGGGTCGGTCGACGCGTCGGCGCTCGGCGCGGCGGTCGCGTCGTCGGGGGCCTCGTCGCCGGGGGCTTCCTCCGCGTCGGCGGCCTTGTCCTTGGCGGACGGCGCTGCGTCGTCCTTCGCTCCGGCGGTCGCGTCGTCGGGGGTCCCGTTGCCGGGGGCTTCCTCTGCGTCGGCGGCCTTGTCCTTGGCGGACGGCGCTGCGTCGTCCTTCGCTCCGGCGGTCGCGTCGTCAGCGGCGTCCTCGGTGGCAGCACTGGTCTCGCCAGTCGGCGTGACCGGAGCCTCCTCGGCGACCGGAGCGTCTCCGTCCGCGGCCTCGGCCTGCGACTCCGCCTGCTCACCCGCAGACGCGTCCCGCCTTACGGCGTCAGACGGATCCTCAGCGCCACCGTCGTCACCGGAGGCATCCTCGACGACCGGAACGTCCTCGTCGGCGTCGTCGGCGACCACAGGGGCGTCCCGCCGTACGGCGTCAGACGCATCCTCAGTCCCGCCGTCGTCGCCAGAGGCGTCAACCACGACCGGAGCGTCCACGGCCTCCGCCTGCGACTCCGACCCCTCGCCCGCATCCGCGTCGCCGGCGCCCGCAGACGCGTCCTCACGCCCGTCGCCGTCCTGCTGCACGGCGTCAGACGCATCCGCACCGTCGTCCCCGGAGGCGTCCACCGCGACCGGAAGGTCCTCGTCGGCGTCGTCGGCGTCCGTAGACGCGTCCCGCCGTACGGCGTCAGACGCATCCTCAGTCCCGCCGTCGTCGCCAGAGGCGTCCACCACGACCGGAGCGTCCCCGTCCACGGCCTCCGCCTGCGACTCCGACCCCTCGCCCGCATCCGCGTCGCCGGCGCCCGCAGACGCGTCCACACGCCCGTCGCCGTCCTGCTGCACGGCGTCAGACGCGTCGGCGTCCGCATCCCCGTCCGCGCTCGCCACCCACGCGGCCACCGCCGCGCGCAGCCTCGTGTCGTTCTCCACCGATCCCGACTCCGTGCCCGGCTCCGCGCCGGACCGCGAGTCCGGCCCGGCATCCTGGTCCGCGCCCGGTCCGCCGCTCCGTTCGGACGGTGGCAACTTGAAGACAGCCGTCGGCTGGTCAACCGCGGGGGCCTTCGCCCCCGGCGATGCCTGGCGGAACACGGTGAGACGCGGGTCGCGTTCACCCGGAGCCGTCTCCCCCGACGACTTCCGCTGCTCCGACTTGTCGGGGGACTCGCCCGCCACCGTGCCTCCTTCATGAGTCATACGTCTTGCGTCCCGCGTCTTGCGTCCCGCGTTGTGCGTGTAGCGCAATATTCACGTCGCACGGGCGCCGTCAAGACGACAGCCCGTGTTGTCCGAACCATCTACCAGTGTCCTGTGTGAGAACACGGCCCCTGCGCATAGACGAGAACGACATACCTACCGGTTCCCACAGAAACCACCCAGGCGCTCTCGACAGACCAATGTGAGAGGGGTCACCCTGTCATTCATCCACGCGGGGAGGCATGGATGGGCAGGAGCCGCAGAACAATTCCGGAGGAGCTTCTGCTGCTCGCTCTGGACCCGACCACGGGTACCACAGCGCAGCCGCAGTCGCTCGACCTCGGCCTGGCCGGAGCCCAGCTAGTAGAGCTGGCTCTGGCAGGACGGATAGCCCCAGACGGGGATCGTATCGCCGTGGTGATGCCACGGCCGACCGGAGATCCGACTTTGGACTCCGCGCTGGAACTGCTGCGCAGACGCGGCAGCCCGGTTCGGGCGGTCCATTGGATTGGCGGGCCCCGACTGGGGTTGCGCCAGATTTACCTCTCGCATCTGGAGCGGTGCGGCATGGTGCATGCCGTGGCGGGCCAGATGTGCGGAGTGCTGCCGACGACTCGCTACCAGGCGACGGAGACGGCGATCAGCCGGGACATCAGGGCCCGGCTGGACAGTGCGATCCGCACCGGCGTACCGCCGGACCCGCGGACCGCGGCGCTCGCCGCGCTGGCCCACGCGGTCGGACTCGGCAAGCACCTCTACCCCGGGAATGAAGGACGTTCCTCGAGGTCCCGTCTGCGGGATCTCATCAGGCACGACCCGATGGGCGGACTCGTGGCGCACGCCGTGATGGACGTTCAGAACGGTGTGGCCGCTCAGCCACGCCGTAATCCCACCGCACAGGCCGGCAGCCGGCAGCCGACGGCGGCCATGTCGATGCAACCACGCCGCGGAAGCATGGCCCGCGTCGCCGCGCACTGACGCAGCAGCTCGAACGGCACCAACGGCGCCAAGCGCACCACGCGTTCCAGGAACAACCGAACACGATCCGCCGCACCGACGTCCCCATGACCCGGTTCGGGAGCCGCGCAGGACGCGCGGGGCAGCCGCAGCGCTGCCCCGCGCGTTCGCGCATGCATCCTGTGTGGCCATTTGGCAGCGCAGCCACGACCATTGGTGGCAATCTGCTGAGCAATAGATACGCTCAGCTACGCAGCCGGAGGTGCAGTTTCCGTGGCGTCCAACGTCAACCCCACCGTCAGGCGACGCCGATTGGGCCAGGAGCTGCGCCGGCTCCGCGAACTCAAGGGCATGACGGCAGAAGAGGTGGCGGAGCGCCTTCTCGTCTCCCAGTCGAAGATCAGCCGCCTCGAGAACGGCCGCCGCTCGATCAGCCAGCGCGACGTCCGCGACCTCTGCGGGGTGTACGAGGTCGAGGACCACCGGATAGTCGATTCGCTGATGCAGATGGCCAAGGACTCCCGCCAGCAGGGCTGGTGGCACGCCTTCGGAGACATCCCGTACAGCGTCTACATCGGCCTGGAGACCGACGCGGCCAGCCTGCGGGTGTACGAACCCCAGGTCGTCCCAGGCCTGTTGCAGACCCGGCAGTACGCCGAGGCGCTGATCGCCGGCGCGCTGCCCGAGAGCGGCGCCACCGACGTGGAGAAGCGGGTCAGTGTCCGCGTGCGCCGCCAGGAGCGGATCAAGGACGCCGAGCACCCGCTGCGGCTGTGGGTGGTGATCGACGAGGCCGCGCTGCGCCGTCTCGTCGGTGACAAGCAGCTGATGCGCGAGCAGTTGGAGCATCTGGTGGAGCTGTCCCAGCTGCCGCATGTCACGGTGCAGGTGCTGCCCTTCGAGATGGGCGCCCACCCGGGCATCAACGGCCAGTACGCGATCCTGGAGTTCCCGGACACTTCCGACTCGAGCGTCGTCTACATCGAGGGCGTGACGAGCGACCTGTACCTGGAGAAGGCCAACGATGTGCAGAAGTACAGCGTCATGTACGAGCATCTGCGCGCCCAGGCCCTGAACGTGGAGCACACCAGGCAGTTCATCGCGGACATCGCCAAGGACTACGCGCGCTGACACGGCCGGTGACACGTCGGCCGGTTCGTCCGCTGAAAGGTCTCTGCGGCGAGGGGGGTCGCACGGTACACCCCCGCCACGGCGCGGCGGAAGAGGCGCATGGAATATGCCATCCGGTCGAGTGAACGGCTGCCTCGCGCATCCATCGCGGCGAGTAGCGTCGATCACGCCAACAAGAACGTTGGCGCAAATCACACCACTTGCCGAAGCGGAGCGAACATGGCAATCATTCAGGGCGCCACGGATACCTGGACGAAGTCCTCGTACTCCACGGGAAACGGCGCATGCGTAGAGGTCAAGTCCCCCGTCGTTCGGGCCATTGCCGTCCGGGACTCCAAAGTCCCCGCGGGCCCGTCGATCACCTTCGTCCCCGAGTCGTGGAGCGCGTTCGTGAACGAAGTGGGGCACAGCGCGTTCGACCTCGGCTGAGCACGACACCGAGGAGCACGCCGAGTAACACCGCGAACCGACGCGGCACAGAGCGCCAAGAGCACCAAGAGCACCAACTGACAGAGCCCTCTCGTCTGGTCCGCCGTCCCGGCCGAGGGGGCTCGGCCATGCACCGACGGCCATCCCCACCCGCTTCCGTCTCGCGCTGCCGCCTTGCGCTCCGGCTCAGCGCAGTTGATCGACGTAGCGGTCGGTGCCGGGAACCGTGGGGATGAAGGGAGCAACCAGCTCCACCCGCCCGAGCCCCGATTCGACGACCGCTGCGTCGAGACCAGCGAACGCAGAGTCCCAAATCTCCCTAGGGTCCGCCTCGAGGAACCACAGCAGCGTCAGCCGGGTGTCGACGCCCTCCACCTGCTTCACATAGGTCATCCGGTCGCCCGGCAGCGGAGTCGGCCGGAAGACCGTCACCATCGCCGCGCAGGAGCCGGCCAGCCGCTTCGGCAGATGCTTCGTACGCAGCCACTCCAGCAGCTCGGCCCGCTGCTCGGGCCCGTCGGCGTCGATCACCTCCACCACCAGGCCCGCGTACGGATGGTCCAGCGCGTGGTAGTCGCGCGGGCCGGCCGCGCCGTCCCGGTAGACGGTCGCCTCATGGTCCTGGAAGGCCGTGAAGACATGCGTACGGTCCTGGTGGACGCGGCCGTCGCGGTTCAGCCGCTTGTTGATGCCGACGGTCCACTTCATGTGGTCGCCGTAGCGGCCCTCGGTGATCCAGTACGTGGAGATGTAGCAGCCCGTGGTGACGGGCTGGGCCACCGCCGACTTCTCGGGGTAGCGAAGCAGTTGGAGGTCTCTGGTGGCGACCCAGCGCCGGCCCGCGTACATCCAGGGCATCGCCATCGCGCCCGCGTAGTAGTGGTCGTCCTCGTACCAGCGGTTGTACGCGTACTCATGGCCGGGGTGCGGTTCGACCATGGTGATCAGGGCGTGGCCGGGGCGCACCCCGTACGGCCCGACGCCCGCCAGCTCCCCGTACACCTCGCTGCGCGTGTCCCCGTTGCGCGTGTCCTCGCTCACGATGTCCGCTCCCCTTCCTTCCGTCGGCGCAGGGACCTACTCTGACGCCCCGTCAGACGAACCGCCATAGCCGGGAGGCCTCGGATGCTGCTCAACGGGAAGACCGTGATCGTCTCCGGCGTCGGGGCCGGACTCGGCCATCAAATCGCCGCCACCGTCGTACGGGACGGGGGCAACGCGGTCCTCGGCGCGCGCACCGAGGGGAATCTCGCCAAGTCGGCCGGAGAGATCGACCCCGACGGCTCGCGCAGTGCGTACCGGGCGACGGACATCACCGACGAGGCACAGTGCGAGGCGCTGGCCGCGCTCGCGCTCGAGCGGTTCGGGCGGATCGACGCGGTCGTCCATGTCGCCGCCTGGGACAGCTATTTCGGCGGCCTGGCGGACGCGGACTTCGTGACCTGGCAGGGGGTCATCGATGTGAACCTGCTGGGAACGCTGCGGATGACCCGGGCCTGCCTGCCGGCGCTGAAGGTGCGGGGAGGCTCGGTCGTCATCATCGGTACGCAGTCGGCGGTGGCGGCGCCCTCACAGGTGTGGCAGGCGGCGTACGCGGCGTCCAAGGGCGCGCTGACGTCGGCGATGTACTCGCTGGCGCGCGAGCTGGGCCCGGACCGGATCCGGGTGAACACCGTGCTGCCGGGCTGGATGTGGGGGCCGCCCGTCCAGGCGTACGTCCAGTTCACCGCGCACAGCGAGGGCGTACCGGAGAACGAGGTGCTGGGGCGGCTCACCGAGCGGATGGCGCTGCCCGAGCTGGCCACGGACGGAGATGTCGCGGAGGCCGCGGCCTTCCTCGCCTCCGACCGGGCCCGGGCGATCACGGGTCAGTCGCTACTGGTCAACGCCGGTGAACTGATGCGGTAGGCCCCTCCTTTTCTCGGCCGCACGGGACCCGCATCCCGTGCGGTCTTGTCGTATCTGCGGAGCCTGACGAAGTGCCTGCTCATCGTGTGGCCGCCGTCACGTTCACGACAACGCCCAGGAAGGTCAAGACCAAGCAAAATCGTTCTGCTTTCTGACCTGCGTTCACATCCCTGACCACGTTTCCCCTTGACCCACCGCCCGGACAGGCGGTTCAATCCCCGAAGTCCCCGCTCCCGCACGGGGGCGCCGCTGATCGGACGTACTGACGAAGAGCTTTGACGTTCACAAGGCGGACCCCAGGAGGGGGCACATGAACAGTCTCGACTGGACCGTGCTCATCGGATACTTCGGTGTGATGGTCGCGATCGGACTCTGGTCGCACAAGCGCGTCGACAACGTCAGCGACTTCTTCACCGCCGGCGGCAAGATGCCGTGGTGGCTGTCGGGCATCTCGCACCACATGTCCGGCTACAGCGCGGTGATGTTCACCGGCTACGCGGCCATCGCGTACACCTACGGCGTCACCTCGTACGTCACCTGGTCATTCCCCATCGCGATCGGCATCGCCATCGGCTCGCGGGTGTTCGCGCCCCGGCTCAACCGCGTGCGCTCGAAGCTGCATGTGGCCTCGCCGCTCGAATACCTCAAGAACCGCTACGACCTGCCCACCCAGCAGGCGCTCGCCTGGTCCGGCGTACTGCTGAAGATCGTCGACGTCGGCGCCAAGTGGGCCGCCATCGCCACACTGCTCTCCGTCTTCACCGGCGTCTCCCTCAACACGGGCATCCTGATCACCGGCGCGGTCACCGCCGTGTACTGCACCGTCGGCGGTCTGTGGGCCGACGCCCTCACCGAACTCGGCCAGTTCATCATCCAGTTCATCGCCGGCATCGCGATGCTCGTCGCGGTCATGGCCGAACTCGGCGGCTTCAGCTCCCTGTGGAACGTCTGGGACGAGCCTGAGCTCAAGGGCCACGCGGAGCCGCTGGCCGGCCCGTACATGATGGTCTTCCTGATCGCCTACCTCTTCATCAAGACCTTCGAGTACAACGGCGGCATGTGGAACCAGGCGCAGCGCTACATGGCCACCGACTCCGCGAAGTCGGCGGAGCGGTCCGCCCGGCTGTCCGCCGTGCTCTGGCTCGTCTGGCCGCTGGTGCTGTTCTTCCCGATGTGGGTGGCACCGCTGATCATCGACACGAAAGTGCCGGCCGACTCGTACGCGCTGATGGCCGAACAGCTGCTGCCGCACGGTCTGCTGGGCCTGGTCATCGTGGGCTTCTTCTCCCACACGATGGCCATGTGCTCCTCCGACGCGAACGCGATCGCGGCGGTCGTCACCCGCGACATCATGCCCGCCGTGTCCCACAAGGCCCGCGAGTGGGACACCCGCGCGGGGCTGCTGGCCGCCCGCTGGGCCACGCTGCTCTTCCTCGGTCTCTCGATGGCCATCGCGACCCAGGTCAACTCGGACTTCTTCGGTGACATCATCACGGTCGTCATCAAGTGGGTGGCGGGGCTCATGGGCCCGATCGCGATTCCGCTGATGCTGGGCATGCTGCCCTGGTTCCGCAGGAGCGGACCGACGGCGGCGCTGGTCAGCTGGGGGCTCGGCCTGGTCACCTTCTGGCTGGTCAACTACCCGATCAGCTGGAGCGTCGACGGCGGCGTGCCGCTGCAGTACCAGGTCTCCATCCCGCTGGCGGTCTCGCTCGTCCTCTACATCCTGATCGGCATCATCAAGCCTGAGGACACTCCCGAGCGCGACGACCTCATCGCCCGGATCAACTCGGACGACGGCCCGGGCTCGGCGTTCGCCGCCGGCGCGGTGCCGGCGCCGGCGGAACCCGCGGAAGCGAAGGTGCTCGGCCGCGAGGGCGCGGACGGCTGACGCCCGCTCTTCGCCGCGTACGAAGGCCCGGTTCTCGAGGAGGGGAGCCGGGCCCTCGTACGCCTCGTACGCCCTCGTACGTGCATCAGCTGCGCGGGTAGCGCGACAGCCAGCCGGGCGCGGTGACCGTGGGGCCGTGCAGGGCCGGGCCCTGGGTCATCTCCATCGCGAAGTCGTCGGCGAGCTCGAGGATCGTGGGGCGGCCCTCCAGCTCGCAGAGCCAGGCGGGCGGCAGCGCGGTCTCGCCGTGCAGGGCGCCCAGCAGCGAGCCGGTGACGGCGCCGGTGGTCTGAGAGGGGCCGTCGTGGTTGACGGCGAGACGCAGGCCGTGCCGGATGTCCTCGCCGACGAGAGCGGAGTAGACGGCGATGGCAAGGGCGTCCTCGGCGTTGTGGCCCTCGCCGAGCGAGGCGATCCTGGCGGGGCTCGGAATGCCCTGGCGTACGGCGCCGAGCGCATGCTTGAGGGCGTCCGTGACGGGCTGGTGGCCGGGGCGCGCGGCCAGCTGGGCGAGGGCGCGCTGCACCGAGCCGTCGAGGGTCTCGCCGCGGGCCAGACCGTGCACGATGACGGCGAGCGCGCCGGCCGAGAGATACGCGGTGGGGTGGCCGTGCGTCTGCGCCGCGCACTCCACGGCCAGCTGGCACACCAGCTGCGGCTCCCAGCCGACGAGCAGCCCGAACGGCGCGGAGCGCACCAGCGCGCCGGCGTCGCGCGCGGCGGGGTTCTTGGGTGCTTCGAGGGTGCCCATGGTCTCGTCGCCGAGCCCGATGAGGCAGGCCTTGGCGGGGTCGCGGCGGGTGTAGAGCCATTCCTCGCGGGCGAGCCAGCCATTGTCCTTGCGGCGCTCGTCGGGGCCCCAGTCGCGCTGGGTGGCGGCCCATCTCAGATAGGCGCGGTGCACATCGGTGGGCGGGTGCCAGGCGCCGGTGTCCCGGCGGACCTGTGCGCGGATCAGCCCGTCGACGGTGAACAGGGTCAGCTGGGTGGCGGCGGTGACGGCGCCGCGGCGGCCGTGGGCGGGCACGAGGTCGGCGACGCCGTCGGGGCCGTGGGCGGTGCGGATCTCGTCCACGGTGAGGGCGGCGACCCCGGCGCCGAGCGCGTCGCCGATGGCGCCGCCGAGCAGGGCGCCGCGCACGCGGGCGCGGAAGTCCTGCTGCTCGGCCCGGCCCCAGACGGCTGTGGCTGCTGCGCTCACCGCGCGTCCCTCCCTGGACTTCGAACGTATGCCTGGCGCAGCACTGTAATCGAACGGGAATGGGGGGTTCGGGGGTGCGAGGGTGAGGGGGGCGGCGGGGTGGCCGGTTTTGTCCTCAATCTCCCCCAGACTTCGTCCGGGGGAGATTGAGGACAGCGTTCCGCGCCGTGGTCAGGCGGTGCAGCCTCGGGGTCAGTTCGGGTCGGGCCGCGTCCGGGCAGGCGAGCAGTTCGGTCAGGTCGTCCGCCGCGTCCTTCACCCTGGTCCAGGTGGGGCTCCCGGCGAGCAGGTCGGCGAGAAGGGTGTCGGCCCGGGGCCAGTCCCCGCGTGCGCACGCGAGCAGCAGCAGTTCGCCTGTGCGGTCGCCCGCCGCAGCCCCGGCTGCCCCCGCGGCCCCCTCGGCGCTGTGGCCTTCCGCCGCTCGCCACAAGTCACCGGCCTGCGCCAGTCCTTCCGTACAGCTCACGGTGAGAGCCAGCTCCAGCGAGCCGTGGCGGGCGTCCACCGCGAGCAGCCTCTCGGCCGCCTCCCTCGCCCGGGCGAAGTGGCCCGTCCTGCGGTGAGCGCGGGTGAGCAGGGTGAGGTGGTTCGCGTCCTGGTCGTCCCCGGCGGCCTCCCCGAGGGCTGTCAGCGCTTCCTCCGGGCGGTCGAGATGCAGATAGACGCTCGCCCGTGCGCGGTGCACCGCCGTCGAGGGCGGCGGCTCGGCGGACCGGGTCCTGCTCCCACTTCAGGAAGCGTTCGACGGCGGTGGCGCTGGGGTCGTCCACCGCGCCCGGGTTCTCGGCGAGGGTGGAGACGAGGACGGGCAGCCGGCCGGAGAGCCTGAGCACGTCCCGTACCACCTCCTCGTCCACCACGCCCTTTGCGGCGAGGAGCCGGCGGGCCTCCGGCTCGGTGAAGGGCGCGAGCGGGAGGTCGGTGACGAAGTCGGCGTAGTCGGCCCAGCAGTTGGGGTCGAGCGGCCGCTGCCCGGAGAGGGTGACGACGACATGGGCGGGCAGCGAGCCGTACTGCCCGGTGGTGATCAGATCGCGCAGCCAGGCGTCGAGGAACGGCCCCGTGCGTTCGTACGTGTCGAAGAAGAGCGTGATCCAGGGGACCCCGGACCCGACCCGGTTCAGCTCGGCGACCAGGACCGGAGTGAGGGCCCGGAGGGGGTTGAGGACCAGCTGTACGTCCTCCTGCTTGCCGAAACGGGTGGCGAGGACGGCCCTTACGTGATCGGCTCCGCGGGCGACCTGCGCCGGGTCGACGGCTCCGGCGAGCGCGCCGACGCCCGGCACCATGCCGAGTCCGATCAGAGAGGCCTGGGCCGCGGCCATGCTGCCCGCGGAGGGCTGCGGTTGCGGCTGTCCGTCCGCCGCCGCGTTGGCGGTGAGGGCCTCCGCCTCGTACCGGCGCTGGCGGTAGGTCGCCAGCTGCCGGTCGAGGGCCTTGAGCACCTGCCCCTGCTCGGCGAACTGGGCGCTGATCGCCTCCATCGCCTCCGGCACGCTGTTCACGGACTCGTCGAGCACGGCGGTGAGCGCCTGGCGCTGACGCGCGCTCTGCACCAGCTCGCGGACGAGGGAGGTCTTGCCGACACCCGCGTTGCCGTGGATATGGAAGATGAAGCGGTGCCGCGGGTCCTCCGGGGGCACGTCGAAGTTCTCGCGGAAGACGGCCAGTTCATCGCGCCTTCCCACGAATCCCGCGCGCCTGCGGATGTTGATCAGTTCCTGCATCGACAGTCTCGCGGCACCGGCACTCATGCGGTCAGTCTGGCAGCAGCGGCAGCAGCTCGGGCAGATGTCCGTCGGACGCGGCGGCGGCGCGCACGCGCTCCTCAGGGACCTCGCCGTACAGAGTCGTACGCGGCCGGGCCGGCCTGCCCGCCGCCTCCGCGATGGCGATCAGATCCTGAACGGAGCGGTACGAGCCGTAACTGGAGCCCGCCATCCGGGAGATGGTCTCCTCCATCAGCGTGCCGCCGAGATCGTTGGCCCCGGAGCGGAGCATCTCGGCCGCGCCCTCCGCGCCCAGCTTCACCCAACTGGTCTGGATGTTGGTGATGTGGGGGTGGAGGAGAAGGCGGGCCATGGCGGTGACGGCGCGGTTGTCCCGCGTGGTCGGCCCCGGCCGCGCGATCCCCGCCAGATACACCGGCGCATTTGTGTGAATGAAGGGCAGCGTCACGAACTCCGTGAAGCCTTGCCGCCCGGAATCCAGTGCGGCCTGCTGGATCCCGGCGAGCGTGCGCAGGTGGCCGAGCCAGTGCCGGGGCTGGTCCACATGTCCGTACATCATGGTCGAGGACGAACGGATGCCCAGTTCGTGCGCGGTCTTGACGACCTCGGTCCAGGTGGCGGTGGGCAGCTTGCCCTTGGTGAGGATCCAGCGGACCTCGTCGTCCAGGATCTCGGCGGCGGTCCCGGGGATGGAATCGAGTCCCGCCTCCTTGGCGGCGGTCAGCCACTCACGGATCGAAAGGCCGGTCCGCGACGCGCCGTTGACGACCTCCATCGGCGAGAAGGCGTGCACATGCATGCCCGGCACGCGCTCCTTCACGGCGCGGGCGATGTCGAAGTACGCCGTGCCCGGCAGGTCGGGGTGGATGCCGCCCTGCATGCACACCTCGACCGCGCCGACGTCCCACGCCTGCGCGGCCCGGTCGGCGACCTGTTCGAGGGAGAGGGTGTAGGCGTCGGCGTCCGTACGCCGCTGGGCGAAGGCGCAGAAACGGCAGCCGGTGTAGCAGACGTTGGTGAAGTTGATGTTGCGCGTGACGATGTACGTGACGTCGTCGCCGACCGTGTCGCGGCGCAGCTCGTCCGCGATCCGCGTGAGCGCGTCGAGGGCGGGGCCGTCGGCGTGCAGCAGGGCCAGGGCCTCGTCGTCCGTCAGCTTGGCCGGATCGTCGGCGGCCTGCTTGAGCGCGGCTTTCACGTCGGTGTCGATACGAGAGGGCACCATTCCGGGCACGGCGGCCTCGCGCAGCGCGTCCCAGTCGCCGTACACGTCGTCGAAATCGTCACGACGGTCGGAGGTACGGCCCTCGGTGTCGATGGTGTGGTGAAGGTCCGTCCTGCCCGAGGCGGTGAAACCTTCGTCCGGCTCCTGCCAGGGACGGCCCTCGACGGAGGCGTCCGCGTTCGCCAGCCCGGTCTGAGGATCGGCGAGCGCGCGGACGTGCGGCAGCAGCCGCGGATCGAGCCAGGGCTCGCCACGCTGCACGAACTCCGGGTAGACGGCGAGGCGTTCGCGCAGCTCGAAGCCGGCGGCCGCGGAATGCCCGGCGAGCTCGTCGATCTGGGGCCAGGGCCGCTCGGGATTGACATGGTCCGGCGTGAGCGGCGAGACGCCGCCCCAGTCGTCGATGCCGGCGCCGATGAGCCGCGCGTACTCGCCCGCCACCAGGTTCGGCGGCGCCTGCAGACAGGCGGACGGCCCCATGATGTGCCGCGCGACGGCGACGGTGGCGACCAGCTCGTCCAGCTCGGCGTCCGGCATGCCGCGCATCGCCGTGTCCGGCTTGGCGCGGAAGTTCTGCATGATCAGTTCCTGAATGCCGTGGTAGGCACGGGAGATGCGGCGCAGCGCGAACAGCGAATCCGCCCGCTCCTCGTACGTCTCGCCGATCCCGATCAGCAGCCCGCTGGTGAACGGCACGGAACTGCGCCCGGCGTCCTCCAGCACGCGCAGCCGCACGGCCGGCTCCTTGTCGGGAGACCCGTAGTGCGGCCCGCCCGGCTCGCTCCACAGCCGAGTCGCCGTGGTCTCCAGCATCATGCCCATGGACGGCGCGACCGGCTTGAGCCGCTGGAAGTCGGTCCAGGTCATGACGCCCGGGTTGAGATGCGGGAGCAGCCCGGTCTCCTCCAGGATGCGGATCGCCATTGCCCGTACGTACGCGATGGTGTCGTCGTAGCCCTCGGCCTCCAGCCACTCACGCGCCTCGGGCCAGCGGTCCTCGGGCTTGTCGCCCAGGGTGATGAGCGCTTCCTTGCAGCCCAGTTCGGCCCCGCGGCGGGCGATGTCGAGAACCTCGTCGGGCGACATGAACGCCCCGTGCCCGGCGCGGCGCAGCTTGCCGGGGACGGTGGCGAAGGTGCAGTAGTGGCACTTGTCGCGGCAGAGCTTGGTCAGCGGAATGAACACGCTCTTCGAGTACGTGATGACCCCGGGCCGCCCCGCGGCCTCCAGCCCGGCATCCCGCACGCGCGCGGCGGACGCGGCGAGGTCGAGCAGATCGTCCCCACGCGCCTGCAGCAGCACGGCCGCCTCGGCGGTGTCGAGGGCGACGCCGTCCCTGGCCCGCTTGAGGGCACGGCGCATGGCGTTCTCGGTGGGCCGTCCAGGTCGTCCGGGCTGGTGATCCGTCATGGATCGAGCATACGAGCGGAGGCTGCGGGCACATCACGCCTGGGCGAGGATTGCTGTCGCGGCGGTGATCTGCAGCGCGAGGTGGGTGAGGACGAGCGATTTCCGCAGGCCCAGAAGTTGCTGATGGGTGACTGTCGGCCGGGATCGGCCGCGTGTCAGTATCTTCGACGGTCATGGCCATGCCCCAGCCCCAACAGCCGCCCCGCTTGGACGAGCCGGCCCTGCCACCGCGTCGGACCCGAACCCGCAAGGTCCTCGCGATCGTCGCCGGGGGCGTCGTCCTGCTTGGCGGTCTCGTGTTCGCGGTGATCGCGATCGGTCCGAGCTCCGAGAATCCGAGCTCCGAGTACCGGCTCACCGAGCCGAAGACCCTGGTGAACGGCGCATATCAGCGGGTGGGAGGCGAGGGCTGGATGGTGGACGAGGCATTCCGTCTATCCCCCGACAGCAACTTCCGCGATCCGCACGGAGCACACGGCGAGTACACAGCCGCCGATGGCAAAACCCTTACGATCACGGGTGGTTGGGGACAGATCCGTGACCCGGACAAGGCACGCGGCAGCACGCTGAGTGGCCCCGCCACGGCCGAGGGCACAGCAGTCCTGGTCCGGGCCAAGGACATGACCCCGGCGGGTGCCCCGGTGAAGGTGGGATGCCAGGTGCTCGCCTACCCCGACACCGACACCCCCGCGCCGTTCGCAATGTGCGTGTGGGCCGACGGCAACACCAAGGCGTCCGTCGAGCTGATGCTCCCCGGCTTGCCCAAGCCAGAGGACTTCGACTTGGCCGAACTGGCGCAGCTCACGCTCGACATCCGCGCCGAGATACGGCAGCCGATCACGTCTTAACGTCCTGCCGCACGCCACCGTCGTGGTCGACCACTTCCACGTGGTCCAGCTCGCCAACAACATGCTGTCCATGGTCAGGCGCCGCACCACCGCGGAGACCCGGGGTCGGCGCGGACGGGCGAGCGACCCGGAGTGGAAGGCCAGACGGCGGCTTCTGCGCAACCGCGAGGACCTCACCGACGACCAGTTCGCCGCCATGTGGAACACGCTCCTGGGCGAGGGGGAGATCGGGCAGACGCTGCTGACGGCCTGGATCGCCAAGGAGAACCTGCGCACCCTCCTCGCCCTGGCCCGCACCGGTGCCGACCGCCACCAAGTCGGCCACGCCCGCTGGAAGTTCCTCACCTGGTGCGCAGACTTCGACATCCCCGAAGTCCGCCAGCTCGCCACCACCGTCGACCGCTGGTGGCCCGAGATCGGCGCGTTCATCGACACCGGTCACAGCAACGCCAAGAGCGAAGGGATCAACCGCGTGATCAAGCTCGTCGCCCGCAACGCGTTCAGATTCCGCAACGCTGACAGTCAGCGTCTACGGACACGCTGTTCACCACTCGCCGAGCCCGTGGACACCTCCGCACGGCTCAACTTTGAAGACCCCGATAAGGCCGACCGCCCGTCCGATGCGCTGCGTCCCGGAGGCGCGCTGCGGCATCACATACGGGAAGGGCTCTACAGCAACCCTCATTGATAGGCCGACAGCCAAATTCGTTCCGTCGACTCCAGCGCTCATTGCTCTTTTGAGCGGCAGAGCCGAGAATTCAATTCTCGATTGAGCAGTTCAATCAGCTTCGGATATATGAGGCTAAGGCCCTTGCGTAAACAGCGGTCTACGATCTAGCTTAGTAGGCGCGTAAAGCCACATTGGACCGGCGCACCACAGGGTGTGCGTACAGAAGGAGTAAAGATGAAGCGGACAGTCAAGCGGACGGCATTCGGCGGCGTGGCCGCGGCAGTCGCACTGGGGAGCATGCTCACGCTGCAGGCTAGCCCTGCAGAGGCCGCGGCGGTCGGCAAGTGGTGCAAGTCGGCAACGAAGTCGACTAACCTGGTCCTCGATACGAGCAGGGGGAGGCTCTGCGTTTACGGCACCGGCCACTACCGCACGAACCTCAATGTGAAGTCGGCTCGTACCTACCGTGGCAAGAGCGCTGTGCTTGGGAGTCAGTGGAGCGGCGGCGGCGCAGAATGGCGTGTGAACGGCCGGTGGACGTCAATCGGGGCCACCATAACCTCTATTAAGGTAGGCTGATGGGTTACCGGTCGGTGTGCTCGAAGTGACCGGACCTGAACGATCAGCGCCGGTTCACCGACTACGGTAACGAGCGCAATCCGAAGTCCACGCTCGGCCGGTGCTATCACACCGCGGGGGCGGTCACGATTCCTCTATGGCTGCCCCCGCGGACCCCACCTGGCGCAGGGCTTCGACACTCTGCTAGGGCTTATGCAGTACGTGTCGCCGGAGAAGGCCGGACGCCGAAAACAAGCGAGCCGTGTTACTGGGACGGCGACATCCCCTGGATTTCGGCCGCGAGCCTCAAGTCACCATGGCTGGACGAATCTGATCGAAAAATCACGTCCCTCGGAGCTGAGAACGGAACCCGGCTGGCCCCGAAGGGCACGGTCATCTTCGTGGTACGAGGGATGAGCCTGACGTCAGAATTCCGGATCGGCCTGACTCAGCGCGAGGTCGCCTTCGGGCAGGACTGCAAGGCACTTATTCCTCACGCTGGGACAGACCCCGTCACCCTCTTCCTGGCCATCAGGTCCAAAACGCCGGAGATTCTCGGGCTCATGGATCTGGCCGGACACGGTACCGGCCGTCTCGCAACAGACCTAATTACCCAAATGCCCGTACGCCTGCCGGAGTATGAAACAGCGGCCGCGTTTTCGCGAATGGTCGTGCCGCTCACGCAGCGAGCAAGCGCGACAGTTCGCGAAAACCGAACCCTCACGCCCACCGCCGCCTCGCCTCCTTCGAGAACCTCATCGGCGCTCCCGAGCGCATAGAGGAACCGGCGGCCACCGTCCTCAGGCACTGGGACGTACGCCGTCGCCCTACTCCTTGGCGGCGTCATTCGTCACGAACCGTAAGCGCCATTCCGCACCGACCGGGGGCGGGGCGACACTGTCCCCACGCTTCGGCGTCACGGAGCGACCACCTCGCCGTCGTCCTCGTCCGGCAGCCGGCGCGTGAGCCGCGCGATTCGGAATGTATTCCGAAGTCAGTACCAACGCCCTCGGCCGGTGCCCACAGCACCCTTACGACACCGCCACTTCCGCCCAGACCGTCTTGCCGATCACTCGGCCCTTGGTGCCCCAGGAGGTGGCGAGCGCCTCGACGAGCTGAAGTCCGCGGCCGTCCTCGGCCTCCGGCGCCGACTGCCGCGGCTCCGGTTCGCACTCCCCGCGCGGGTCCGAGACCTCGATGCGGAGGGTCGTCGGGGCGAGCGTGAGGCGCAGCTCGAAGTCGCGACCCTGGACGCGGGCGTGGGTGACCGCGTTCGCCGTGAGCTCGGCGACGATCACCGCGGTCGAGTCGGAGAGGTCGCTGCCGTACGGGATGCCCCACTCGTCGAGCTGATGCAGGGCCAGGTGCCGGGCGAGGCGGGCGCCTCGGCGCGTGGCGCTGAAGCACTGGGTGAACTCGGCGGTGGGGAGACTGATTTCGGCCTTCATGTCACTCAGCGTGGCTGGTTCGCCGTACCCTGACCAGGAGGGAGATCGCGACGCTGGGTAACTGTACGGGTACGGACGGCGGGCTGTACGGAACGTCGGCCGTGACCGGAGAAGGCGGTACGGCATGACGGAAGAACGGCCCGAGCGACCGGCTGAAGTGGACGGGACGGCGCATCTCTTCAGCGCTCTCGGCAAGCAGATCAAGGTGCTCCGGGAGAACGCCGGGCTGAGTCAGCGGGAGCTGGGCGTTGCAGCCCACTGCGGGGAGGACCTGATCTCCTCGATGGAGCGGGGCGTACGGACTCCGCAGCCCGATTTCCTGGAGCGGGCCGATGAGTTGCTGACGGCCGGGGGTGTGCTGAAGGCCGCGGTGGAGGACGTACGGTAGGCACAGGCAAAGGCGCGGACGCGGCATCCGGACTGGTTCCGGGACTATGCGCGGGCGGAGGCGGAGGCCGTCGCTCTGCACGACTACAGCAACCAGGCCGTGCCCGGATTGCTCCAGACCGAGGAGTACGCAAGGGCGATCTTCACCCAGCGACGGCCTCTGTTGGATGAGGCAACCATCGAGAAGCGGGTGGTCGACCGACTCGCTCGCCAGCAGATCTTCGAGCGCTGGCCCGCGCCCATCTTCAGTTACGTACTGGAAGAGGCCCTGCTGCGGCGACTGATCGGCGGACAGGCCGTCCATGAGAACCAGTTACGTCAGCTGCTGCGCTTCGGCCGGCTGCGGACCGTGGAACTCCAGGTGATGCCGCTAGATCGCGAGGAACACCCCAGCCTGGACGGCGCGTTCATCCTGCTGACGCCCAAGGGGCGGCAGCAGGTCGCGTACACGGAGATCTACGGTCACTCTCGACTGATCACCGACCCGGAAGAAGTCCGCACCTTCACCGAACGCTATGGGATCATCCGAGCGCAGGCTCTCACGCCCCGGGAGTCACTGGCCCTCATCGAGAAGTTGCTGGGAGAACGATGAGCACTGAGCAACTCCACTGGTTCAAGAGCAGTTACAGCGGTGCCGAAGGTGGCACATGCGTCGAGATCGCCTACGCGTGGCGCAAGTCCAGCTACAGCAGTGGCGAGGGCGGCGCATGCCTGGAGGTCGCCCCCACACCCGCCGCCGTCCGTGTCCGAGACTCCAAGGTCATCGAAGGCCCCCAGCTCGCCGTCACCCCCGCCACCTGGTCCGCCTTCGTCCTGTACGCCCGGCGGCACCCGACCGGCTGAGGTCCGTGCGTGTCTTCGGCACCCTGTCGGGCCTGGTCGGCAGGCTCGGGTGCATGAAGACATCACCCCTGATCGCCGTCGCCGCGCTGGCCGCCGCCGTGCTCCCCGCTGCCGTCCTGCTCGCCGCCGGCAGCGCCGCCGCCTCCCGGGCGCCCACCGTGCAGGCGCCCGGGCCCGCCGGGGGTCACACGTACTGCGCGTACTCGTCCAGCACGCCCAGGACCTCCGCCTCCCCCGCCGGCGGCAGCTGCAGCACGACCTCCTCCACGCCCAGTTCCGCGTAGTGCGCCAGCTTCCCCGGCGACGGCAGGACCGCGTACGGGACCACCTGCAAGGCGCCCGGGTCGCGGCCCGCCTTCTCCCAGACCTCGCGCAGCACCGGCACCGACTCCGTCAGGCCACGCCCGCCGATCGGGAGCCAGCCGTCCGCGTACTCCGCGATGTGCGAGAAGAGCTTCGGCCCGGCCGCCCCGCCGATCAGCGTGCGCGGCGCGCCTCCCGCCGGCTTCGGGTACGCGTACGACGCCCGCACCGCCCCGAACTCGCCCTTGTACGCGGTCGGTTCGGCCGCCCACAGCGCCCGCATCAGCGCCATCCGGTCCCGCCCCAGCTCTCGCCGCGTCGTCCACTCCACGCCGTGGTCCGCGGCCTCCTCCTTGTTCCAGCCGAAGCCGACGCCGAATGTGAACCGCCCGCCCGACAGGTGGTCGAGGGTCGCGATCTGCTTGGCCAGGTCGATCGGGTCGTGCTGGGCGACCAGCGTGATGCCGGTGCCGAGGCCGAGGCGCGACGTGACCGCCGCGGCCTGGCCGAGGGCCACGAAGGGGTCGAGGGTGCGGCCGTACTCGGGCGGCAGCTCGCCGCCCGCCGGGTACGGGGTCGTTCGCTCCACCGGGATATGGGTGTGTTCCGGCAGGTAGAGCCCGCCGAAGCCGCGCTCCTCCAGCTCGCGCGCCAGCCGCACGGGCGTGATCGTCTCGTCCGTGAGGAAGATCGTCGTCGAGATCCTCATGAGCTCCTCCGTCGTCGTCGGCGCTGGTGGCGGGCCCAAGGTACGCCGTCCGGCGACAGATGCCGAGTGCACGGCGGGTGCGGGCCGAGAGTACCCGCGTGGTGCACGCCGGGTGCAGCCAAATGCACCCGCCCCGTGCACGCCGGTGCAGGCAAAGAAGGGCGCACGCCCGGTGCACGCCGGGTGCAGGCCAAAAGCGCACGCCGAGTCCAGGCCAAGCCCGCACCCACCGCAGGCCAGGCGCACAGCACTGTCCCGCCATCGCCTCGCCCCCTGCCACCCCCCTTCCCTTGAACAGCAGTTCACGGCTCAATACGAGGGTTTGAGTGCACCACTTCTGCCCCTCTCCTCAGCCTGGGAGCCGACGGCATGTGCAACGACGAACACGCGAAACACGCCATGGACAGACGCGGACTGCTGGTGACGGGAGCGGCCGCTGCGCTTACGTTGGGCACTGTGAGCTTCGCGAACGCCGCACCGAACAACGACGGGCAGTCCGGCCAGAGCGACGGGCAGACCGAGGTCGTACGCGGCACGCTGCCGCCCGGCTCCCCCGACTTCGTGTATCTGCCGGTGGAAGTCCCGCGAGGCGTACGCGAGATCCACGTCGCGTACACCTACGAGCGGCCCGTCGTCCCGGCCGGCACGCAAGGCAACGCCCTCGACATCGGCATCTTCGACGAGCGCGGCACGGAGCTCGGCGGGCGCGGCTTCCGCGGCTGGTCGGGCGGGGCGCGCACCGAGTTCTTCATCCGCGCGGACGACGCGACGCCGGGCTACATTCCGGGCCCGGTGCGGGCCGGTACCTGGTACATCGCGCTGGGCCCGTACACGGTCGCGCCGCAGGGTCTCGCGTACGAGGTCACCATCACGCTCCGGTACGGCGCGCCCGGCAAGACCCCCAAGCCGGTCTACCCCCCCGAGCGGGCCAAGGGCCGCGGCCGCGCCTGGTACCGCGGCGACTGCCATCTGCACTCCTGGTACTCGGACGGCAAGCGCACCCCCGCCGAGATCGCCGCGCTCGCACGCGGCGCCGGCCTCGACTTCATCAACACGTCCGAGCACAACACCCATGCGGCGCACCGGGCGTGGGAGGGACAGTGGGGCGACGACCTGCTCGTCCTCACCGGCGAGGAGGTGACGACGCGCAACGGCCACCTCGTCGCGCTCGGCACCGACCCCGGGACTTTCGTCGACTGGCGTTACCGGGCCCGCGACAACCGTTTCGGCCACTACGCCCGCGAGATCAGGCGCTCCGGCGGCCTGGTCGTCCCGGCCCACCCGCACGCCACCTGCATCGGCTGCAACTGGAAGTTCGGCTTCGGCCAGGCGGACGCGGTGGAGGTGTGGAACGGCGCGTACACCCCCGACGACGAGGTCTCGCTGCAGGCCTGGGACAACACGCTGGTCGCGTCCGCACGCTCCGGAAAGCCCTGGACCCCGGCGATGGGCAACAGCGACGCGCACCGCCACCCGGACCCCGTCGGCACGCCGCAGACCGTGGTGCTGGCCGACGAGCTGTCCCGTGAGGCGATCCTGGACGGCATCCGGGCGGGACACTCGTACGTCGCCGAGTCCTCCGCGGTGTCACTGTCCTTCTCGGCTGCGGGCGGGCGCGGCCGGCACGCGGGCATCGGCGAACGGCTGCGCGTCGACGCCGACGACCCGGTGACGGTACGCCTGGAGGTCAGCGGCGCGCCGAACTGCTCGGCCCGCATCGTGACGGACCAGGGCGTGCTGCACACATCGGCGTTGCCGGCGTCGGGGACGGGCACGGTGGAGTGGGGCACGACGGCGTCGTACGCGGCGTATGTGCGAGCCGAGGTGCGGCGCGCGCCGGTGGTGCCGGGACTGCCGGGTCCGCTGGTGGCGTTCACGAACCCGGTCTTCCTCGGAAGCTGAGGGATGACGGAACGCGACTCCCTCAGGGCCGGCGCACCTCGAAGTGGAAGCAGCCGTACTCCACGGCCCTGACATGAACCAGGACCACCTCGGGATCGGCGAAGGCTTCCGCCAACGCCGCGTCGAACCCTTCCGTGGCCGCCTCCGGAATCTCCAGGAGGCGGCCTCCCGCGATGCGGCCCCGGGCGTCGTAACGCCGCAGAGCCCGCAGGGCCCCGGGGCGGGCGAAGGGGTACCCGTCCTGCTCGCCCGGCCCCGCGCACTCCTCGGCATGGATGAAGACGGGCCCCTGCTCGTCGTACGCCCCGGGCTCGACCCGCGTCTCGGCGGCCCATCTCCGCAGTGGCGCGTACGAGACGAGGGCGATCCGCTCCCCGATCCCGCTCGGCCGCAGACAGCAGCGCAGGACTTCGCCGCCTTCGGTATCGGCGTACGGGACGCAGGGGCGGCCCCCGTCGTCGGTGTCGCGGAGCTGCTTGAGAGCGGCGGGATCGATGGGGCGGGCGGTCCAGAGGGTCGATGTCATGCCTTCAGCGTGGCGCGTGAGGCGGCCGGCTTCCGGCGGGAAACGGACATGGCGCTCAGCGGACATTGTGCTCGGCGGACATGACGCTCGGCGGACACGGCCCGACCGCGGGTCAGTGCTGGACTACCGCCTTTGCGCCCACGATGACCAGCCCCAGAAGGAGGTTGACCGTACCGGTGACGGCGACCAGGCGGCGAGGGGCACCGGCTTTGACCACCCCCGCGGTGGCCCAGGCGACCTGCTCGGCGAGAGCGACGCCGAGCCCCAGCCACGCGGTGTCGCCGGGTCCGAGCCCCAGGGAAGGGCTCACTGCCACGGCGGCGGCCGGCGGGAGCGCGGCCTGAGCGATCGGCCATTCCGTGCGTGCCTCGTGGCGGATCGTCTCCCACGACAGTGGCTGATGTGCGAGGCGGTCGCCGACGAGGCGGGCGTAGACGTGCGTGATCCAGAAGACCAGTCCGGTGGTGAGCAGCATGACCACGAGCTGGAGCCGGGGGAAGGAGCCCAGCGTTCCCGCTGTGGCGATGACCGAGGCAGCGAGGAGCGAGCCGTAGACCGCCCCGGCATAGTTCCACGCAGTTGCTTCTGCCGGTTCGGGGTTGCGACGTCTCATCCCCTCAGCTTGCCGGGCCGCCCGCGGCTCACGCTGTCACCGCGCCCGTCCGGATCGCCGCGATCGCCCGGACAGAGACCTAGTCGCTGACGACCAGCGCCGGGGTCTCCTTCGTCAGCACCTCGCCCCGGAAGAACGCCGGGCTCCGGCGCTGCATCGCCACCATCAGCACCACCCCGAGCAGCAGCAGCCCGACCCCGATCACGAACACCGAGCCGACGCCGAAGACCGCCGAGCCGCTGCCGTACGCCGGGTCCCACATGTCGTACAGCGTCTTGCAGAAGACCGCCGCCAGCAGGATGCCCCCCACCACCGGGAACAGGCCCTTGAAGACGAAGTCCCGCGCCGATACGAACAGTTCGCGGCGGAAGTACCAGGCGCAGGCGAACGCCGTCAGCGCGTAGTAGAAGCAGATCATGAGGCCGAGGGCGTAGATCGTGTCGACCAGGACGTTCTCGCTGACCAGGGTCATCACCGTGTAGAAGACGCCGGTCGCGATGCCCGCCACCACCGTCGCGCGGCCCGGCGTCTTGAAGCGCGGGTGGACGCGGGCGTACGAGGGCGGCAGGGCCTCGTACGCCGACATGGCCAGGACCGTCCTGGCGACCGGGATGAACGTCGTCTGGAGGCTGGCCGCCGCAGAGGCGAGGACCGCGACGAAGAGCAGGATGCCGAGGCCGGGGCCCATGACCGGGCCGGCCAGGGCGGCGAAGACGTTGCCGGAGGTCTCTTCGTTCGACAGGCCCAGGCCGCTGTCGCCGGAGCCGACGGCCATCTGGGCGGCGATGCCGGTCGCGAGGTAGGAGCCGACCAGGACGACCATGGCGATGAGGGCGGCGCGGCCGGGCGTCTTCTCGCTGCCGGTCGTCTCCTCATTGGCGGTCAGGCACGCGTCCCAGCCCCAGTACATGAAGATCGAGAGCGAGACTCCCGCCGTGAAGGCGGCGAAGGACTGGACCGCGAAGGGGTTCATCCAGGACCAGGAGAAATCGATGCCGGTGTCGAAGGCTCCGCTGCCCGCCTTCTGGAAGGCCATCACCACGAAGATCGCCAGCACCAGCAGTTGGAGGCCCACCAGCGCGTACTGCACGCCCTTGGTCGCCGTCATGCCGCGGTAGCTGATCGCCGTCGCGATCGCGATCAGGATGAGGCAGGTCAGGATGTGGACGGGTTTGCTTTCGTCCAGCGCGGCGACTGCGTCGCTGCCGGTGATCTCGCCCGCGAGCAGCCAGAAGTACGACGTGGCCACTCCCGCCAGGTTCGAGAGGACGATGATCGTCGCGATCACCAGGCCCCAGCCGCACATCCAGCCCAGGCGCGGGCCGAAGGCCTTCACCGTCCAGGTGAAGGAGGTGCCGCAGTCCGGCATCACGCGGTTCAGCTCGCGGTAGGCGAAGGCGACCAGCAGCATCGGCAGGAAGCCCGCCAGGAACACCGCGGGCATCTGCAGGCCGACCTCGCCGGCTGTGGAACCGAGGGTGGAGGTCAGGCAGTAGACGGGGGCGACGGTGGAGATGCCGATGACGGCACTGCCCATCAGCCCGACCGAGTTGCCGCCCAGTCCCTTGGCGCGTACGCCCGTCTCGGGCACGTCCCTTACCGCGTCTCCGGCCTGGGGCCGTGCTTCCAGCTGAGTCATGAGGAGGACGTTAAGTGCTGCGGTTTCCACATCCGGAGGGGCTGACTCCGGCCATGACTTCTTGAGTTCCATGGTCCGGATCGACGAACGATCTATGAATGGAAGACGAACATCGCCGCACACGCACCCATCCGCAGGTCGCGGCGTCATCGTTCCGGGATGCGAAAACCGCAGCACTGTCCTTTTTGTCAGGTTTCAAATTTTCCCGCACCCATTTTCCCGCACCCTTTTCCCCACGGCTCCCCACTGCTTTCCCCACGGCCGTCACCCCGGCCACACCACCGCCTGCAACTCGCTGTACGCATGCAGCGCGTACGAACCCACATCCCGCCCCACACCGCTCTTCTTGAACCCCCCGAACGGCGCCTCCATGTTCCGGCCGATCGTGTTCACCCCCACGCCGCCGGCCCGCAGCTGCCCCGCCACCCGGAACGCCCGGGCCACATCCCCCGACCAGACGTAGTCGATCAGGCCGTAGTCGCTGTCGTTCGCCAGGGCGACGCCCTCCTCCTCGTCGTCGAAGGGCACCACGACCACCACCGGGCCGAAGATCTCCTCCCTGACCACCCGCATGTCGTTCGTACAGTCGGCGAAGAGCGTCGGCGCGACGTAGAAGCCCCGGTCCGGTGACGGCGGGCGCTCGCCGCCCGCGACCAGCCGCGCGCCCTCCTTCTTTCCCAGTTCGATGTACGACTCCACCCGGTCACGGTGGGCGGCGGAGATCACCGGGCCGACCACCGTGCCCTGCTCCGCCGGGTCGCCCACCTTCACATGGGTGAGGTAGCCCGACAGCTTCTCGATCAGCAGGCCGTAGATGCCGCGCTGCGCGATCACCCGCGTCGGCGCCGTACAGATCTGGCCGCTGTAGAAGGAGAACGTGGTGCCGATGCCCATCACCGCGGAATCCACATCCGCGTCGTCGAAGACCAGCGCCGCGCCCTTGCCGCCCAGCTCCATCAGCTGGCGTTTCATCCCACGGCCGCAGACCTCCGCGATGCGCCGTCCGACCGCAGTCGAGCCGGTGAAGCTGACCATGTCGACCTCCGGGGAGTCGACGGCGGCCTCGCCGACGGCCGGCGCGGAGCCGGTCACGACGTTCACGACACCGGGCGGCGCACCCGCCTCCGCCAGGGCCTCTGCCATCCGGTAGACGGAGAGGGGGTCCTGTGGGGCCGGCTTCACGACGACCGTGTTGCCCATGGCGAGCGCGGGCGCGACCTTGCCCGCCGGGTTGGCCCAGGGGTTGTTGTACGAGGTGATGCAGGTGACCACGCCGACCGGGCGGCGCACGGCGAGGGCCCCGAACACGCCCGCCCTGCCCATCGGGCCTGCAGCGTTGATCTGCGGCGGCAGCCCCTGCTCCACGGGTTCCAGCGCACCCTTCGCGTACCGCCGGAAGCGGGCCGCGCCCACCGCGACCTGCATACCGCGCGCGGTCGCCGTGGTCGCGCCGGACTCGGCGCGGGCCAGGAGGGCGTACGGCTCGGCTTCGCGCTGGATGACGTCGGCGGCAGCGTCGAGGATCCGGGCGCGCTCCTCGGGGGCGGTACGGGACCACGTACGGAAGGCCTCGCGGGCGGCCTCCGCCGCCGCGTACACCTGGTCCCGGCTCGCCTCGGGCGCAAGGCCGACGACCTCCTCCGTGGCCGGGTTGACCACTTCGTAGTGCCCGCCGTCGGGCTCGACCCACTCGCCACCGATGAACAGCTGCTGCGGGCCGGTCACTTGGTGCTCACCGTCCTCGTGTCGCGGCCGGACCTGAGGACCGTGCCCGGCACCGCCCCGGTGACCTGGTCGTCCCGTATCGTCTCCACGCCGTTGACCCGCACCGACACGATGCCGATCGCCTTCGCGTCCAGCCGCGGGCTGTCGCCGGGCAGATCGTGTACCAGGGTCGCCGGGCCCGCCTCGATCCGCTGCGGATCGAAGAGGACGAGGTCGGCGTGGAAGCCCTCCTGGACGCGGCCGCGTTCGCGCAGGCCGAAGAGGCGCGCCGGGTCGTCGGTCAGCATCTTCACGGCCTCCTCCAGGCCGACGAGCCGCCGACCGCGCAGACAGTCGCCGATGAAGCGCGTGGTGTACGGCGCACCGCACATCCGGTCCAGGTGCGCGCCCGCGTCGGAGCCGCCGAGCATGACGTCCTCGTGCTGCCAGGTCTGCTTGCGCAGTTCCCAGCTCGCCGGGTCGTTGTCGGTGGGCATCGGCCACAGGACCGTACGCAGCTGGTCGTTGGCGCAGATGTCGACGAGGCACTGGAAGGCGTCCTGGCCGCGCTCGGCCGCGATGTCCTTCACGACCCGCCCGCTGAGACCCTCGTTCTCCTTGGAGTACGTGTCGCCGATGACGTAGCGGCCGAAGTTCGCGAGGCGGCGGAAGACTCCGGCCTCCTTGCTGTTCGCGCGGCACAGCATCTGGGCGCGTACGCCGGGATCGCGGAGTCTCTCGATCCGTTCGGCGACGGGGAGGGAGAGGATCTCGCCCCAGCCGGGGATGAGATTGAGCGCGCAGAAGGTCCCCAGCGACATGTTCATCGGGGTGAGGATCGGCATGGTCAGGGCGACGATGCGTCCGCCGGACTCGCGGGCGCGCTCGCTCGGTATCAGCTGGCGCGGTACGCGCTCGGGAACGGATGCGTCGATGGTGAGAACGTTCCAGTTCAGCGGTCGTCCGGCCACCGTGGTCATCTCGACGAACAGATCGATCTCCTCGTCCGCGAACTGGTCCAGGCAGCCCGCGACGATCGCTTCGAGCTGCGTGCCCTCGTGCTCGGCGACGGCCCTGGACAGTGCGAGGAGTTCTTCCGGCTTGGCGTGCCGGGACGCGACCGGGTGGCCGTCGCCGTCGGAGTGGGTGGACGACTGCGTGGTGGAGAGCCCCCACGCGCCCGCGTCCATCGCGTCGTGGAAGAGCCTGAGCATCTCGTCCAGCTGCCCGGGCGTGGGCTGCCCGCCGACCGCGTCTGGCCCCATGACATGCCGGCGCAGGGCGCAATGGCCCACCATGAAGCCCGCGTTGACGGCGATCCGGCCCTCCAGAGCGTCCAGATACTCACCGAAGGTGTGCCAGTTCCAGGGCGCGCCGTCCTCCAGGGCGACCAGCGACATGCCTTCGACCTTGGACATCATGCGGCGCGTGTAGTCGGCGTCCTCGGGACGGTCGGGGTTGAGCGGGGCGAGCGTGAAGCCGCAGTTGCCGCCGGCGACGGTGGTCACGCCGTGGTTCATGGAGGGGGTGGCGTACGGGTCCCAGAACAGCTGCGCGTCGTAGTGCGTGTGCGGGTCGACGAAGCCGGGGGCGAGGACGATCCCGGACGCATCCTCGCTGGTCCTGGCCTCCTCGGCGACGGTCCCGGGGGCGGCGATGAGGGCGATGCGCCCGTCGCGTATCCCGACGTCGGCGACGTACGCGGGTGCGCCGGTCCCGTCCACGACGGTCGCGGAGCGAATGAGGTGGTCGAGCATGACGTGAATTCCCTTCCGTACGCCGGTGATCGGTGGCTCCGGCCGGGGCGGCGGTGCGGCAGGCCGCTGCCGGGTGCGCGCGCCCCGGCCGGAGCGGGGACGGCGGTCCGGGAGGCCGCCGCCGTTCTGGTGGGCCGGGGCGCCGCTTCCCGTGACTGGGGGCAAGCCCCCAGACCCGCGTACGGCCTCCGGCCGTGTCCTCAATCTCCCCCAGACTTCGTCCGGGGGGACCCCCAACGGGCTTGATTTTCAAGCCCCGCCGGCGATTGAGGCGCGGGGTCCGGGGCCGAGCCCCGAAACCAGCCTCGCCGGCGATTGAGGCGCGGGGTCCGGGGCGGAGCCCCGACATTCGGCTCAGGCAGACGTCTGGCGGAAGCGCGTCGTCCGGTGCACCGGATCCGTGTCGATCTTCGGGATCACATGCTCCCCGATCAGCCGTATCGACCGCAGCGTGTCCTCCCGCGAGATCCCGATCGGGAGCCCGAACGAGAGCTGATCCGCCCCCGCCTGCTCCCAGCGCTTGCACTGGGTCAGCACCTCGTCCGGATCACCGCAGATCAACAGCTCCTCGGCGATGAGGAGTTCGATGATCTCCTCGTTGAACTCGGGCAGAGTCTCCGGCCACACCGGGAAACCCTCCGGCCTGGGGAACGTGTCGTGGTAGCGGAAGACAAGCGACTGGAGGTAGTGCAGACCGCCGCCGGCGGCTATGCGCACCGCCTCCTCGTGCGTGGGCGCGCAGATCGCCGTCGACGTCACCATCACGTTGTCGTTGACGAAGTCCCCGACCGGCTCCGCCTCGATGATCGCCGTCTTGTACTGCTCCAGCACCCACTCCATGTCGGAGACCTTCTGCACGCTGAAGCCCAGCACCCCCAGCCCCTTCCTCGCGGCCATGGCGTACGACGGCGGCGACCCGGCCGCGTACCACATCGCCGGGTGGGACTTCCCGTACGGCTTCGGCAGCACCTTGCGCGGCGGCAGCGACCAGTGCTTGCCCTGGAAGCCGACGTACTCGTCCTGGAGCCACATCTTGGGGAACTCCGCGATCGTCTCTTCCCAGAGTTCCTTGGTGTGGTTCATGTCGGTGATGCCGGGCAGGAAGCCGAGGATCTCGTGACTGCCCGCACCGCGGCCCGACCCGAACTCGAAGCGGCCTTCGGTGAGATGGTCGAGCATGGCGACCTTCTCGGCGACCTTCACGGGGTGATTCACGGGCGCCAGCGGGTTGAAGATGCCCGAGCCCAGATGGATCCGGTCCGTCGCGTGCGCGAGGTAGCCGAGGAACACGTCGCTCGCCGAGAGGTGCGAGTACTCCTCCAGGAAATGGTGCTCGGAGGCCCAGGCGTACTTGAAACCGGACTTGTCCGCCTGGATGACGTACTCGGTCTCCTCCATCAGCGCCTTGTGCTCGGCGAGCGGGTCGGTCTCGGCGCGCTTGCCGACGTATCCCTGTACAAAGAGTCCGAATTCCAAGGTGGTTCACCGCCGTCCTATGTTTCTGACGAACCGTCAGATTCCAGTTGGCTCGACTGTTCCACCGCGCGGATGCAGCGTCAATAGATGGTTCTGACGCATGGTCAGAAAAGGCTCACACCCGCCAGCCAGCCACCGTCGATGACGAAGGGCTGCCCAGTGATGTACGAGGAGTCCTCGCTGCTCAGGAAGAGCGCCAGCTTCGCCACCTCCTCCGGCCGCCCGATCCGGCCCAGCGGCACGAGCTTCTGGTACAGCTCACGCACCGCCGCGGGGTCCACACCGTCGGGGTTGCTCATCGGGGTGTCCACCGCGCCCGGACAGACCGCGTTGACCCGGATGTTCCTGGCAGCCAGCTCGACGGCCGCCACCCGGGTCAGACCGAGCACGGCGTGCTTGGTCGCGGCGTACGCGCCCACGCCCGCCATGCCGGTCAGAGCCGTGTACGAGGCCGTGTTGACGATCGTCCCGCCGCCTGCGGCCTCGATCTCGGGCGCGACAGTGCGGATACCGAGGAAGCAGCCGACCTGATTGACCTGGACGATCTGCTGGAACTCCGCCAGCGGCGTGGACACCAGCTCGTTGAAGCGCAGGATCCCCGCGTTGCTGACCAGCCCGTCGATCTTCCCGAACGCCTCCTTCGCGGCGGCCACGGCGGCGATCCAGTCGGACTCCTGGCTCACATCGAGATGGGCGTACACGGCCGTGGTCTCGCCGAGTTCCTCGCACAGCTCCTTGGCGAGGGCCTCGCCCTGGTCGTCGAGCACATCGGCGAGCGCCACCTGGGCACCCTCCGCCGCGAAGAGCCGCGCCTCCTCCTCGCCCTGACCGCGCGCCGCGCCGGTGATGAGGATGACGCGCCCGTCGAGCTTGCCCATGTCCGTACTCCCTAACTGTCAAGGTGCGGAGCAACGTCGGCGGCGAACGCCGCGATCTGGTCGGTGAGTTCGGCACGGCTCCGGCTGCGGAACCGGACCTGGATCTGGTGCACGCCCATCGCGGCGTAGGCGCGCAGCGATTCGGCGATGGCGTCGGGCTTGCCGGTCAGGGTCCGCCGCCCGACCTCCCACGTCGCGTCTCCTACGTAGAGCGGTTCGGCGATGGCCCCGATCTCGATGGGTTCGGTGATCCCCGCCTCTCCTCGCCACATCCTCAACCTGGATATCTGGTCGGGGAGTTCGGCACGCGGGTCACCCTGAGGCAGCCAGCCGTCGCCCCGTAGGGCAGCCCGGCGTACGGCGGCGGGCGAGGAGCCCCCGACCCAGACCGGGATCCGTGGCTGGACGGGCCGGGGCCGCTGCCCGAGCCCGCTGAAGGAGAACCGTTCCCCGGCGAACTCGGGGTACTCCTCCTCGCCGAGTGCCGCCCTGAGCGCGTCGATCGTCTCGTCGAGCACGGCCCCGCGCCGGGCGAAGTCGACGCCCAGCGCCTCGAACTCCTCCGCCACATGCCCTGCCCCGACCCCGAGGATCAGCCGCCCGCCGGAGAGATGGTCCACGGTGGCGTACTGCTTGGCGGTCACCAGGGGGTGCCGCAGCCCGACGACGGCGACATGGCTGAGCAGCAGGACGCGCTCGGTGATCCCGGCGAGGAAGGAGAGGGTGGCGACGGGGTCGTACCAGACGGTGGACATGGCGCCGGCGAGCCGCCGCGGGATCGCGACATGGTCGCAGCTCGCGAGATAGGCGAATCCGGCGCGGTCGGCGGCCCTGGCGATCTCGGCGAGGTCCTCGGCGCCGGCGTCGGCCTCCCAGGGCTCGGCGTAGATGGTGCTCTGCGACTGGACCGGGAGCTGCATCCCGTACGACAGCCGTCCTTTGGGCAGTACCTGCACATGCACCGTGCCGCCTCCTCCGCCTTGACCTGACGCTCCGTCAACTAGCCGGGCGGGGCCATCGTCGTACCTGACGGCCCATCAGACAAGGGGTGCGCGGACGGCAACCGGTCTCAGCTCACGTCGAACCCCAGCGTGGTGGCGATGACGGCGGCCTGCTCCAGATCGATCTTCGCGCCCGCGAGTTCGACGGTGAGGGGATCAAGGGCTGACAGGTCGCTGCCGCGCAGATCCGCGCCGGTGAGCTTCGAGCCGTGCAGCACGGCCCCGGACAGGTCGACGCCCGCGAGGGTGGCCCCTTCCAGCCGGGCGGCGGTGAGGTCGGCCTCCCGCATCCGCACCCCTTCGAAGACCGCCTTGCGCAGATCGGCACCGGGCAGCCCGACGAAGGACCAGTCACCGCCGGTGACGGAGAAGAGGCTGAAGGTGGAGCTCTGGAAGAGGCTTCCGACGGCCTTGCACTGCTCGAATCGGGTGTCGAAAAAGTTGCAGCTCTTGAAGGTGCAGTTGGTGAAGGCGGCGTTGGTGTGCCGGGAGGCGTTGAACCGTACGCCGGAGAAGGTGCACTCGTCGAAGACGCCGCCGTCGTTGACGACCTCGGTCCAGTCGGTGTCGTACAAGGTGTGGCGGGTGAATCTCTGCCCGGACAGATCCCGTCCGTACCAGTCCTCGCCCCTGATGACGGGCCCTTCGTCGGGGACGGGGGGCCGGTGCGAGATGGGGTCGGCCTTGGCAGGCTCGCGTCTGTTGGACATGCCTCCGATTGAACACCCGGCCACTGACATCGGCGCTCGCCCGCCGGGCAGCCTCAGCCGAGCAGGGCGTACACGGTCGAGGCACGGGCGGCGACGTCCTCGGAGCCGTCGGCCGTCATGGTGACGTCCGCGAAGGCCATACGGCGCCCGAGCTTGGTGATCCGGGCGTCGAGCAGCACGTCGGCGCCGAGAATCGCGCGCTGGAAGCTGGTGGACTGCTGGACGGTGGTCATCGGTCCGTACGCACCGCGTGCCGAGGCGACGGCGATCACGGTCGCGGTGTCCGCGGCGGCCATGAGCGCCTGCCCGGACAGCGCACCGCCTTCGCGGGCGAGCCGTGAGGACCAGGGCAGCCGCAGCACGGCATGGAGCTCGCCGGTCTCGACGACGGCGAGCCCGAGATCGAGCACCCAGGGTGCGAAGTTGTCGGCAAGGATCTTCTCGGCTTCGGCGAGGGACAGCGTCATGCCCTGATGGTGCCCCGGAATACCGATTCCGGGTACCGCGGTACGGGGCGGTGCTGCCCAGATGTGCCGGCCGCTGGTGGGAGCCGTCAGAGGAAGGCCCCCACCAGAACCACGCCGCAGCCCGAGCCCGCCCGCCCGAGCCCCCAGCCATCAGGCCCCGGGCCCCGCCCACAGGCCCTCGTCCGTCAGTCCCAGCAGTTCGATCGCGTTGCCCCGCACGATCCGCTCCACCGCATCCCCCGCCAAGTGGCCCATCTGGCTCTCCCCGACCTCCTTCGACTTCGGCCATGTCGAGTCCGAGTGCGGGTAGTCCGTCTCGTACAGCACATTCCCCACCCCGATCGCGTCCAGGTTCCGCAGCCCGAACGCGTCGTCGAAGAAGCAGCCGTAGACATGCTCGGCGAACAGCTCGGACGGCGGACGAAAGACCTTGTCCGCGACCCCGCCCCAGCCGCGGTTCTCCTCCCAGACCACGTCCGCGCGCTCCAGGATGTACGGGATCCATCCGATCTGGCCCTCCGCGTACATGATCTTCAGGCCGGGGAAGCGCTCGAACTTACCGCTCATCAGCCAGTCGACCATCGAGAAGCAGCAGTTGGCGAAGGTGATCGTGGAGCCGACGGCCGGCGGGGCGTCCGCCGACGTCGAGGGCATCTTCGAGGACGAGCCGATGTGCATCGCGATCACCGTGCCCGTCTCGTCGCAGGCCCGCAGGAAGGGGTCCCACTCGTCCGTGTGGATGGACGGGAGGCCGAGGTGCGGGGGTATCTCGGAGAAGGCAACCGCCCGTACGCCCCGGGCCGCGTTGCGGCGGACCTCTGCCGCCGCCAGCTCCGCGTCCCACAGCGGGATGAGCGTGAGCGGGATGAGGCGGCCGTGCGCCTCGGGGCCGCACCACTCGTCCACCATCCAGTCGTTGTACGCGCGCACACCCAACAGCCCCAGCTCGCGGTCCTTCGCCTCGGTGAAGGTCTGACCGCAAAAGCGCGGGAACGTGGGGAAACAGAGCGCCGACTGGACGTGGTTGACGTCCATGTCGGCGAGGCGCTCCGGGACGCTGTACGACCCCACCCGCATCTGCTCGTACGTGATGACCTCGAGCTTGATCTCGTCGCGGTCGTAGCCGACCGCCGTGTCCAGCCGGGTCAGCGGCCGGTGCAGATCCTCGTACACCCACCAGTCGCCAATCGGCCCGTCGTCCCCCTGCGCGCCCATCACCGGGGCGAACTTGCCGCCCATGAAGGTCATTTCCTTCAGGGGAGCCCGGACGATCCGCGGGCCGCTGTCCTGGTACTTCGACGGGAGCCGGTCCCGCCAGACGTTGGGGGGCTCCACCGTGTGGTCGTCCACCGAGATGATCTTCGGGAAGGTCTCCATGGGCTCCACGGTAGCGCCGATCTGACGATCCGTCAGCTAGTACGACATGAGCCAGAGGTGAGCCCCGGGCAACTATAAACCCAGTCTATACATAGTGTGTATAGTGCGATGCGCGCACGGTCGACCAGCGGCAGATCGTCGCATTCCGTGCGTCTGCCATCCACCAAGGGGGGATATTCGCCATGCCCAAAGAGGCCATGCCCGTAGAGGCCATGCCCAAAAGGACCGTCGCCGCGGCCATCGTCGCCGCCCTCGCGCTCACGCTCACCGGCTGCTCCATGGAGACCACCTCACCCGGCGCCGCCCGGGACCAGGCCGGCAAGGCCGGATCCGACGCCAAACCGCTGACGGCGCACGGCGGCGTCGACTGCGATGAGGCCAAGTGCATAGCCCTCACCTTCGACGCCGGGCCCGGCAAGGACACCCCGCAGCTGCTCGACACCCTGAAGGCGAAGAAGGTTCACGCAACCTTCTTCCTGCTCGGCAAGAACCATGTCCTCAAGCACCCCGACGTCGTACGCCGTATCGCCGACGAGGGACACGAAGTCGCCAACCACACCTGGTCCCACCGCCGTCTGGACGAGCTGAGCACCGACGAGATACGCGACGAGCTCTCCCGTACGCAGGACGCCATAGCAGAGATCACCGGCCGCAAGCCCACCCTGATGCGCCCGCCGCAGGGCCGGATCAACGACGATGTCACCGAGGTCAGCCGGGAACTCGGCCTCGCGCAGGTCCTGTGGAGCGCCACCGCCAAGGACTACTCCACCACCGACTCCGAGCTCATCAAGAGCCGGATACTCGACCAGGCCGGACGCGACGGCATCATCCTGCTGCACGACATATACGACGGGACCGTGCCCGCCGTCCCAGGGATCATCGACGAGCTGAAGAAGCGCGGCTACGCCTTCGTCACCGTGCCCGAGCTGCTCGAGCCCGGAAAGGCCAACCCGGGTGAGGTGTACCGCCCCTGACTGCCGCCCCCGACACCGCCCTCTCACAAAGATCACACACCACCGTCACCTGCGCGGGTCAGCGCGCGGCCGGGCAGGGGCAGGGGCGGAGCAGGAAGTGCCCCGCTGCTGACGGGGCCACCTTGCACAGGGCAGACTGTCGAGGGCGATTCCGGCAGTACGGGGGCAGGGGGCAGCTATGGACCGTGACAGCGGGCCACGCGTACCGGAGCAGCGGGCTCCGGCGCAGAGCGGCGTCAGCGAACTGCGCTTCAGCGTGCTCGGCCCGGTACGCGCGTGGCGCGGCGGCGAGAGCCTGCCGTCCGGATCGCCGCAGCAACGCGCCCTGCTGGCCGCGCTGCTGCTGCGCGACGGCCGTACCGCGACCGCCTCCGAGCTGATCGACGGGATCTGGGGCGAGGACCCGCCCTCGCAGGCGCTCGCCGCGGTCCGCACCTACGCGTCCCGGCTGCGCAAGGTGCTCTCCGTGAACGCCCTGGTCAGCGAGTCGGGCGGCTATGCCATACGAGTCAAGCGCGATGCCCTCGACCTCGCGGTCGCACAGGAGTTGGCCACCGAGGCGGAGAAGTCGCGTGCCGCCGGGGACCGCGGCCAGGCCCGCCTGCTCATCAACAAGTCGCTCGGCCTGTGGGACGGCGAGCCGCTGGCCAATGTGCCGGGGCCGTACGCCGAGAACCACCGGGCCCGCCTCGAGGAGTGGCGGCTCCAGCTCCTGGAGACCCGTCTCGACCTCGACCTGGAGGTCGGCAACCATGCGGAGGCGGTCTCGGAGCTGACCGCGCTCACCGCCGCGCACCCACTGCGCGAGCGGCTGCGCGAGCTGCTGATGCTGGCCCTGTACCGCAGCGGGCGGCAGGCCGAAGCGCTCGCCGTGTACGCGGACACCCGCCGACTGCTCGCCGAGGAGCTGGGCGTCGACCCACGGCCCGAACTCTCCCGGCTGCAGCAGCGCATTCTGCAGGCCGACGCCGAACTGGCCCGCCCCAGCGAGGAGCCCGCACCGGCCCCCCAGGTCACCAGGCCCGCCCAACTCCCCGCCACCGTCCCCGACTTCACCGGACGCGCCTCCTTCGTACGCGAGTTGGGCGGGCAGCTCGCCAGCGCCGAGGGCTCGGTGATGGCCGTCTCGGCGCTCGCTGGCATCGGCGGCGTCGGCAAGACGACCCTCGCGGTCCATGTGGCACACGAGGCGCGCCCGCACTTCCCGGACGGGCAGTTGTACGTCGACCTCCAGGGCGCGGGCAACCGCGCCGCCGAGCCCGAGACCGTACTCGGAGCCTTCCTGCGCGCCCTCGGCACCCCGGACTCCGCGATTCCGGAGACCCTGGACGAGCGGGCCGCGCTCTACCGCTCGACGCTCGACGGCCGCCGAATCCTGGTGCTGCTGGACAACGCGCGCGACGCCGCGCAGATCCGCCCCCTGCTGCCCGGCACGGCGGGCTGCGCGGCCCTGGTCACCAGCCGCGTCCGGATGGTCGACCTGGCAGGCGCGCACCTCGTCGACATCGATGTGATGTCGCCGGAGGAGGCGCTCCAGCTGTTCACCCGGATCGTCGGCGACGAGCGGGTCACCTCCGAGCGCAAAGCCGCCCTGGATGTGGTCGCGGCCTGCGGTTTCCTCCCCCTCGCCATCCGTATCGCCGCCTCTCGGCTGGCCGCACGCCGCACCTGGACGGTGTCCGTCCTGGCCGCCAAGCTCGCGGACGAGCGCCGCCGCCTGGACGAGCTCCAGGCCGGGGACCTCGCGGTGAAGGCCACCTTCGAACTGGGCTACGGCCAGCTGGAGCCGGCGCAGGCGCGCGCCTTCCGCCTCCTCGGCCTCGCCGACGGCCCCGACATCTCGCTCGCCGCTGCCGCCGCGATGCTCGACCTGCCGCTGCAGGAGACGGAGGACCTGCTGGAGGCGCTGGTCGACACGTCCCTGCTGGAGTCGGCGGCGCCGGGGCGCTACCGGTACCACGACCTCGTACGGCTCTACGCGCGTGCGTGCGCCGGGGTCGCCCATGCCGAAGACCAGGGGAGGGTCGGGCAGCCGCCCAGGGGGGCAGAAGGGCCCGACGAGCGGGAGCTGGCGCTGTCCCGGCTGCTCGACTTCTATCTGGCGACGACGGCCAAGGTGTTCGCCATAGAGCGCCCGGGCGACCGGCTGGTCGCCCACCTGGAGCCGACCGGCCATGCGGGGCTCGAGTTCACCGACCGGCAGGCTGCGCAGGACTGGTTCTACGCGGAGGCGCATTGCCTCCTGTCCTGCGCTCGGCAGGCTGCCGGCGGGGCCGCCCGGCTCCGCCCCGCCGTCGATCTGCTGTGGGCGGCACAGGATCTGGCCGAGTCCGGCGCGAACTCCAAGGTGTACGAGGCAGTCGCCTTCGCGGCGCTCGAAGCGGCACGCGCCGTCGGCGACGCCCGCACCGAGGGGCGCGCGCGGACTTCGGTGACCAACGTCCATCTGGTGGCGGGCCGTTACGAGGAGGCCGACGAGGAGGCCAAGCAGGCGGCCGCTCTCGCGAGGGGCGCCCACGACCCGGCGCCCGTGTACTGGTCCGACAACGACCGCGGCATCATCGCCTTCATACAGGGGCGCAACGAGGAGGCCGAGGCGCACCTGGGCCGGGCGCGGGAGGGGTCACGCGCCGACGGGAACCTGCCCGGAGAGGCCAGCGCCCTGTGCAACCTCTCGCGCATCCATGTCGCCATGGGCCGCACCGCGCAGGGCATCGCACTGGCAGAGCAGGGCATCGCGATGTACGACCGGATCGGACACCCGCTCCGGCTGGCCAATGCGCGCTACGCCCTGGGTGTCGCGCTGACCCAGGCGGGGCGGCACACCGAGGCGCTGGAGCAACTGACCGAGGCGCTGGACCGGTTCGAGGCGAACCGGCAGCGCCTGTGGGAGGGGACCACGCATTTCCGCATCGCGCAGGCCCACCTCTCGGCCCGCCGCGCCGCGCGGGCGGCCCAGCATGCCGAGCAAGCGCTCGCGATCGGATGCATCGGCGGCGACCGGATCCGGGCGAATGTGCTGGTCACCCTGGGCAGGGCGCTGGACAGCCTCGGCCAGGCGGACCGCGCGCGTGCTTGCTGGCGAGAGGCGCTGGTCCTGCACGAGCAGTCGGGCGCCCCGGAGGCCGAGGAAGTACGGGAGTTGCTCGCCCCCCTCAGCGGCGCCGCCTGAAAACTCCGGGCCAGGGCGTTCATCGATTGTTTATGCTCTTCCGACATGCTCAACAGCATTCGATCCGTCGCGTCGGGGGGCAGGCGGATCCCGGGACCGTCACCTCAGCGGGGGGCGACAGGTCCACTGGCCTTCTGTCCGGCGACCCTCGGGGGAGTCTCCGGGCAGAAGGCCACCTTCGGTTCATGTCGAGCAATCCCATGGGGGACGCGATGAGCACCAACGAGAAGAAGCAGGAAGAGATCACCACACTGGGCGACCACCACGCGCCCGCGCCGCCGAAGCTCCTGGGCGACGGTGGAGCCACCACCCAGGGCGACCACCACGCGCCCGCGCCGCCGAGGCTCCTGGGCGACGGTGGAGCCACCACCCAGGGCGACCACCACGCGCCCGCGCCGCCGAGGCTCCTGGGCGACGGTGAGGTCACCACGCTGGGCGACCACCACGCGCCGGCGCCGCCGAAGGACGGCACCATCACGACGCTGGGCGACCACCACGCGCCCGCGCCGCCGAAGCTCCTGGGCGACGGTGGGGCCACCACCCAGGGCGACCACCACGCGCCGGTCCCGCCCAAGGGCTGATCGGGACTCCTCACAACGGGGTGCGGCCGCGGCGGCGCGGAGGGGAGCCGCCGCGGCCGCGGTATGTCCAGGCCGGTCTGCCGCGCCGGTCTGCCGCGCCGGTCAGCCGCGCGCCCGCGCCGGGTCCGGTCTGCCGTGGACGCCCGTGCTCGTCAGGCCCGTTGCCGCGACCGCAGCTCCGCCTTCAGGACCTTCCCGCTCGCGTTCCTCGGCAGTTCGCTGACGAACTCGACCTCCCTCGGGACCTTGTAGTTCGCCATCTCGCGCCGCGACCAGGCGATCAGATCGTCCGCCGTGAGCGTCGAGCCCCGGTGCCGTACCGCATACGCCTTGCCCACCTCGCCGAGCCGCGCGTCGGGGACGCCGATGACCGCCACATCCGCCACATCCGGGTGCAGGCCCAGCAGTTGCTCTATCTCCGCCGGGTAGGCGTTGAAGCCGCCGACGATGAACATGTCCTTGATCCGGTCGGTGATCCGGAGATTGCCCCCCTCGTCCAGAACGCCGACGTCGCCCGTGCGCAGCCAGCCGTCGTAGGTGAACGCCTTCACCGTCTCCTCCGGGTCCTCGAAGTAGCCCTGCATCACGTGGTGTCCACGCACCAGCACCTCGCCCGGTTCACCGGCGGCGGCCGTCACGCGGACCTCGGTGCCGGGGATCGCGCGGCCCGAGGTGGTCGCGATCGTCTCCGGGGCGTCGCCGCGGCGGCACATCGTGACGATGCCGCTCGCCTCGGAGAGGCCGTACGCCGTCAGCACCGTGGCGATGCGCAGCTCGCTGCGCAGCCGCTCCACCAGCTGGAGCGGGACGACCGCCGCGCCGGTGACCACAAGGCGCAGCGCGGACAGGTCGTGCTGGTCGCGGGCCGGGTGGTCGAGCAGCGACTGGTGCAGGGTCGGCGGTCCTGGCAGCACCGAGATGCGTTCGGCGGCGATGTTCGCCAGGACCGTGTCCACGTTGAAGACCGGCTGCGGCACCATCGTCGCGCCCCGCGTCAGACAGGCGATGATGCCCGCCTTGTAGCCGAAGGTGTGGAAGAAGGGGTTCACGATCAGATAGCGGTCGCCCTCGCGCAGTCCCGCGAGTTCGCTCCACACGTCGTAGCAGCGCAGCGTCTGCGCATGGGTGATGACCGCGCCCTTGGGGCGGCCGGTGGTGCCCGAGGTGAAGATGATGTCTGAGGGGGCGAAGGAGTCGATCGAGTCGGCCCGGGTGCGGACTTGCGCCGGTGTGACGCCGTCGCCGCCCGCCAGAAAGTCCTTCCAGGTACGGAAGTCCTCGGGCGCACTGTCGGCGAGGACCACGACCTGCTCCAGGTGCGGCAGGTCCACCTCCGCGCGGCGCAGGGACGCGACGTAGGAAGTGCCGAGGAAGGTGCCGGTGACGAAGAGCAGTCTGGCCCGGCTGCGCTGGAGTACGTACGAGGCCTCCGTGCCCTTGAAGCGGGTGTTCAGCGGCACCAGCACCGCACCGGCCGTGACCGCGCCGAGCGCGGAGACGATCCAGTCGAGGGTGTTCGGGGCCCAGATGGCGACCCGGTCGCCAGGTTCGATGCCCGAAGCCATACAGGCGGCGGCCGCCCGTTCGACCCGCTCGCCCAGTTCGGCGTACGAGACACGGGTGCGGCCATCGACGACGGCCTCCCGCCGCCCGTACCGTCCGGCAGCGCTCCGTACCAGCTTCGGGATGGTGCCCCACTCCAGGTCGCCGCGCATCGCAAGCCCTTCCACCGCAGTAGCTGACTACCCGTCAGATTAGCTGTACCCTCCCCCTCATGGCGAGCCTCAAGGACGCAGCCGCGATAGCCGGGATAGGGCAGACGGCCTTCGCGAAAAACCTCCCCGATTCCGAGAAGACCCTGGCCTGCCGGGCCATCGTCGCCGCGCTCGACGACGCAGGCGTCGACCCGTCCGAGGTCGACGGCTTCGCCTCGTACACGATGGAGGAGACGGACGAGGTCGAGGTCGCGAAGTCCATCGGCGCGGGAGACGTGACCTTCTTCTCCAAGGTCGGCTACGGCGGCGGCGGTTCCTGCGCCACGCTCGCCCATCTCGCCGCGGCGATCGCGACGGGCCAGGCGAGCGTGGGGGTCGCCTGGCGCTCGCGCAAACGCGGTTCTGGCCCAAGGCCCTGGAAGAACACGGCCGTTCAGCTGCCCACCCCCGGCCAGTGGACCCGGCCCTTCGGACTGCTGCGGCCCGCCGACGAGATCGGCATGCTGACGCGGCGCTATATGCACGAGTACGGCGCCACCCGCGACCATCTCTTCAACGTCGCCCTCGCCTGCCGCAACCGCGCCAACCAGAACCCCGCCGCGGTGATGTACGAACGGCCGCTGACCCGCGGCATGTATATGACCTCGCGATGGATCAGTGAGCCGCTCTGCCTCTTCGACAACTGCCTGGAGACGGACGGCGCGCTGGCCTGCGTGATCGTGAGCGCCGAGCGCGCCCGCGACTGCCGCCACCGGCCGGTGTACGTCCACTCGGCAGCCCAGGGCCTGCCCGCCCAGCACCACGGAATGGTCAACTACTGGAACGACGACCCGCTCACCGGACCCGCCTGGACGGCGGCCCGCCAGCTGTGGAAGACCGCCGACTTCGGGCCGCAGGACGTCGATGTGGCGCAGATCTACGACGCGTTCACGCCGCTCGTACCGCTGTCCCTGGAGGGCTACGGCTTCTGTGGGAGGGGCGAGGGCGCGGCGTTCACCGAGGGCGGCGCGCTGGAGATCGGCGGCCGGCTGCCCCTCAACACCGGCGGCGGCGGGCTGAGCGAGGCGTACGTACACGGCTTCAACCTCATCAACGAGGGCGTGAAGCAGCTGCGCGGCATCTCCACCGCACAGGTCCCGGACGCCGCGACCTGCCTGGTCACCGCGGGCGAGGGTGTGCCCACTTCGGCCGTTCTGCTGAGGAGTTGAGATGCTCGCACCGCTCGTCGACGAGGACGGCGCACCCTTCTGGGAGTACGCCGCCCGGGGCGAACTCCGCGTCCAGGCCTGCGCGCCCTGTGGCGAGCTGCGCTTTCCGCCCCGGCCCTGCTGCCCGCACTGCAGGTCCTTCGACAGCGAGTGGCGCAGGATGAGCGGGCGTGGCCGCATCTGGTCGTACGTCGTTCCCCATCCGCCGCTGCTGCCCGCATACGCCGCCCAGGCGCCGTACAACGCGGTCGTAGTCGAGCTCCTGGACGCCCCCCGCATCCGGCTGGCCGGCAATGTGGTCGAGGCGCCGGACGCCCCGCTGAACTCCGTCGACCCGGCGCGGCTGCGCATCGGCGCGGGGGTGCGGGTGGCGTTCACCCGGCTCGGTGACATCACTGTGCCGCGCTGGCTGCTGGAGCGCTCATGAGTCTGCGCATCGACAGCGACAAGGAGACGGGCGTCGCGCTGGTCACGCTCGACCGGCCGGAGAAGCACAACGCCATCGATCTGGAGACGGCGGCCGAACTGACGGCCGCCTGGAGGGAGTTCCGCCGCGACGACGCCGTACGGGCCGTGGTGGTGACCGGCGCGGGCGGCAAGGCGTTCTGCACCGGCATCGACCGCTCGGTCCAGGTGCCGCAGCCCTCGTCCCCGTACTCGATCGACGATCCGCTGATCGCGATCGGGCCGAAGGCCAACGACCTGTGGAAGCCGGTGATCGCGGCCGTGGAGGGGATGGCCTGCGGCGGGGCGTTCTATCTGCTCGGCGAGAGCGAGTTCGTGGTGGCCTCGCGGGATGCGACGTTCTTCGACCCGCACACGACGTACGGCATGGTCAGCGCGTACGAGACCATCTACCTGGCGCAGCGGATGCCGTTCGGCGAGGTGGCGCGGATGGCGCTGATGGGGACGGCGGAACGGATCTCGGCCCGGCGGGCCTACGAGACGGGCCTGGTCTCGGAGTTGACCGAACCTGGCGAGGCGGCGGCGGCCGCGCTGCGGGCCGCGGCGGTGGTGGCGTCGCACCCGGCCGAGGCCGTGCAGGGAACCGTACGGGCGGTGTGGTCGGCGCGCGAGGCGGCGAGGACGCAGGCGCTCGCCCATGCCCCGCACCTGATCGCACTCGGGAATCTGCCGCCGGAGCGGCAGGCGGAGCTCTTCGAGGGCGGGCGGGGCAGGGGGAGCTACCGGGTGCGGTAGCCGGGGGCTCCGCCCCCGGCCCTCCCCCATAGCCCTTCGGGCATGGGAGGTGCCCCCACCCCCTGCGCCCCGCGGGCGTAGGGGGACCCCGCACCTCAAACGCCGGAGAAGCTGCTCAGTCGGCGAGCAGGGCTTCGGCCTCGCACTTCTTCACGCGCGACACCTTCTTGGGACTCTGCATCCTGACCGTGACGGTCTCGGTCTCCCCGCCGTCCAGACTGACCTTGGTGTAACCGCGGTCGACGACATCGCCCGCGGCGTCCAGGAACACCACGTCGACCTCGTACCGGTGCGCCACCGAGGAGTCCGAGACAACCTTCACCGTGGCCGAGGTATCGGCCTTGCGCTTGCCGCGGCCCTTCTTCACACAGTCGAGGACGGACGCCCGGGCGGCGCCGCTCTCCGTCGGGGTGGGGGTGGGCTCGTCGGTGTACGAGTCCGAACCGGAGGAGGAGCCGGAAGAGCTGTAGTCGTCATCGTCGTAGTCGCGGTAGCCGCTGTTCGACTTCTTGGAGCTGGAGCAGCCGCCGCCTCCGCCGCCGCTGCCCTTCGACCTGCTCTTTCCACCGCTGCCGCCCTTGCCGCCCGATGACGAAGTCGAAAAACCGGTCAGCGCGAGCACCACGACGACAAGTACGGCCCCGAGCTTGAGACGTCGACGCACCATAGCCATTTCTCCCCCTGAAACTGAGGTACTTGATGTACCTGACAACCGCGCGACACCGTAGCAGTCGCGAATCAGGGGCGGCCGGGCGGGGATTGGTCCCCCGGGTGCGTCGGGTGCGTCGGGGGTCCGTCCAGCCTGCGGTGGGTGTGAGCCTCGGTCTCCGGCGGCTCCGAGCGAACACGGCCGCTCATCACGACCGCGGCGACAAGCAACAGCAAACCGCCGCCGACGGCGTATGCCACTCCGTCACCGACGCCGCCGCCTTCGCCGCCGACGGTGAGAGCGCCGGCCTCCTGGCCCAGGCGGACCATCCACAGCACGGTGAAGCCGAGCACGATCACCCCGGACAGCGCGACCAGCAGCCGCGAGTGCAGGGCGAGACCGATCAGGGTCAACAGGGCCGCGACAGCGAACGGCAGAAGAAGCGAGGCAGCCAGTTCGGCCTTGGTCTCTGTGATGCCGTTGAACAGGTCCTGGACACGGTAGTCGCGCCCGTGACGGCCGTCGTACCAGACACGGAAGGGGCTCCATACGGCGGCCGCCGCTCCGACGAGAGCGAGGATCGAGCCGATGATGTTGCGTGTCATCGTCGGCCTCCCGGGTACGCCGCGCTCTCGATCACGACGCTACGCCCGGGGAGTGCGCCCCGCCATCGGGCGCCGGAAGGCGCACTGGGTGAGGCCCCGGCAACGACTACCGAGCCCCGCCCCGCCCGGTCGCCGTCCCCTTGACCGCGTCCAGCGCGTACACACACCGGTCCTTGCTGCACGCGTACACCACACCGCCCTGCGCCACCGGTGACCCGGTGATCTCGCCGCCGGTCGCGAGTTTCCAGCGCAGCTGGCCGCCGCTCGCGTCCAGCGTGTAGAGCACATGGTCCGCGGAGCCGAAGTGCACCCGGCCGTCCGCGACGACCGGCGCTCCGATGACGTCGCCGCCCGCGGCGAACCGCCACATCGGGGTGCCGGTCACCGCGTCCAGCGTGTACAGCGCGCTGCCGCTGCCCACATGGATGTTGCCGCCGGCCACGAGGACCGGCTCGACGGACTGGCGCGACTCGGTGGCAATACGCCAGCGGTCCTTGCCGGTCGTGGCGTCCAGGGCGTACACCGTGCCGAGGTAGTCGGCGAGATAGACGCCGCCGCCCGTCACCGCCGGGCCCGGGGCGAAGACCGGCGGCGAGAGGAACACCGCGGGGGCCTCGAAGTGCCAGCGGACCAGGCCGTTCGAGATGTCGACGGCGAGGACGCGGGTGCCGGCCGCGACGTATACATATCCGTCGGGTGCGGGATGCACCCGCACGGGGACATTGCCGCAGGACGCCGCGTCACCGATGGGATAGGACCAGCGCTCCACGCCCGTACGGGCCTCCAGCGCGCGCAGCCTCGCGTCCTTCCACACGTACACCGTGTCGCCGAAGATCGCGGGCCCGGCCTCCGGGGTCTCGAAGTCCGTCTGCGCCCCGGTCGTCTCCCACAGCTTCTCGCCGTTGGACGCCTCCCATGCCTGTACGCCGCCGCCGCGGGTGCCGGTGAGGACGGTGCCGCGGTCGACCTTGAGGGAGAAGACCCAGGCGTCGGCCTGGAGCCGCCACCGCTCCTGGCCGCTGGTCGCGTCGAGGGCGTAGAGCGAAGGCCCGTCGGAGGCATGGATACGGCCGCCGGAGACGGCCATCGCCCAGGCCACGTCCCGGGTCTTGAACTGGCGACGGCCGCTGCCCACGTCCAGCGCGTGCACCTCGAAGGAGGTGACGTAGAGGAGATCCCCGGCGACCACGGGCGTGCCCCAGACGTCGTTCGACATCCGGAATCGCCACGGGCGCCAGTGTCCGGTGGGCGTGTCCGGGGGCGAGGCGGGCTGCGGCACGGGTGCCTGGACGGGGGCCGGTCCGGGTGGCGGGTGGGCGCTGGTCGCGGCCTCGGCGCCGTTCAGCCCGCCGGGCGGGCGGATCCAGCCGGTCGCCGGGCCGGTCTCGACTACCCCGCCGCGGCCGGCGTCGGCGACGCGCGGGCCGGGGCCGATCGGCACCTTGGAGCCGGGCAGCCGCACGGGTCCGGCGGTGGCGGGCGAGGTCACCGCAACGGGTGACGGTGAGGCCTGTCCCGTACGCGGATCGCTGCCGCCGTGCCAGGCGGAGTCCCAGTCGGCGCCCTGCCGGGGCGGCGGCTGCGGCGGTGCCTGGGGAACGGGCGGGGCGGGCTCGGCCGGTCGCGGCGGGGCGAGGGGGGCCGGGACGGCGGGTCTGCCGCCGCGGCGCTGCTCGATCATCGCGGTGGCCCGCGCCGGCAGCCATGCGGACGCGGTACCGCTGTCGTCACTGCCGGACGAGAACAGATGAGGGGCGAGCTGAGACTGCAGATCCTCGGGCGTGGGCCGCCGCCCGGCCTCCATCTGCATACAGGACTCGATCAGCGGCCGGAGTTCGTCCGGCAGCCCCTGAAGGTCCGGGCCCTCCCGCAGCAGCATGAAGACGGTCTCGACCGGGTTCGCACCGTGAAAGGGGGCGTGGCCGGTCGCCGCGAAGACCAGCGTGGAACCGAGCGAGAACACATCGCTCGCGCCGGTCACGCTGCGGGAGTCGCGCGCCTGCTCCGGTGACATGTAAGCGGGCGTGCCCACGGCGACATTGGTCATGGTCAGCCGGGTGTTGGAGACGCCGGACGCGATGCCGAAGTCGATGACGCGCGGCCCGTCCTCCACCACCAGGACGTTCGAAGGCTTGAGATCGCGGTGGACGAGGCCGGCGCCATGGATGGACTGCAGCGCCTCGGCGACGCCGGCCGCCAGCCAGCGCACCGCCTGGGCCGGCATCGGCCCGCACTCATTCACTATCTCTTCGAGGGAGGGCGCGGGGACGTACGCGGTGGCAAGCCACGGCACGGCAGCCCGCGGGTCGGCGTCGACCACGGCCGCCGTGTAGAAACCGCTGACGGCCCGGGCGGCTTCCACCTCACGGGTGAAGCGGACACGGAACAGCTGGTCCTCGGCGAGCTCGGTACGCACCGTCTTGATCGCCACCCGGCGGCCGGACGCCGACCGGGCGAGATAGACCAGCCCCATGCCGCCGGCACCGAGCCGGCCCAGTACCTCGAACGGACCGATCCGTCTCGGGTCATGCTGCGTCAGCTGCTCGATCACTTGCCTGCCACCTCCCCGTACGGGCCCCAGAAGATTTGGAGCCCGCCAATTCCAGCCCCGTGCAGCGTCTCACCACCGAGACCCTCAGCGGTGCGCACCCTGATTCTTCCTGTCTGAGGCGGCGGTTGCGAACCCGGGGGCGGATCGGGGTGTCTCACCCGGTTTCGGACACGGATCGGGGAGCGGAATGGTTCAGCCGCACGCGTCCAGGCGTCAGTCTTGACGCGGACCGGCCACTTCGGGTTGCCCTCAGGCAGCCTTCGGTTCTGCGAGCACCGCGAATGAAGCGCCCTGGTTGTCGGCGAGCACGGCGATGCGTCCGTACGGGATGTCGAAGGGCATCGCCTGGATACGGCCGCCGAGGCGGGTTGCGGCCGCGGCGGTCTCGTCGCAGTCGTCGACGCAGAAGTAGATGAGGAAGTGGCCGGGCATCTCGGCCGGGAAAGCGTCGGTGATGACGCTGCGGCCGCCGATGGCGGTGTCCTCCCCCGGTTCCGTACCGGCCGGGGACCACATCCGGAAGTCGATGGAGTCGTCGGGCAGGTCCGTGCCCAGGAAGCCGAAAACCCGTTCGTAGAAGGGGTCGGCCCGCTCCTTGTCCCGCGTGTACACCTCGGTCCAGCAGAAGGAGCCCGGCTCGCCCTGTTTCTCGAAGCCGACTCTGTCGCCCGCCTGCCAGAGCCCGAAGACCGCGCCGCCGGGGTCCGTGGCGAGCGCCATCGTCCCGGCCGTGCCGACCTGCACCGGGGCCGTGATCACCTGGCCGCCGGCGTCCCTGATGTCCCTGCTCAGCGCGGCGGCGTCGGAGGTGGCGAAGTAGACGCCCCAGACGGTGGGCATCCGGCCGTCGCGCTTGGGCACGAGGGCGGCGACCAGCTTTCCGTCGCTGAAGGCGTCGACGTGCGGCCCTTCGCCCTCACCGAATGTCCAGCCGAAGAGCTCGCCGTAGAAACGCTTGCCCGCCTCGACATCGGGGAGCGCCGCGTCCACCCAGCACGGCGCGCCCTGTGGGAATACGGCCATGGACCTGGTTCCTTCCCTGGTGCGGGATGCGGCGGGTGTGGTGCCCGTCACACTCAAGCTAGCGGCGTGGCCCGCGTGGCGCAGGTAATCGAATCGAACATTTGCCCAATTGTCAGGACATTGGAGCCGGGGCGGGGTGCGGATTTGTCGAGTTGTCCACGGAAGTTGTCCACAGGCTGTTGATAACACTATTGGCGTACACCGGCCGCGCCCGGGTCTCGCCCCTGTCACAGCCCTGCCGCACCCCATTTGCACTCGGCCGAATCGCGCGCCGATCACCCCTCGGTAAGCTGACGGCATGACAGGACAAGTACGCACCGTCGACGGCCGAGTGGCCGGACGACGCGGTCAGGCGACGCGGCAGAAGCTGCTCGACTGCCTCAGCGAGATGCTCAGCTCCTCGCCGTACCGGGACGTCAAAGTCATCGACGTGGCCCGGAAGGCGGGCACTTCACCCGCGACCTTCTACCAGTACTTCCCGGACGTCGAGGGCGCGGTCCTCGAGATCGCGGAGGAAATGGCCAAGGAGGGCGCGGGGTTGACCGAACTGGTCTCCGGCCGCTCCTGGGTCGGCAAGGCCGCCTGGCAGACGTCGGAGGAACTGGTCGAGGGCTTCCTCGATTTCTGGCGCCGCCACGACGCGATTCTGAGGGTGGTGGATCTGGGGGCCGCGGAGGGCGACAAGCGGTTCTACAAGATCCGCATGAAGATCCTGAACTCCGTCACCAACTCCCTTACGGACGCGGTGAAGGACTTGCAGGCCAAGGGAAGGGTCGACAAGGACGTCAGCCCGGCGGCGATGGCAGGCTCGCTGGTGGCGATGCTGGCGGCGGTGGCGTCACATCAGAAGGGGTTCACGACCTGGGGAGTGAAACAGGCCGAACTGAAGCCGAATCTCGCGCTGTTGGTGCACCTGGGCATCACGGGCAAGAAGCCGACGAAATAGGCGGCCCCGGCTCACCTTTCTTCAAGTCCTGTCACGCCGACGGCGGTCCCTTTCCAGGTGACCGCCGTCGGCTTTGGTCATCCTGGTCCGTGGTGCGGGTGGGCCAGGGGGCGTTGGTGGTTACTCTCCGGTGGGGGTTTCACGAGCGAACCCCCAGTCGTCCTGGTCCGTGGTGAGGGTGGGCCAGGGGGCGTTGGTGGTTGCTCCCGGTGGTGGGTTTCCCCGTACCCCTACCGGCGTGTGAGGCGGAAGAGGCGGATCTGCCGCTCCACCCTTGACTGGTACGTCGCGTACGGCGGCCAGAACCTCAGGGCCGCCCGCCAGGCCTCTTCCCTTTCCTCGCCCTCCAGCAGGCGGGCGTGGACCTGGATGTCCTCACCCTTCCAGCTGACCTCCGCGTCCGGGTTCCTCAGCAGGTTCGTCGTCCAGGACGGGTGGCCGGGGCGGCCGAAGTTGGACCCGATCAGCAGCCAGTCGCCCGAGTCCTCCGGCATACAGGCCAGCGGGGTGACCCTCGGCAGGCCGCTCTTCGCCCCGCGGGCCGTGAGGATGACGCCCGGCAGCATCTGTGCGCTGAGCAGCACCTTGCCGCGTGTCAGGCGGTGCACCGTGCGGTCCATCGCCGGGATGAAGTGGGGCGCGATCTTCGCGAAGGCGCGGGTCGACGACACCTTCTGGATCAGTCGCACACCGGGTCGCCCACCGGGAGGCATCAGACCGCCACCGCCGGGCGCGCGGCGAAGAGTCCCGCCCGTTCGGCCGCATGCGCACGCAGCCGGTGGACCGGGCCGAACAGCAGCTCGTCCGCCGTCGCCCGTTTGAAGTAAAGGTGCGCCTCGTGTTCCCAGGTGAAGCCGATCCCGCCGTGCAGCTGGACGGCCTCACCGGTGACCACCCGCAGCGCCTCCAGGCACTGGGCCAGTGCCAGGCCGCCCTCCGCCGGGTCCCACGCCGCGTAGTACGCCGCCGAGCGGGCCGCCTGGACCCGTACGTACAGATCCGCCAGCCGGTGCTTCACCGCCTGGAAGGAGCCGATCGCCCGGCCGAACTGCTCGCGGGCGCGGACGTACTCCACCGTCCGGTCCAGCGCGCTCGCGGCGGCGCCGACCGCCTCCGCCGCCAGCAGGGCCGCCACCCGCGCCCCCGCGCCGGCCAGCGCCCCCGCCACATCCGCCGCGTCGTCAGCGCCCAGCAACTTGGCGGCGCAGTCCCGCAGTTCGATACGGGCCTGCGGCCGTGTCTCGTCCAGCGACGTCTGCCGGACCCGGGTAAGACCCGCCGCATCGGCCCGTACCAGGAAGAGGAGCGTGCGGCTGCGGGCGAAGCCGCCCGTGTGCGCCGCGACCAGCAGCAGTCCCGCGCTGTGCCCGTCGAGGACCTGCCGGGCCTCCCCGTAGAGCAGCCACGCCCCGTGCTCACCGGGCCGCGCCTGTACGCCGCCGGCCCGGCCGCCGCCCGCCCACTCCCCCGACGCGTTGTCACCAGTCAGCCCGAGAGCCGGCGCCAGAGCGCCTCCCGGCACAGCGAGTGCGCAGGTCAGTGAGCCGTCCGCGATCCGCGGCAGCAGCTCGCCCTGCTGCCCGGGCGTCCCGAGCGCGGTGATCAGCGGCGCCGCGAGCCCCGCGGTGGCCAGCAGCGGCGAGGGCAGCAGCGCCCGTCCGGTCTCCTCGCAGGCGAGCGCGAGCTCCGTGAGGCCGCACCCCACGCCGCCGTACGACTCGGGGAGCGCGAGACCCGGCAGGCCGAGCTGCTCGGACAGCTGCGCCCACAGCTGCGGGTCGTACCCGGCGGCGGTGCGGACAGCGGCCCTGACCTCGTCCGGGCCGGACCGTTTGGCCAGCAGCTCGCGCAGGGTGCGGCGGATCTCGTCCTGCTCCGCGGTGAAGGCGGTGTCCATGGGTCCCTCCGTATCTGACGGGCCGTCATGTTAGATCCGGCGGACCCAGATGCACAGAGGCATGCGCGCAGGCGTCAAGAAGCCGAGGACCAAGGCACGAAGGCACCAAGGAGCCAAGGGGCGCTCAGCAGACCTCACCCGGCGCAGCCGCGGTTGCCCGCAGCAGGTCGCGTACCAGGTCGTAGTCGATCCTCTCCGTACGCCGGAACCGCAGGCACCCCTTGCCCATGTCCTGATCGGCCAGCCGGTCCTCGAACCCGTCCCGGACGTCCGGCCGCATCAGATAGAAGGAGACGTACTGCTTCTGGTTGGCGAAGGCGATCTCCGGCTCACCATCCTTGCGGCGATAGCAGGGCATGCCCCACGCCATGACCTCCTCGTACTCCGCGAGCTCCGTACGGCACAGCTCCCGGATCCGGACCAGCGCCGTGAGCCGGTCCGGCTCCCCTACCTCCGCGAGATAGGTGTCGACATCTTCGGCATTGCTTCCAGCCATACGCTCCACGTTATCTGATGTACCGTCAGATTCATGCCTACCCCACAGCGCAGAGTCGCCATCGTCGGCATATCCCTCTCGGACTGCGGCCGCGTCGACGGCCCCACGCCCTACGCCCTCCATGCCCAGGCCGCTCGCCGCGCACTCGCCGACAGCGGCCTCGACCGGTCCGTCATCGACGGATTCGGCTCGGCGGGCCTCGGCACGCTCGCCCCGGCCGAGGTCGCCGAGTATCTGGGCCTGAAGCCACGCTGGGTGGACTCGACTGCCGTGGGCGGCGCCACCTGGGAGGTCATGGCGGCGCATGCGGCAGACGCGATCGCCGCCGGTCACGCCGGTGCCGTACTGCTCGTCTACGGATCGACCGCCCGCGCCGACATCAAGGCGCGACGGCGCACCTCCAACCTCTCCTTCGGCGGTCGCGGACCGCTCCAGTTCGAGGTCCCGTACGGCCACACCCTCATCGCCAAGTACGCGATGGCCGCCCGCCGCCATATGCACGAGTACGGCACGACGCTGGAGCAGCTCGCCTCGGTGGCGGTCCAGGCGCGGGCGAACGCCGCCGGCAACCCGGACGCGATGTTCCGCGACCCGATCACCGTCGACGAGGTGCTGGCCGGGCCGGTGATCGCGGACCCGTTCACCAAGCTGCACTGCTGTATCCGCAGCGACGGCGGCTGCGCGGTGCTGATCGCCGCGGAGGAGTACGTACCCGACTGCGCGAAGGAGCCTGTGTGGATTCTGGGCACCGGCGAGTACCTCTCCCACACCACCATGTCCCAGTGGGAGGACTTCACGGTCTCCCCGGCGGCGGTGAGCGGCCGGCTCGCCTTCGCGCGCGCGGGCGTCACCCCCGCCGACATCGACATCGCCGAGATCTATGATGCATTCACCTATATGACGCTGGTGACGCTGGAGGACCTGGGCTTCTGCGCCAAGGGCGAGGGCGGGCCCTTCGTCGAGAAGGGGCGGCTGAGGCTCGACGGCGAGCTGCCGGTGAACACCGACGGCGGCGGCCTTTCCGCCTGCCATCCCGGGATGCGCGGACTGTTTCTGCTGGTCGAGGCGGTACGGCAGCTGCGCGGCGAGGCCGAAGGACACCAGGTGCGCAAGACGGACGGCGGGCCACCGCGGCTGGCCGTGGCATCCGGTACGGGCGGCTGGTTCTGCTCGTCCGGAACGGTGGTGCTGGGCCGGGACTGAGAAACGGGTCCGAGGAAACGGAAGGAGCCCGTCGCGGCGAAGCCCGGGACTACTCCGGGAGCAGCCGCTCCACCAGCGCCGCGATGAGGTCGCCTGCCTCCTCCTGGGGGAAGACGTCCGGAAGCGTGAGGCGTTCCACGACCAGCCAATTGGCGGCGAGGTAGATCATCTTGACCGCATCGGCGTCGCCGGGCAGACCGGCGGCGAGGTGGCTGGTGACATTGTTCTCGACGTCCTCGCTGACGCGCTCGGTGAGCACGGCGCGCAGGGCGGGCCGACGGGTGGCCTCCAGACGCAGCTCCAGCAGCGCCAGATAGCCGGTGCGGAACGCGGTGACGCGCTCCACCACATCGCGCACCAGCTCGGCGGTCCGCGCGCGGGTCGCCGGCCCTTCGAGCATGGCCTCCATGGTCGCCTCGTCCGGGCGCATCCGCTCGTAGATCCGGCCGCCGGCCTGGGTGAGCAGGTCGTCGCGGTTGGCGAAATAGTTGGACGCGGTGCCCTGGGGCACCTCCGCCTCGGCGTCGACGGCCCGGAACGTCAGGCCGCGCGCACCCTCACGGGCGAGCACCTCGATGGCCGCGTCGACCAGCGCGGCGCGCCGGGCGAGGTTCTGCCTCATGCGTGTTCCTCTCACTGCCCCCTGACCCCTGACACCACTGCGAGTGTAGTAATGACCGCATGGACAACGATCAGCAGGAAACGTTCCGCAGGCTCCTGCACGCACAGCGGGTCTGGGACACCGCGCTCCCCGGCTTCGACCCTGACGCGGCGCCGCGCGCGCCGCTGCCGCTGTTCCACCGGTGGTTCGCGGAGGCCGTGGCTGCCGGTCAGACAGAGCCGCACACCATGACCCTGGCCACCGTGGACGAGCAGGGGCGTCCCGACGTACGGACGCTGATGCTGCACGACGCGGACGAGCGGGGCTGGCACTTCGCCTCGCACGCCACCAGCGCGAAGGGCCGCCAGCTGGCCGCGCACCCCGATGCCGCGCTGGGCTTCTACTGGGCGGCGCAGGGCCGTCAGATCCGGATCCGGGGCACGGTGAGCGCGGGCGGCTCCACCGAGAGCCAGGCCGATCTGCACGCCCGCTCGACGGGCGCGCTGGCCGCGGCGCTCACCGGCCGCCAGAGTGAAGTGCTCGGCTCCCAGAGCGAGTTGGCAGAGGCCTCGCAAGCGGCGTGGGAGCGGGCGCAGGCCGAGCCCGACGCACCCGTGCCGACCTGGACGCGCTATGTGCTCGATCCGCACGAGGTGGAGTTCTTCCAGGGCGACGAGCAGCGGCGGCACGTACGGCTGCGCTACCGCCGCGAGGACGGCGGGTGGGCGACGGAGCTGCTCTGGCCGTGATCACGCCGATCAGGCCGGCCGGAAGACGGGGACTGCTTGCTCGCCGTCCTCCTGGCGGAAGGTGACCTCCAGCGCCATGTCGATGCTCAGCCCGCCCTCCGGGCGCCGAACGATCTCGGTCATCATGCGCGGCCCCTCGACGAGATCGACGACCGCGGCGGTGTACGGGACGCGGGCGCCGAAGGGCGGCAGGTCATTGCGGTGCACGACGGACCAGGTGTACAGCGTCGCGCGGCCGCTCGCCCGCTCCCAGTCGACGTCCTCGCTCCAGCAGTACGGGCAGAACTCGCGCGGATAGTGGTGAGTTCTCGTGCACGCGCGGCAACGGCGGATCAGCAGCCGTCCGTCGGTGGCGGCGTCCCAGAAGGGGCGGGTGAAGTCGTCGATTTCGGGCAGATCGAACCGCGGCTCCGTCGTCATCAGAAAAGTCCGATCGCGCTGTCGAGAGACCAGGTCTGCCAGGACATGGCAAAGAGCGCGACGAAAGATATGAGCGCCATCATGGCGTTCTGCCCCTGTTCCGCCCAGTCGTGGATCATCAGGACGAGGTAGAGCAGGTTGAGGAGCAGGCCGCCGACGAGAGCGATCGGGGTCAGGAAGCCGACGACCAGACCGAGGCCGAGGGCGAGTTCGGCGTAGACGACGATGTACGCCATCACCTTGGGGCGGGGCTGGACCACCGTCTCGAAGCCGGTCTTCACCAAGGGCCACTTGTGCTTGCCCGCGACGTCGGCGGCCCAGGCGATGCCGGTGCCGCGCTCGAACCAGCCCTTCTTGTCCTTGTGGCGCCAGCTCTCCAGCCACCACAGGCCGAGACCGATACGAAGGACGGCGAGCCATTCGGCACCGGTGAGCCAGACGGTCTCCATCCGGGCCCCCTTTCCACATTTCTGACGGTACGTCAGTTCAGCGGATGGGGCGACCCGCGCGCAAGGGATGCGGCGGCTTGTGAACAAGTGGTGTACGCGCGTGATCAATTCGCAACCGATTCCCGCCTTGACTGAGACCCATTAAGTAATCGTGCGATTACGCTCACGATTCATGCCCGACGAAATGGACATCGACCTCACGAACGACCGGCCCGTCTACGTCATCGGCGGCGGCCCGGGCGGTCTCGCGGCTGCCGCCGCACTGCGGGAGCAGGGCGTACGGGCCGTGGTGCTGGAGAAGTCCGAATCCGTGGGCGCGTCCTGGCGGCGCCACTACGACCGGCTGCATCTGCACACCACACGGCGGCTGTCCGGCCTGCCCGGCCTCGCGATACCGCGGTCCTTCGGACGCTGGGTCTCGCGCGACGACGTGATCCGCTACCTGGAGAAGTACGCGGAGCTCCACGAGCTGGAGATCGTGACAGGGGTCGAGGTCTCCCGGATCGAGCCGTCGGGCTCCGACTGGCTGCTGCACGCCACGGGCGGGCGGCTGCTGACCGGGCGGGCGGTCGTGGTGGCCACCGGCTACAACCACACCCCGCGACTGCCGGACTGGCCGGGCCGCGATTCGTACACCGGCGAACTGCTCCACGCGGGCGAGTACCGCAACGCCGCCCCGTACGCGGGCAAGGACGTACTGGTCGTCGGCGTCGGCAACACCGGCGCCGAGATAGCCGTCGACCTGATGGAGGGCGGCGCCGCCCGGGTCCGCCTCGCCGTGCGGACGGCTCCGCACATCGTCCGCCGCTCGACGGCGGGCTGGCCGGCCCAGCGCACCGGCATCCTGGTCCGCCGCCTCCCGGTCCGCCTCGTGGACCGGGCGGGCGAGATCATGTGCAAGATCTCCGTCCCCGACCTCACCGAACAGGGCCTGCCCCGCCCGGACACGGGCTTGTACTCCCGGGTGCGCGAAGGCGCGATCCCGGTCCAGGACGTCGGCCTGATCGCCGCGGTGCGGTCCGGAAAGGTCGAACCGGTCGCGGCGCTGGACTCCTTCGAGGACAGCAAGGCGGTCCTTGCGGACGGCACCCGCATCTCCCCCGACACGGTGATCGCGGCGACGGGCTACCGGCGGGCACTGGAGAACCTCGTCGGCCACCTCGGCGTACTGGACGAGCGGGGACGGCCGGTGGCGCACGGCGGGCGTTCGCCGGGGACGGCGCCGGGGCTCTTCTTCACCGGGTTCACCAACCCGATCAGCGGGATGCTACGCGAGATGGCGATCGACGCACGAAAGATCGCGAAGGCGCTGGCGCGCTAGCGGGGCGCCAGGCCGCCCCACCAGGAGAGCGTGATCCCGCTCCCGCTCCCGCTCCCGCTCGATGCGGGCGGGTGCGGGCTCGCGCGCACGGGTACGAGTGGGGAGCGGCCGTTCGCGGGGCAGCGGCAGCCGTATGCGGGGCGGCCGTATGCGGGGCGGCCGTATGCGGGGCGGCCGTTTCGCGGGGCGATCTGCGCACCCGCGAGAACCGGGCGTGGCGTTCCGCAGAACACGCACATCGGCGGCCGCCGCCGACCTTTGCCCGCAGGACTGTTCCTGACAGGCCGTCAGTTCTGTAATCTGACTATGCGTCAGTTAACTGTCCGACGAGCAGGAGCGGGGCTCGGCGATGCTTGGATCGACTCACGGCACCCTCACCACCGACCTCCGCGCCCGCGTTGTGGCCTGCGGCGAATCACCGCACACCGCTGTGCACGGCACCGCCACGGACGGCGATCTGGACGTCAGCGGCCGGCCGCTGTACGCGCCCGTGCCCGATCTGGACCGGTTCTTCCGGCCCGCCTCCGTCGCCGTCGTCGGGGCGTCCGACGGCGAGGGCCGGCCCAATACCGGGATCACCCGGCAGCTCGTCGACTGGGCCGAGCGCGTCGGGGCGCGGCTGTATCCCGTGCATCAGACCCGGGAGAGCGTCTTCGGACTGCGCTGTGCGCCGTCCGTCGGTGAGCTGCCCGAGCAGATCGACCTCGCCGTGCTGCTGGTCGCCGACCCGCTGCCGCTGGTCGAGGAACTCGCGGCGGCCAAGGTGAAGTTCGCCGTGGCCTTCGCCTCCGGGTACGCCGAGACCGGCGAGCAGGGCGCGGCGGCTCAGCGGCAGTTGGCGGCGGCGGTGGAGCGCTCCGGGCTGCGGATGCTGGGGCCGAACACCAATCTCAACGCCTTCGAGAAGATCAGGGACGACCTGGAGGGGCCGGCGATCGCGCTGATCACCCAGTCCGGACACCAGGGGCGGCCCGTCTTCACCATGCAGGAGCTCGGCATACGGCTCTCCCACTGGGCGCCCACAGGCAACGAGGCCGACCTGGAGACCGCCGACTTCATCTCGTACTTCGCGGAGCGGCCCGAGGTCGGGGCCATCGCCTGCTACGTCGAGGGGCTCAAGGACGGACGCTCCTTCCTGCTCGCCGCCGACCGGGCCGCACGGCGCGGTGTGCCGGTGGTCGCGGTCAAGGTCGGGCGGACCGAGACCGGTGCGCGGATGGCCGCCTCGCACACCGGCAAACTGACCGGCGCGGACCAGGTGGTGGACGCGGCGATGCGGCAGTTCGGCGTGATCCGGGTGGACGGGCTCGACGAACTCCAGGACACGTCAGCGCTGTTGGCGCGGGCCCGCAGGCCCGTGGCCGACGGCGTCGTGGTCTATTCGATCTCGGGCGGCACGGGCGCGCACTTCTCGGACCTGGCGACCGCGGCGGGGCTGCGGCTGCCGCGGCTCTCCGAGGCCAAGCAGGCCGAGCTGCACGAGTGGATACCGCCGTATCTGAGCGTCGCGAACCCCGTCGACAACGGCGGGCATCCCGTGGGCGACTGGCGCGGGCGCAAGATCATCGATGCGATCCTGGCCGACCCGGAGGTCGGGGTGCTGATCTGTCCGATCACCGGCCCCTTCCCGCCGATGAGCGACAAGCTGGCGCAGGACCTGGTGGACGCGGCGGAGGCCACGGAGAAGCCGGTGTGCGTGGTGTGGGGGTCGCCGGTGGGCACTGAGGCGGCGTACCGCGAGACGCTGCTCGGGTCCTCGCGGGTCGCCACCTTCCGTACCTTCGCCAACTGCATCACCGCCGTCCGCGCCTACCTGGACCACCACCGCTTCAGGGCCGGCTACCTCTCCCCCTTCGACGAGGCGCCGCGCACCCCGTCCCCCTCTTTCCGCAAGGCGCAGGCACTGATGCGCCCGGGAAAGCAGCTGAGCGAGCACGCGGCGAAGCAGCTCCTTCGGGCGTACGGCATCCGCGTGCCGCGCGAGCAGCTGGTGACCAGCGCGGCGGCGGCGGTGCGGGCCGCGGGGCTGGTCGGCTACCCGGTCGTCATGAAGGCGTCGGGGACGCAGCTCGCCCACAAGACCGAACTGGGCCTGGTCAAGGTCGGGCTGACCTCGGCCAGCCAGGTCCGCGACGCCTATCGGGAACTGACCGACATCGCCCGCTACGAGGGCGTCGACCTCGACGGGATCCTGGTCTGCCAGATGGTCGAGCGGGGGGTCGAGATGGTCGTCGGCGTCACCCAGGACGCGCTGTTCGGCCCGACGGTGACGGTCGGCCTCGGCGGGGTGCTGGTGGAGGTGCTGCACGACGCGGCCGTGCGCGTACCGCCCTTCGGCGAGGACCAGGCGCGCGCGATGCTCAGCGAACTGCGCGGCCGTGCCCTGCTGGACGGTGTCAGGGGCGGCCCGCCGGTGGATGTGGACGCGCTGGTGGAGGTGGTGCTGCGGGTCGAGCGGATGGCGCTGGAGCTGGGCGACGAGCTGTCGGAGCTGGACATCAACCCGCTGATGGTGCTGCCACGCGGGCAGGGCGCGGTGGCGCTGGACGCGCTGGCGGTGTGCCGGTAAGTCACCCGCCCACCTGACGATTCGGAGCCGTACCCCCATGACTTCCTCCCCCGAAGAGCCCGTTGGTCACGTTGATCGCGTCGATGGCGTCGATGCCGTCGATCACGTTGAGTCATTGATACTGCACGCCACTGACAACGGCGTCTCGTCCATCACGCTCAACCGCCCCGAAGCCATGAACGCCGTCACCTGGGACCAGCGGGAGAGGATCATCGCGCTGCTCGCCGCCGCCTCCGCCGACCCAGGGATCCGGGCCGTCGTCATCACCGCGACCGGCAAGGGCTTCTGCGCGGGCGCGGACCTGCGCGGGACACCGCCGGCCGGTCGGGAGCGGATCCCCGGAGACGTCGCGCGGACGATACGGCTCGGCGCGCAGCGCCTCATCGGGGCCGTACTGGACTGCGAGAAGCCCGTGATCGCCGCCGTCAACGGAACCGCCGCGGGCATCGGCGCGCATCTCGCGTTCGCCTGTGATCTCGTACTGGCCGCGGAAGGGGCCAAGTTCATCGAGGTGTTCGTACGGCGCGGGCTCGTCCCGGACGGCGGCGGTGCGTACCTGCTCCCCCGGCTGATCGGGCCGCAAAGGGCCAAGGAGCTCATGTTCTTCGGCGACTCGCTGCCCGCGGCGGAGGCCGAGCGGATCGGGCTGGTCAACCGCGTCGTGGCGGCGGAGGAGCTGGAGAAGACCGCGCGCGAGTGGGCGCAACGCCTCGCGTCCGGGCCGACGAGGGCGATCGCGCTCACCAAACAACTGGTGAACGCCTCGTTCGACGCAGACCGGGCCGCGGCGTTCGCCGCGGAGGCTGCCGCGCAGGAGATCAATATGACGACGCGGGACGCCAACGAGGGCGTGGCGAGCTTCGTGGAACGCCGCACGCCTCAGTACCGCGGGCTCTAGCCAACCGCGAGTTCCTCCCGAATTCACTCCCAACGCGCCCCGGGCAGGCCCGAGTTGGGACCAGACCCGTTGCATTTCTGACATGGCACCGCCATGCTGTACCCGCGGGTAGGTCTACTCGTGTAGACCGCTCAGTGCCACAGCTCTCACGCTCCATCCGAATGCGACCCAGAATGCCCCCACTCGCTTCAGGAGGACCTCTTGAGCAGTAGACGTGCACGGCCCAGACTCCTTGCCGGTGCCATCATTTCCGTCACCTGCCTGGCCGCCGTCCAGCTTGCCGCGTTTCCCGCGGCGGCCGCCCCGGCCGACACCGCGACGGGGGACCGGGCGACAGCCTCGGCCCCGTCGTCCCGCGCAGCAACCTCGGCCGCGGTCAGCCGCATCGGGGACCGGACCGCCCGGGCGGTCGCCGCTTCGCTCGCCGACGCGGGCTGGCGCTCGCAGGTACGGGATGCGGCCGTGGCCGACCAGCAGTTGGACCTGCGCGCGCTGACCGGCCGGGCAGCCACCGCGCAGGCCGGCAAGCGCCTCACGTCCTCGCTGGTCACGGCCGACCGGCAGATCGCCGCCGCCAAGGGCCTTGGCGCGGACACCGGTTCCCTGCTGCGGCTGCGGCTGGGCGCAGACTCGATGCGCAAGGATCTCAAGGCGGGAGCCGCCCCGCTGGTCGCCGCCGCCACGGCCGACGACAATGCCAAGACGATCACCGCATACGACAGCCAGGGCACCGCCCACAGGCTGGACGCGCGCAAGACGCCCGACCGGCCCGTCTATGTGCTCGACATCGACGAGTCCAAGGCCCTTGCGGCGGGCATGGAGGTCATGCGCGAGGAGTTCGGCAAGCAGGGCCTGACGATGCCGCAGGCGAGCACCGCCAGTGCGGGCTTCTGGACCACGCGTATAACCGGCGTGGCGCTCTCGGACGACGAGGAGCCCTGGATCAAGGGCGACGCCGAGGTCTACTCGCTCGTGACCGGCTTCGGCCTGGACGGCAAGGTCCGCGTCGACCCGGTAGAGATGCCCTACCTGGACAAAGACGGAGTGGTCTACCGCCCCAACCAGATCCTGGTGAACTGGTCCAACTACAAGTACAACCTCGCCGACGTCGTGATGATGGAGGAGGACGGCAGCACCAACTACCGCGACCTCGCCAAGGCCATCGCCGGCATCCTGCTCACCATCGCCGACCAGGGCGCCTACATACCGTTGGTGAACGCGGTCCTGGACGCCATTCCCGACGACTGGTGGACCGACGACCCGGACTACGTCGACTCCTGGTACACCCTGGCCAAGAACGACGCCGGCCGCCGCGACGGCGCCCGCGCGAACGGCTGGATGACGGTCGAGCCGTACTACGTCCAGGGGTTGTGAGACCTCGTCCGAACCTCCGCTCGCAGCCTTTGTTCTGAGCGCGAGGCGCTCGCGGTGACGGCCTCTGCGGCCAGGCTGAATTGCCTGGCCACAGAGGCCGTTGCCCCTCTGCCTGAGCTCTAGTCGTCGGCAACCGCCAGGTCGAGCTCGCCGATGAGTTCGGGGTCGGCGAGAATGTCGATCCCGACGATCTTCCCGTCCCTGATCGTGAAGTCGAAGACGATCCGCGGCTTCCCGCCCGGAGCCCACAGGGCGCCCGCCGCCCCGTCCACCAGAGCCGGCTGAGCCATCCGGGCCCGCCCCGAGAAGGAGTCGGCCACCGCCTGCGCGCCACGGACCTGCTCGGCCGCCCCCGCGGAAACGGCAGCGCGGTCGGCCCGGAGCACGACGTCCGGATCGAGCACGGCGAGCAGCGCGTCGAACTCACCGCCGCGCGAGGCGGCGAGGAAGGCGTCGACGACCGCGCGCTTGCGACCGAGGTCGACCTCTGGAACCGGAGCCGCCCCCTGCACCCGGCGGCGTGCGCGGCTGGCGAGCTGCCGTGCCGCGACGGGAGAGCGCTCCACGATGGGGGCGATCTCGTCGAAGGGCACGGCGAACATGTCATGCAGTACGAAGGCGAGCCGCTCCGCAGGAGCCAGCGTGTCGAGTACGACGAGCAGCGCGAGCCCGACCGAGTCGGCCAGCACTGCCTCCTGCTCGGGGTCGATCCCCTCGGCCCGTTCCGCACGGCTCACGACGGGCTCGGGCGCCTGCGCGTCCAGCGGGTCCTCACGCCGTGAGGTGCGCGAACGCAGCATGTTCAGCGACACCCGGCCGACCACGGTCGTCAGCCAGGCGCCCATGTTCTCGACCCCGCCGGTGTCGGATCGGCTGATGCGCAGCCACGCTTCCTGAAGGGCGTCGTCCGCCTCGCTCGCCGAGCCGAGCATGCGGTAGGCCACGGCCCGAAGATGGCTCCGGTGCGCCTCGAACCGCTCAGCCAGCCGCTCGTGCTCGTCCATCGGTCACTTACCTCCGTCGCGTCGTGTCACAGCGATGACCGACCAAACCCATCCGATGTGACAGGGGGATGCAATGCAAGCACCGATGAGCACGGATCGCGCGAGCTGCACGGGGTATGGGCTGGGCGGGTGCACCCCTTCCAATCTGACGCATCGTCAGGTTCAATGGCCATGTGATGGGACACGCAGGGATGGCGGCCACCGCCGTCCGATACCTCAGGTCCGTGGGGGCTCCCACGGCCACCGACCCGGCGGCCCACCCGGCCGACGAGCCGTTCGACGCGCTGCCGCGCCCCGACCTGCGGGCCGTCGGTGATGACGAGCGACTGCCCGTCGCACCGGCCGAATTCCGGCGCGTGCTGGGGCACTTCGCGACCGGCGTCACCGTCGTCACGGCGCACGACGATGACGGCCCGGCCGGGTTCGCCTGCCAGTCCCTCGTGTCCCTGTCGCTCGATCCGCCGCTGATCGCCTTCATGGTCGCCCGTACGTCCACCACCTGGCCGCGCATCGCCCGCGCCGGGGCCTTCTGCGTCAACGTCCTGGGCGCGCACCAGGGCGAACTGTGCCGGGGGTTCGCCGTCAGCGGCGCGGACAAGTTCGCCGGGGTCGTCCACACCGCGTCCCCCGCGACCGGGTCGCCGCTCCTTGACGCCGTACCGGCTTGGATCGACTGCACGATCCAGGCGGTACACACCGGGGGCGACCACCTGATCGTCGTCGGTCGCGTGGCGGCGCTCGGCGCGGAGGACGATGGCGCGCCGCTGCTCTTCCACCGCGGAAGGTTCGGGCGCCTCAGCCACTGACCGCGTCTTCCGCCCCCTTCTGCGAGGAGACCGACTTTACCGACGACACCGGCGACAGCGCGGCCAGCGGTCTGCGCCGGATCACCAGGGCCATCAGCGCCGCTACCGCGCACAGCGCGCCCGAGGCGTACCAGACCACGTCGTACGAGCCGAAGACGTCCCGCGCCACGCCGCCCCCGAAGGCGATGATCGCCGCGCCCACCTGGTGCGATGCCAGCACCCAGCCGAACACGATCGCGCTGTCCTCGCCGTAGTGCTCACGGCACAGGGCGATCGTCGGCGGCACGGTGGCCACCCAGTCCAGGCCGTAGAAGACGATGAAGAAGAGCATCGGCGGGTGGACTGACGGGGCAAGCAGCATCGGGAGGAAGAGCAGGGAGATCCCGCGCAGCGCGTAGTACACCGCCAGCAGCCGCCGCGCCTCGAAGCGGTCGGTGAACCAGCCCGAAGCGATCGTGCCGACGACATCGAAGACGCCTATCACCGCCAGCAGCGACGCCGCCGCCGTGATCGGCATGCCGTGGTCGTGGGCGGCGGGCACGAAGTGGGTTTTGACCAGGCCGTTCGTCGAGGCGCCGCAGATCGCGAAGGTGCCCGCCAGCAGCCAGAACGGCCCGGTGCGGGCCGCCTTGAACAGCACCCTGACCGCGCGGCGGGCCGCGCCCGGTACCGGGTCCGGCTTGGGGGTGAAGCCCTCCGCGCCGTACGCGGCGATCCCCACGTCCGCCGGGTGGTCCCGCAGCAGCAGCCAGACGAAGGGGACTACGGCCAGCGCCGAGAGCGCGACCGTGATCGAGGCCGGACGCCAGCCGTGGTTCTCGACCAGCCAGGAGAGGAGAGGGAGAAAGACGAGCTGGCCGGAGGCGCCGGCCGCGGTGAGGATGCCGGTGACCAGTCCGCGCCGCTGCACGAACCAGCGATTGGTGACCGTCGCGGCGAACGCCAGCGCCATCGAGCCGCTGCCGAGGCCCACGAGGATGCCCCAGTAGAGGACGAGCTGCCAGGACGTCGTCATGAAGACGGTGAGCCCGGAGCCGACCGCGATGACCGTGAGGGCTACGGCGACCACCCGGCGGATGCCGAAGCGGTCCATCAGCGCCGCGGCGAACGGCGCGGTGAGCCCGTACAGCGCGAGATTGACCGAGACCGCGAAACCGATCGTGCCGCGCGACCAGTCGAACTCCTCGTGCAGCGGCTCGATCAGCAGACCGGGCAGCGAGGCGAAGGCCGCGGCGCCGATGATCGTCACAAAGGTGACGACGGCCACGAACCACGCACGGTGGATACGGATACGCCGAGGGCGATGAATGGGCGATCTGTCGTGCTGCGGCTCGGTTGTCTGGGTCACGTCACCCAGCATCCGGGGAGCGATCAACCGCAACGAGTGGCCCGGAGGACAGCGTTCGATAGGATCGGGCCATGGGCGACGTCATGGACGACGTCATGGACGAGGTCGTGCACCAGGTAATCGACGAGGTGGTCATGGACGACGTAAAGAGCGTCAAGAGGCATCGGGTCGTCGTGCTGGCCCTGACCGGGCTGCTCCCCTTCGAGCTGGGCATTCCGCACCGGATCTTCGGCCGTGCCAAAGACGCGGACGGCCACCCTCTGTACGACATCGTCACCTGCTCGGTGCGGCCCGGCCCCGTCCGCACGGACGCCGACTTCGACATTCACGTCGAGCACGGCCCCGAAGCGCTGGCCACCGCCGACACCGTCGTCGTACCCGCCTCGTACGAACTGGGGCCGGTGTTCGAGGAGGGCCGGCTCACCGAAGAGCTGGCTGCCGCCCTCGCGCACATCCGGCCCGGCACCCGGATGGTCTCGATCTGCACCGGCGGTTACGTCCTCGCCGCAGCCGGGTTCCTCGACGGCCGGCCCGCCACCACCCACTGGTCCTCCGCCGAGCACTTCCAGCGGCTCTTCCCGGCCGTCAAGGTCGACGCGGACGTCCTCTTCATCGACGACGGTGACGTGCTCACCTCGGCGGGAGTCGCGGCCGGAATCGACCTGTGCCTGCACATCGTGCGGCGTGACCACGGCGCGGCGGTCGCCAATGACGTCGCGCGCCGTACGGTCGTACCGCCGCACCGGGACGGCGGCCAGGCCCAGTACATCCACCGGCCCGTCCCCGAACCGCAGCTGGCGACCACCACCAGCGCACGGGCCTGGGCGCTGAGCCGCCTCCACGAGCCGATCCAGCTGCGCGACATGGCCGACCAGGAGTCCATGTCGGTACGGACGTTCACCCGCCGCTTCCGCGAGGAGGCAGGCGTCAGCCCCGGCCAGTGGCTGACGCGGCAGCGCGTGGAGCGCGCCCGGCATCTGCTCGAATCCACGGACCTCTCCGTCGACCAGGTGGCACGGGACGCGGGCTTCGGCACGGCGCAGTCGATGCGCCAGCACCTGCAGGCAGTGCTCGGGGTGCCGCCGACCGCATACCGGCGCGCTTTCCGCGCCGCCGCCGGGGGTTGAGGGGCCGAGGGCTGAGGTGCTGCCGCGGCAGGGGGCTCAGAACGTCAGCACGCCGCGCGCCACCCGCCCGTGGTGCGCGTCGTCCGCCGCCTTCGCGAAGTCCTCTATCGGGTAGGTCTCTGTGACCAGTTCGTCCAGCAGTAGCCTGCCCTGCCGGTACAGCTCGGCGTACAGCGCGATGTCGTGCTGCGGGCGCGAGGAGCCGTAGCGGCAGCCCAGGATGGACTTGTCCAGGAACATCCCCGCCGGCACGAAGCTCGCCTCCGCCGTCGCCGCCGGCATGCCGAGGAGGATCGCCTGGCCGTGCCGGTCGAGCAGCTCGATCGCCTGCCTGATCAGCCCCACATGCCCGACGCACTCGAAGACCTGGTCGGCGCCGGTCGGCAGAATCTCCCGTACGCCCTGCGCCGACGTGAGGAAGTCCGTCGCCCCGAACTGCCGGGCCACCGCCTCCTTCACCGGGTTCGAGTCGACGGCGACGATCGCGGACGCGCCCGCGATCCTGGCGCCCTGGATGACGTTCAGACCGATGCCGCCGGTGCCGATGACGACGACGGTGTCACCACGGTCGACCTTCGCACGGTTCAGTACGGCTCCCACCCCCGTCAGCACCCCGCAGCCGATCAGGGCGGCCGAGGTGAGGGGCAGGTCGGAGGGGATCTTCACCGCCTGGACGGCCTTGACGATCGTGCGTTCCGCGAAGGCGGAGTTGGAGGCGAACTGGAAGAGCGGTTCACCGCCGCGGGAGAAGGGCCGGCCGGGGCGGCCGATCGCCTTGCGGCACATCGTGGGGCGGCCGCGGTCGCAGTCCGCGCACGCGCCGCAGTTGGCGAGGGTGGACAGCGAGACATGGTCGCCGGGCGCGACATGGCCGACGCCCGCGCCGACCGCCTCGACGACACCCGCGCCCTCGTGCCCGAGCACCACCGGTACGGGGAAGGGGATCGTGCCGTCGATCACCGACAGATCGCTGTGACACAGCCCGGCGGCGGCGACGGCGACCAGCACCTCGCCGGGGCCCGGGTCCCGTATCTCCAGATCGTCGACCACCTGGGGCTGCGTGCCGTCGAAGACGACGCCTCTCATCGGGGCTCCCTCGGTAGGCCGAGCACTCGCTCGGCGATGATGTTGCGCTGGATTTCGTCCGAGCCGCCGTAGATGGTGTCGGCGCGGGTGAAGAGGAACAGGCGCTGCAGGGCGTCGAGTTCGTACGGGTTCTCGCTGCTCCAGTCGTACGGGCCTGCGGCCGCGCTCGCGCCCCGTACGGCCATGGCGAGCTCGCCGAGCCGCTGGTGCCAGCCGCCCCAGAGCAGTTTGGCGACGCTGGGGGCGCCGGGGTCGACCGAACTGCCCAGGGTCCGCAGGGCGTTCCACCGCATGGTGCGCAGCTCGGCCCACTGCCGTACGAGCCGGTCGCGCAGCGCAGGATCGCTGAGCGCGCCGCTGTCGACGGCCAGCCGTACGACCTGCGTCAACTCCTCGGCGAAGCCGATCTGTTGGACGAGGGTGGAGACGCCGCGCTCGAATTCGAGCAGGCCCATGGCGACGCGCCAGCCGTTGCCCTCGCCGCCGACGACATGCTCGGCTCGGGCCTCGGCGCCGTCGAAGAAGACCTCGTTGAACTCGCTGGTCCCGGTCATCTGCCGGATCGGCCGTACCTCGATACGGCCCGGCTGGTCCATCGGCGTGAGCAGGAACGACAGCCCTTGATGCCGCCGGGATCCCTCTTCGGTCCGTGCCAGTACGAAGCACCAGTCGGCGTCCTGCGCCAGGGAGGTCCAGATCTTCTGCCCCCTGATCCGGTAGACGTCACCGTCGCGTACGGCCGTGGTCCGCACCCCGGCGAGGTCGGACCCCGCGTTCGGTTCGCTGTAGCCCTGGCACCAGAGCTCGTCGCCGCGGGCGATCGCGGGCAGGAAGCGCCGCTTCTGCTCCGCGGTCCCGTGCGCGATGAGCGTCGGCGCGAGCAGATTCTCGCCGATGTGCCCGACGCGGGCGGGGGCGCCGGCGCGGGCGTTCTCCTCGGCCCAGACGACCTGCTGGGTGAGGGTTCCCTGGCGATTGCCGTACCCAGCGCTCCCCCAGCCGAGCCCGATCCAGCCGTCGCGGCCGAGCCGGCGCTCCCAGTCGCGGCGGGTTTCGCGGTCGGGGTCGTGGCGGTGGGCGCGGAGCCAGTCGCGGGCGTCGCGGCGGAAGGCGTCGTCGGCCGGGCCGAACTCGAAGTCCACGTCGTCTCCTAGGAGTTGTGTTTCCCCACCCCGCCCTTTCCCGTAACCGGGGGCGCTGCCCCCGGACCCCCGACGGGGCTTCGCCCCGGACCCCGGGGACCCCCACGGGCTGAATGTGCGGCCCGGCCGCACAATCCAGCCCCGCCGGCGATTGAGGCGTGGTTCCGGACGCGAAATTCAGCCCGTGGGGGTCCCCCCGGACGAAGTCTGGGGGAGTTTGAGGAGCGGGGGTCCGGGGGGGAGCCCCAGTCCGCGCCGCGAAGCGGGCGCAGGGGTTTGGGGGCCTGCCCCCCAGTTACGGGATGGGGGTACCTCCCACGGCCGCCAGGCCGTAGGGGGAGGGCGGGGTGGGGGACAGGCCCGCCGCAGGCGATCGAGGCGCGGCTCCCTCACGCGTTCGGGCGGTCCCCGGACGCCGCCGCCCGCGCCATCTCCTCCAGTCGCGCCAGCATCGGCATCGGGTCCACCCCCACCGTCCCCGGCAGGAAGTCCGCGATCTTCTCCGGGGTCCAGGCTCCCTCCACGTAGCCCGCCCGGAGTTCCCTCGGCTGGGCCCACACCGCGATCTTCGGGCCTGCGATCGTGTAGACCTGGCCCGTGATCCGTTCCTCCCGGGCCCGTTCGGAGAGCAGGTACACCACCAGCGCCGCCACATCCTCCGGCTCGCCGATCTCCTTCAGCTCCATGGGGACGTTCGCTGACATGCGCGTACGTGCAACGGGGGCGATCGCGTTCGCCGTCACCCCGTACTTGTTCAGGCCCAGCGCCGCGCTCCGGACCAGGGAGATGATCCCGCCCTTCGCGGCGGAGTAGTTCGCCTGCGCCACGCTGCCCTGATGGTTGCCGCTGGTGAAGCCGATCAGCGTGCCCGTGCCCTGTTTGCGCATCACCGCGGACGCCGCACGGAAGACCGTGAACGTGCCCTTCAGGTGGGTGGCCACGACCGGGTCCCACTCCTCCTCCGACATGTTGAAGAGCATCCGCTCACGCAGAATCCCGGCCACGCATACGACCCCGTCGATACGGCCGTACTCGGCGAGCGCGACGTCGATCAGTCGCTGCCCCCCGGCCATCGTCGCGATGTCGTCGGCCACCGCGACGGCCTCGCCGCCGGCCGCCAGGATCTCCTTGACGACCGCCGACGCGACCTCCGACGTCGGCTCGCCGCCCTCGACCGAGACGCCGTAGTCGTTGACGACGACCCGCGCCCCCTCCGCCGCCGCGGCCAGTGCCACCGCCCGGCCAATGCCGCGCCCGGCACCTGTCACGGCGACGACCTTGCCTGCCAAGAAGTTCCCCACGCCCGGCCCCTTCCCGCGGTTTCTGACGGACCGTTAGATTCTACGGTCAGTCAGACACCCGAGCACAAGCCCCAGGAGGCCCGATGTCACTCCCGGCCGAGTTCCACGAGATCGCCAAGCGCGTGAACAACTGGGGGCGTTGGGGCCAGGCCGACGAGATGGGGACGCTCAACCTGATCACCGACGAGGTCGTCAAGGACGCCGCCGCCACCGTCCGCAGCGGCCGCCGCGTCGCCCTCGCGCTCCCCCTCCAGCAGGACGGCATCCAGACCGGCCTCATCCCCGGCCGGGTGAACCCCCTGCACACCATGGTCCAGATCAACCAGGAGCTCTTCGGCCCCGGCACGGTCGCCACCAGCGACGACGCCGTGACCATGGGGCTCCAGGCCGCCACCCACTGGGACGCCCTGACCCATGTCTCCCACTCGGGGAAGATCTACAACGGCCGTCCCGCCGACACCATCACCCCGCACACCCGGGCCCAGTACAGCGGCATCGACAAGGCGAAGCACATCGTCTCGCGCGGCGTGCTGCTCGACGTCGCCCGCTCCAAGGGGCTCGACCGGCTGCCCGGCGATCACGCTGTCACGCCCGAGGACCTGGACGAAGCCGCCGAGTTCGCCGGGCTGACCGTCGAGCCCGGTGACATCGTTCTCGTACGGACCGGACAACTGCAGGTCGCTCTCGCCGGCGACAAGCACGGTTACGGATATCCGTCCCCTGGCCTGTCCGTCCGCACCCCCGAGTGGTTCCACGCCCACGATGTCGCAGCGGTGGCGAACGACACGCTCACCTTCGAGATCTTCCCGCCGGAGATCGAGAACCTCTGGCTGCCCGTGCACGCCCTCGACCTCGTCGAGATGGGCATGCTCCAGGGCCAGAACTGGAATCTGGAGAACCTGTCCACAGCCTGTGCGGAAGAGAGGCGGTACGCGTTCCTGCTCTCCGCGATGCCCGAGCCCTTCGTCGGCGGCACCGGAACCCCCGTCGCCCCGGTCGCGATCCTGTAAGGCCCGCCCTACGGCGCGGTGACGAAGCCCCGCCCCGCCGGCTCGTACGCGACTTCCGGCGCACCCCGGTCCACCTCGCACCAGATGGACTTGCCCGCACCCTCCCGCTGCCAGCCCCACCGGTCGGCGAGGCCGTCGACCAGTTCCAGCCCGCGGCCGTTGGTGTCGTCACCATGGGCGTGGCGCGGCTTCGGCGGGCAGGCGCTGATGTCGGCGACCTCCACCCGTACGGTCCCGGCCTCCGCCGCACCCGCGCCGAAGAGCATCCGCAGCACCGCCGGACAGCCGGTGTGCACGACCGCGTTGGTGACCAGCTCCGAGATCAGCAGGATCAGCGTCTCGGCCAGTGGCTCGTCGTCCCCTATGCCTGACCCGGCGAGCCGCGAACGGGCCCACCTCCGAGCGCGTCCCACCTCCGCGGGGTCGGGCCCGACCTCCAACTGAACCAGAAGCACCTGCACCGCTCACACCATCCGAACCGGCGGACACATCGCCTCGCGCCTCGACAAGGTCCTCAACCAGGTCACTGAACGTGACTCCCTTGCAAGACAGCATGGTTGACGTACAGTCACCGCAACAAGCGCTTCGGGCATATTCCAGCGCGAAGGAGTATCCGTGGTGCATACTGTGCGACGCACGTTGCGGGGAGTCGAACAGAGGCTCGCAGCACGCGCGCGCACGGGGTGAACGGCGCGCATTCCAGGGCTCGGAGTCGCCGTATCGGCAACACCGTGACACCTCTGCCTCGGAACCACTCGCATCCCACGGAGGGTACCGGAGCAGGTCCCCGACTCCGGGCCGTGACGAGTCGCTCAAAGGACACAACCCGGTATCGACGCCCGTATCCGACTCAATGGTCAACGCTCGGTAACGCTTCAGAGTGCTGAGGCCAATGCCTCGGCCTGGATCTCCTCCGCCTCCCCGGCCGTCAGCCACATCTGCGCGCGCAGCCAGGCCCGCTTGAGGTGCAGATGCACGTCCGCCTCCCAGGTGAAGCCCATTCCGCCGTGCACCTGGAGGCAGTCGCGAGCGCCCTGGACCGCGGCCTCGTCGGCCAGCAGTTTGGCGCCGGCGATATCGGTGAAGTCCTCGGTGACGGCCGCCGCATAGACGGCGGCGCGGGCCACCTCCGTGCGTACGAGCATCTGGGCACACAGGTGCTTGACTGCCTGGAAGCCGCCGATGGGCTGCCCGAACTGTTCGCGCTCCTTGGCGTATTGCACCGCCGTCTCGGTGGTGCGGGCGGCGCTGCCGAGCTGCTCGGCCGCGGTGAGGAGCACGGCGTCCGGACGCGGCGGGGCCTTCGGCGTCCCGCCCGGGATCCGGTGCAGCGGAGTGAGCGGGTCCATGGACCGTACGGGCCGGGCCGACGCCAGATCCTTCGGCCGGCGGACCCGTATCGAGGTGCCATGGATGACGACGGCGTCGTCCGCGTCGGCGAAGTGCGGAACGAGGGCCCGCAGTTGGGTGGCGCAGGTGATCACGCGCGTGCCGTCCGCAGCGCCCGGCAGCCCGCCGCACGCGGCCAGGTGGGTCGCCACGAGCGGCCCGTTCAGCAGCGCCCGGCCCGCCTCCTCGAAGAGCAGGACGGCCTCCGGCAGGCCGAGCCCCACCCCGCCCTCCCCCTCCGGCAGCCGCAGCGAGAAGAATCCGGCCGCGCCGAGCTCCCGCCACAGCTTCCGGTCGACCGTGCCCTCGCGGTCCACGGCCGCCCTGAGCGCATCGCCCCCGAAACGGCCGGCCAGCAGTTCCCGTACACCTTTCCGCAACGCACGCTGGTCGTCCGTCAACTGGAAGTCCATCAGCGCCCCTTCGGGAGGCCGAGGATCCGCTCGGCGACGATGTTCCGCTGGATCTGGGAGGTGCCCGCCGCGATGGTGTACGAGAGGGCGGAGAGCCGGTCCGCGGTCCACTCCCGGTCGAGGTCGAAGGCGTCGGGTCCGAGCACCTCCGCTGCCGTGTCGTACAGCTCCTGGCGTGCGTGCGAGTAGCGGAGCTTGAAGACCGAGCCGCCGATGCCGGGTACGCCGCCCGTCCTCTGGGACTCGCTGACGTTCCACTGGGTGAGCCGCCACAGGGCGCGGAACTCGGCATTCAGGCGGCCCAGCCTGCGGCGCAGCACCGGGTCGTGCCAGGTGCCGTTCGCGCGGGCGGCGGCGGCCAGTTCGCCCAGCGTGCGGCGGCAGGCGACGACCTCTCCGACGAAGGCCGTGCCCCGCTCGAAGGAGAGGGTGACCATGGTGACGCGCCAGCCGTCGTTCTCCCGGCCGACCCGGTTCTCGACCGGCACCCGGACCTCGTCGAGGAACATCTCAGCGAACTCCACCGACCCGGCCAGCGTTCGCAGCGGGCGTACGGTGACCCCGGGCGCGTCCATCGGCATGGCGAGCCAGGTGATGCCGTGGTGCTTGGGCGCTTTCTGATCGGTGCGTACGAGCAGCTCGCACCAGTCGGCGACCTCGGCGTGCGAGGTCCAGATCTTGGAGCCGGTGACGATGTAGGAGTCGCCGTCCCGGACGGCTCTCGTTCGCAGCGACGCAAGGTCGGAGCCCGCGTCGGGCTCGCTGAAGCCCTGGCACCACACCTCGTCGCCGCGCAGCACGGGCGGCAGCCAGCGGGCGCGCTGCCCGGCCGTGCCCTCCGCGGCGATGGTGGGGCCCGCGTGCAGCAGCCCGACGAAGTTCGCGCCGACATAGGGCGCGCCGGCCAGCTCCGTCTCCTCCAGGAAGATCAGCCGCTGGGTCGGGGCCGCCTGCCAGTGGACGTCGGCGTACCCGGCGTCGTACAGCATCCGCTGCCAGCCCGTGTCGTACGCCCGGCGGCCCGGCCAGTCGTGCGGATCGGGCTTCGCGGGCAGCTTCGGCAGTGAGAGGGCCAGCCACTCGCGCAGCCGGGCCCGGAAGTCCTCTTCCTCCTCGGTGTACGAGAGGTTCATTCGATGCCCAGATCCAGCATCCGTATCGCGTTGCCGCGCATCAGCTTGTAGACCGTCTCGTCGTCCAGGCCCTTCATGTGGTCGAGGGCGACTTCCTTGGTGTGCGGGAAGGTCGAGTCGACATGGGGGTAGTCGGTCTCGAAGGTGGCGTTGTCGCGGCCGACGACGTCCAGTGAGGCGATCCCGTGCTTGTCGCGGAAGAAGCAGCAGAACATCTGCCGGTAGTAATACGTGGAGGGCGGCTCGGGGATGAGGTCACGGACCCCGCCCCACGCCCGGTGCTCCTCCCACACATCGTCGGCGCGCTCGAGGGCGTAGGGAATCCACCCCATCTGGCCCTCGCTGTACGCCAGCTTGAGCCGTGGGAACTTCACCAGCACGCCGCTGAAGAGGAAGTCCATCATCGAGGCCATGGCGTTGTTGAAGCTGAGGGACGCCTGCACGGCGGGGGGCGCGTCCGGCGATGCGGCGGGCATCTGCGAGGACGACCCGATGTGCATGTTCACGACTGTGCCGGTCTCCTGGCAGATCGCGAAGAACGGGTCCCAGTAGCCGGAGTGGATGGACGGCAGCCCGAGGTAGGTCGGGATCTCGGAGAAGGTCACGGCCTTCACACCGCGCGCGGCGTTGCGCTTGATCTCCGCCACCGCCAGGCCGATGTTCCAGAGCGGGATGATGCACAGCGGGATGAGCCGGCCGCCGCTGTCCCCGCACCACTCCTCGACCATCCAGTCGTTGTAGGCGCGTACGCAGGCGAGCGCGACCTCCTTGTCGTGCGCCTCCGCGAAGGTCTGCCCGCAAAAGCGGGGGAAGGTGGGGAAACAGAGCGAGGCCTCGACATGGTTGAGGTCCATGTCCTTGAGGCGTTCCCTGGGGTCCCAGCAGCCGGGCCGCATCTCCGCGCGAGTGATGCCTTCGAGGGTCATGTCGTCGCGGTCGAAGCCGACGGCGGCGATATTGCGCTTGTACGGGAACTTGAGGTCCTCGTAGATCCACCAGTCGGTCGGCGGCCCGTCGGGATCCATCGTGATCCGGTACTTGCCCGCGACGTACGCGAGCTCGCCGATGCCCGCGGTGAGCGGCTTGGGTCCGCGGTCCTGGTACTTGGCGGGCAGCCAGGTCTCGAAGAGGTGGGCCGGCTCGATCACATGGTCGTCGACGCTGATGATCCGAGGCAGTTCGGTCATGGTGTCCCCTCGACAGTTTCTGATGACCCGTCAGAAATCAGGCTAGCCCCGCCCCCTGGACCGAACAAGGCGGTGAGCCCTACGCTCTCCGCACCATCTGACTATCCGTCAGCTACCAGCTACGCGCCCGCCATGGAGGGATACGGCATGACCGAGACCCCGCACGCACTGGGCGAGTCGCGCACACTCTGGGAACTCGTCCAACGCAGGGCGGACGTCACCCCGGACCGGCCCGTGCTCCTCCAGGACGACCGCGCCCTCACCTTCGGCGCTCTGCGGGACCGCTCCGAGCGGGTCGCGGCGGGGCTGTGGGAGCTGGGCGTACGGCCCGGCACCGTGGTCGCGTGGCAGCTGCCCACCCGGATCGAGACCGCGCTGCTCTCCTTCGCGCTCGCCCGCATCGGAGCCGTACAATCGCCGGTCATTCCCTTCTACCGGGACCGCGAGGTCGGCTTCGCGCTACGGGAGTCGAAGGCCGCCTTCTTCGCCGTGCCCGGCACCTGGCGCGGCTTCGACCACACCGGCATGGCACGCCGTCTCGCGCTGGAACTCCCCGAACCGCCGCTGATCCTCGAGGCGTACGACACCCTGCCCGACGCCGATCCCGCGGTGCTGCCGCCGCCGCCCGCCTCCGGGACGGACGTGCGGTGGATCTATTGGACCTCGGGCACCACATCGGACCCCAAGGGCGTGCTGCACACCGACCGTTCGCTGATCGCGGGCGGTTCCTGCCTCGCGCACGCGCTGCGCCTGTCGTCCGACGACGTCGGCTCGATGGCCTTCCCCTTCGCGCACATCGCCGGGCCCGACTACACGGTGATGCTGCTGCTGTACGGCTTCCCCGCCGTGATGTTCGAGCACTTCGCGCTGCCCGAAGCGCTGGAGGGCTACCGCAGACACGGCGTCACGGTCGCGGGCGGCTCCACCGCCTTCTACTCGATGTTCCTCGCCGAGCAGCGCGAACAGCCCGAGCGCAAACTGATCCCCAGTCTGCGGCTGCTGGCCGGGGGCGGGGCGCCCAAGCCGCCGGAGATCTACCACGCCGTCGTACGAGAGATGGGCTGCCGGCTCACCCACGGCTACGGCATGACCGAAGTCCCCATGATCACCATGGGTGCGCCCGACGACACCGCGCACAACCTCGCCACGACGGAGGGACGGCCGCCCGCGGGCATGGAGATACGGATCGTCGACGGCGAGGTGCGGCTGCGCGGCGAGGCGGTCTGCCGGGGCTACCTGGATCCGGTGCAGAGCGCCGCGGCCTTCGACGGCGAGGGGTTCTTCATCACCGGCGACCTGGGGCACCTCACCGAGTCCGGGCATCTGGTCCTCACCGGCCGACTCAAGGACGTCATCATCCGCAAGGGCGAGAACATCTCCGCGAAGGAGATCGAGGACCTGCTGCACGAACACCCGGCGATCGCGGACGTGGCGGTGATCGGGCTGCCGGACGCGGAGCGCGGTGAGCGGGTGTGCGCGGTGGTGGAACAGACGGACGGCGCCGGGGGGTTGTCCCTCGGCGCGGTCACGGCGTATCTGCGGGAGCGGGGGCTTTCGGTGCACAAGCTGCCTGAGCAGCTGGAGATCACGGAGGCGTTGCCGCGGAACGAGACGCTGCGCAAGGTGCTGAAGTACAAGCTGCGAGAGCGGTACGCCACTGGGGCTCAGCCCCCGCCCTCCCCCAAAGCCCTTCGGGCATGGGAGGTGCCCCCACCCCCTACGCCCTGACGGGCGTGGGGGACCCGTCCGGGGCGGAGCCCCGGCGGGCGGCCTACGGCTCGGGCGTGACGTAGTACGTCGCGAAGGCGGCGAGGATCTCCTCCTCGCTGATCCGCCCGTCGCCGTCCCCGTCCAGCGCCTGAGCCACCTTCGTCGCGACCTCGGGCGGCACGCCCAGCACCCGCAGCACCCGCTCGGCGGCCGACGGTGTCACGCCATTGCCGTCCTCGTCGGCGATGGCGATCACGGCGTGGAGGAAGGGGCGGGCGATCTCGGCGAACCGCTGGGGGTTGTCGCGCAGTCTCTTCACCGCACCCGTGACGAACTCCTCGCGGGTGACCCGCTGGTCGCCGTCCACATCCGCGATCCCGGCCATGCCCTGCCAGAACGCCTCCGCGCCGCTGTACAGGGACTGGCCCTTGTCGCAGCGGGCGGTCGTGTCGAACTCGGCGAGCAGGGCCGCGGCGGCCCCGCTGAAGTCCTCACGGTCGATATAGCCATTGCCGTCCTGGTCGAAGGCGGCGAAGCGGGAAGCGATCTTGCGCTCGTACTCTGCGCTGTCCATGCGGCGAGGGTACGGCCCCGGACGCTGACGCGTGCAAGTACCCAGCCAATTACGTGACGGCGACATCCGCGCGACACCCTGGTGACGGACAGACAGTCACGCGATGACTACGGTCAGGCGGAGAGCGGCTCGGCCTCCTCGTCGGTGGCCGAGCGGGCGTCTGCGTACACCTCGAAGAGACGGCGCACTCCGAGGGCCGCCAGCACCCGGTTGACGTGGGAACCTTCCTCGGCGCCGCGGGCAGGCAGGATCAGCCGGAGTCTGCCTTGGCAGGAGCGCAGCAGGCGGCGGGCGGCGATCAGGACGCCGACCCCGCTGGAGTCGCAGAAGAGCACCTCTGAGAGGTCGAGCACCACATCGCGGCGGCCGACGGCGACCGCGTCATGGACATGCTGGCGGATCGCCGGCGAGGAGACGAGATCGAGTTCGCCGCGGACGCGCAGCACCGTCCATGCGCCTTGCCGGGTCACGTCCACCTCAAGCATCACGACCCGACCTCTCCTCATACCGGAATCAGCCCTTCCTGTCGCGACTGCCCAGGCCGTCCTCGCACGAAACACAACAGTCCAGGCAGGCTGACCGGGCAGGGTCGGCTCTTACCATCCCGGTCCGGCTCTGGGGGCGCTCTTGCCGTAAAGGGTCGTGCCTCCGCGGCCACGCCGACTACATTCGAAGGGGCGACGAAGAGGCGACAGGCACAGAGGCCGAGGCTTGGGGGCCGCATGGCAAAGGACGCACCACCGCGCTGGGACCGCAGGATGCAGCAGCGGCTCTCGCGCGGGGAGGCCGCCGCGCTCGGGGAGCTGTACGACAGGTTCGCGTCACTCGTGCACATGCTCGCCCACCGGGTTCTCGACGACGACGAGGCGGCCGACCAGGTCACCCGCGAGGTCTTCGGCTACATCTGGGAGAACCCCGACGCATACGACCCCAAACAGGGCTCGATGCGTTCCTGGGTGGCGAGAATCACCAACAGCCAGGCGGTGTACCGGCTGCGGAAGACCGAGGCCGCCGCGCTCGCGGAAAGCGGCGAGGGTACGACGGAGGAGCTGGAGCAGAAGGTGCGCAGGGCTGCGGTCGCGGCCCGTGCCGACTACATCGTCACCTCCATGCCGGCGCCGCTGCGCGCCGCGCTGGAACTCGCGTACTTCCAGCGCAGGGACTACCGCCAGACCGCGGCCGACCTCGGGGTCACAGAGGACGAGGCCAGGCGTCGGCTGCGGCTCGGCCTCCAACTGCTGTCCACCGCCAACACACGCCCGCTGGAGGGCTCGTCCCCGCCCGGATACGGACGCTCCTTGTGAACGGCCCGCTGGACGGCGGCCACGGCGACGACGGCCGCGACGAGATGCGGGGCGCGCCGCGCATACCGGGGCCGCGGTCGGCGGCGGACGATCTGGACGCGCTTGACTCGCCCGCGCGCCGACTGCCCGAAGCGGCTCCCCCAGTGTCCGAACCGCCGCCCGGGACAAGCGGCGGAACAGGCAGAAAAGGCGAAACCGGGAGCGAAGCGGGCGGCAGAACGGCCGATGGACCGCGCAGGGGCGAACGCCCGTCCCACAGCGTGCTGAAATCCCTGCTCGGCGCATGGGCGCTGGCCGCCTGCTCCGCCGAGGAGACCGAGGCCGTCGAGGAACACCTCGGCGACTGCGCACCCTGTGCGGAAGAGGCCCTGCGGCTGCGTGACGCCGTCGCGCTGCTGCACACCGACCGGGACCTGGACCTCGACCCGCTGCTGCGGTTCCGCGTCCTCGAGAACTGCCTGGGACGCAGGCCCGCCCGTATTCCGGTGCCCACCTGGGCGCATCCGTACGACGCCGAGACCGCGCGGCTCGACGCGCTGCTGCGGGACATCGGCGAGTCGGAGTGGCATGCGCCCGTGCGCCTCAAGTGGTTCGAGGGCGAGCGGCAGGTGAGCCGCCGGACGACCGTGGCCGGGGTGATCGCGCATCTGATGACCGTCGACGGACTGGTCGCGGGCGCCCTCGGTCTGGACGATCCGCTCGGACCGAACGCGCCGAGAGTGCCCACCGAGCGCACCGAAGCCTTCTGGAGCGCGGCAGACGCGCCGCCCACCCGCACGATCCGCGAGCCGTGGCGCGACCAGAGCCACACCCTCATCCGCACGGTGTCCTTCGCCGGCGGCGGAGTCGCCGAACTGTCGGTCTCGTACGGTGACTTCGCCCTGCCGCTGCGGGACTCCCTGCTGGACCGGGCCTTCGAGTGCTGGATGCATGCGGGCGACATCGCGGACGCGGTGGACTATCCGTACGAGCCGCCGAGCGGGTCCCATCTGCACCGGATGATCGACCTGGCGGCGCGGCTGCTGCCCGCGGCGCTCGCCGACCGCAGACGCGCGGGCCTCGCCGGACCCGCGAGACATCTGGTCGCGGCGGGCGCGCCGGGCCGCTCGCTGCATCTGGAGGTCGAGGGCTCGGGCGGCGGGAACTGGTACATCGCGCTGGACTCCCCGGCAGCCGTCGGCTCCGCGGACCAGGCGGTGGCCCAAGTGGCGCTGGACGGCGTGGAGTTCTGCCGCCTGGTGGCGGGCCACATCTCACCGGAGGAGGCCGCGGCGGGCCAGGACGGGGACCGGGAGGCGATCCGGGACGTGCTGTTCGCGGCGGCGTCGCTGAGCAGGCTCTGAGCACCCCGTGCCCCTGCTCCGCCGCAAAGGACCGGGGTCGTTCCTGGCGCCCATTGGTCGTTGGCCGTGTACGCATTCGGCGGTGTGGCCGAGGGGCGCAAAGGGCGGGGCGCGTCGCTGAGTGCGGCGCATGCGGCCGGCGACGGCAGGCGCGGGGCGGTGCCCGGCTCAGCCGTCGCGGGCGTGAACGGTTCGAGTGCCCCTTGTAACGTTCGACGCGGCGGCCGCACTGAGGGGTATGAGCCATGACGACCTGCGTGCGCTGTTCCTCAATTGCACGCTGAAGAAGAGCCCGGAGCGCAGCAACACGCAGGGCCTGATCGACCTCAGCTCGCGGATCATGGAGAAGCAGGGCGTTCAGGTCGAGCACCTGCGGCCGATCGATCACGAGATCGCCACCGGGGTGTGGCCGGACATGACCGAGCACGGCTGGGAACGCGACGCGTGGCCGTCGATCTACCAGCGGGTGATGGCCGCCGACATCCTCGTCATCGCCGGGCCGATCTGGCTGGGTGACAACAGCTCGGTGGCGAAGCTGGTCATCGAGCGGCTCTACGCCTGCTCGGGCCTGCTCAACGATGCCGGTCAGTACACCTACTACGGGCGTGTGGGCGGCTGCCTGATCACCGGCAACGAGGACGGCGTCAAGCATTGCGCCATGAACGTCCTGTACAGCCTGCAGCACCTGGGATACACGATCCCGCCGCAGGCGGACGCGGGCTGGATCGGCGAGGCCGGGCCAGGCCCCTCCTATCTCGATCCGGGTTCCGGCGGTCCCACCAACGACTTCACCAACAGGAACGCCACGTTCATGACGTGGAACCTGTTGCATCTGGCCCGGCTGCTCAAGGACGCCGGTGGCGTTCCGGCACACGGGAACCAGCGGTCGCAGTGGGACGCCGGGTGCCGGTTCGACTTTGAGAATCCGGAATATCGCTAAGTCAGCTACGAAAGGCCGAAAATGACCGTCGAGACCGTCGATACCGTCCCCACCTGCGCCTATCCGGGCTGTACCAATCCGCCCGAGTCGCCCGCACCCGGCGTACAGGGTCCGGAGCCCCGCTATTGCCGGCACCCCGACCACAACGCGCTCGGCGCGTTCAGGAAGTTCCGCGCCAAGCGGATGCAGCGCAAGGAGGACAAGCGCGCGGCAGCCGAGGCCAAGAAGGCGGCCGAGGAGGATGCGAAGGTGGCCTGGGCGCCGGTCTTCGAGCAGTCCTGGCCCGCAGCCGCCGGGCAGGCACCCGCTGTGGGTGCGGCGCCCAGTGCGTCCGGGCAAACGCCCGCCACGGATGCGGTACCCCAGGCGCTCGGGCACGCCCCCGGTGCTGACTGGACGCCCCAGGAGCTCGAACAGGCTCCCGCCGCCGATGCGCTCGAGGAGGCGCCGACGGAAGCCATGAACAGCGAAATGATGGCAATGCCGGAAGTGTCGATGGCCGACAGCGCCCCTGCCGCACAGTCACGCGACGCCCTGGTCGCGCTCATCAACCAGCTCGCCACCGACCTGCCCGCCTATGTCGAGGAGTTGGCGATCATCACGGACTCCGCGGCCGCCGAGGCCCGGATCGAGACCGTCACCCGCGCCTCTGCGCAGCGCATCCTGGCCGCCGAGCAGCGCGCCGCGCTCGCTGAGGAGGCGGGCGACATGGCCGTCGCCCAGCTCGATGCCGCGCAGCAGAAGTTCGTTGAGGAGACCGCCGCGATCCGCGAAGAGACGGCCCGCCAGGTGGCGGACGCCGAATTCGTCCGGGCCGAGCTGGAGCGCTACCGCGAGCGCGTCGGCACGCTCGAGGTCAGGCTCGACGCTGTCCGTGACGAGGCCGATGAGCTGCGCCGCGAGAAGGCCAAGCTCCCCACCGAACACGAGCGGCCGAGCCCCGCTCAGCAGCAGTGCTAAACGGTCGTCGGCCCGCCTGATTTCGGCGTTCCGATCAAGAACGCCGACCGGCGTGACAGCGGCCGCCGTGATCCCCGCACCCGTCTTGGCGACAGGAATCCCGCACGGGTGCGGCAGGTCTCACTCAGAGGAAGGAAAGCGTTGCAGAAGAAGCCGTCAACTGTAGTTGGCGGTAAGCAAGTTCAGGGCCGGTTCGGGGCTGCCGCTTCGAACCGGCCCTTTGGTGACCCCCGAATCAGGTTCGCCGCCGCCAGGAAGTCGCCGGACGTGACGTGTAACGTTCTCCGCTCTCTCCGTCTCTGAGTGCGATGTGGCCAAGACGTCGAGGCCATCGCCGACATGTGCCTCGGCGCCACGTCCGGCCACCGGTCCGGCGTGAACACCCACAGAAACGGAAATCCTCATGTGCCGAAGCAAGCGCCCTGTCCTCTGGATCACCACCGTGGTGGTCGTCCTTGCAGCGGCCGTCGGGCTCTACCTCTTCCAGCCCTGGCGGCTTTTCACCACAGTCCGCGTGGATGAGGCGGCTCCCGTGGCCACCAACCAGCAGGGGGCCGCGGCCAAGCAGTTGGCCACCGGTGCTTTCATCTCCCACGAGCACGAGACCAGCGGCTCAGTGGAGATCCAGCAGCTCGAAGACGGGAAGGCGACGCTGCGCCTGACGAACCTGCGCACCTCCGACGGCCCGGCCCTGCACGTGTGGCTCAGCGACCAGCCGGTCAAGCAGGACGGCGGCGGCAACCTCGACGACGGCAAGCAGGTCGACCTCGGTGCCCTCAAGGGCAACGAGGGCAACCAGAACTACGCGATCCCGGCAGGCACCGACCTGAACAGGTTCTCCACGGTGACGATCTGGTGTGAGCGCTTCAGCGTGTCGTTCGGCGCGGCCGAGCTGAAGCAGCGCGCCTGACGGAGCCAGGTCGCTCAAAAGCACTGGAGCGGGTGGCGTCGCCACCCGCTCCACGGCTTTCCAGGTCCTGTCCGCCCAACTTCCTAGGACACCAGGATGGGGATGAGCAAGGCCACGCAAGTGATCAGGCTCCACAGCGCGGGTGCCGCGCTCAGCGTCTGCTCGTGACGCGCGGCCGCCCGGACCGCGGTCGCCTCACTGCGGGTCAGGTGCCACGGACTGACCCGCTCCTCCAGCCGCTGGTACACCAGGCCGAGAATGGCGCCATAGGCGAGGTGGCCGACGAGGGAGGGGAAGGACACGGCCAGTGCGGCGGCGTTCCACTGGGGTACGGCACCGAGCAGCACGGGAAGCAGCGTCAGGTTGCCCAGGACCCACCAGAGGAAGCCGTAGGACACACCCCAGCCGATCCCCGAGGCCGGGTCGAAGCTGCGGCGGCGGAAGAAGACCGCGTAGGTGACGCCGACGACCTGGGAGATCAGCAGGTGGATGACGAGGCCCACGCCCGCGGACTCCGAGCCGATCAGGGCGGCGACGACCGGCAGGAATCCCACGGCGACCATGCCACCGGTGAAGATCACGCCGCCGGCCAGCCCGGCGATGACGCCGTGCCAGATCGAGATCACGCGCCCGCCGGCGAGGCGTCCCTCCAGGGTGTCCCGTACGTCGTCGGAGAACACCGCCCGCGACAGACCGCCCAGCCAGCAGGTGAGCAGGGCAGTACCGGCCCCGAGCAACAGATAGCCGGGCAGCGATGCCACTGCGGCGCGTACCGCGGCCGGCGCCCACTCCAGCCCGCGGCCGTCCAGCAGAGGCGAGATCGTCACCGCCGCGAGCACCCACCACGCGAAGCCGAAGGCGGCGCCGCGGATCAGGGCAGGGCCGGTGCCCTCGTCGGGGTCGCCGAAAATCACCGCGTAGGACGCGCCGACCAGCACTCCGACGACCAGCGTGTTCCAGCCGAGCCCGAGCACCGCGGCGGCGAGCAGCCCGGCGGCCGAAGCGCGCACCAAGAGACCGGGCCTGAACTGCCGCTCCCCGCGCGACAGCAAGGCGAGGACTGCGGCCGTGACCGCTCCGTAGGCCAGGTGACCGAGCAGGCTGGGGATCAGCGCCTGCGCCGTCGCCACGTCCCAGGCCACCGGCCTGCCCAGCAGGATCGGCAGCAGCGTCAACGGCCCGAGGAACCACCACAGCGCGCCGTACGCGAGTCCCCAGAACAGCAGCTCGCGCTGCCGCGCCACGAGCGTGCCGAAGATGCTCCCGATGATCGCCGCGATCAGCAAGTGGACGGCGAATCCCACGACGGGCGAGTCGGTTCTGACGATCGCCGCGACGGTGGGCAGGAACCCGATCATCGCCATCACCTGGCCGAAGACCAGCCCTCCTGCGAGGCCGGCGAGGGCTCCGAATCCAGCGTTACGCATGACGATCATCCTTGGTCGAGAGGGCGATGTCCCTGGGGAAGACCAGGTCGAGGGTCCAGTCGGCGAGCACGCGCAGCCGTTTCTCCACGCTGGGCAGCTTGCTCAGGTAGACCGAGCGCCACAGGACCCAGGCGAGGAGACCGGAGACCCGCCGCCCGCCGATCTCGCCGGCCGCCGTGCGGTGCCCGAGCGAGACCAGCACGCCAAGCCCGCCGAAGCGGAACGGGACGGGACGGCGTCCGCCGAGGACCGCGGCGATGTTCCTCGCCGCCGCCTTGCCTTCGCGGATCGCGTGCTGCGCGGTCGGCGGGTAGACCCCGCCCGCCGGGTCGGGGATCCTCGCGCAGTCGCCCAGCGCCCACAGGCCGGGCATGCCCGGGACCTGCATGGTGGGATCCACGACGAGGGGCGCCTGCATGACCTGCTGGACCAGCGGATTCGGCCGGTTGCCGGCCGTCCAGGCAAGGGTGCGGGTGGTGATGGTCTCGCCGGAGTCGAGCGTGATGTCCTCGGCGGTGGCCTTGGCCACGCGCGCGCCGAGGCGAAACTCGATGCCGCGTTTCTCGAGCTTGCGCCGCGCGTAGAGGCCGAGCTTCGGCGACAGCTCCGGCAGCAGCCGCTCACCCGCGTGCACGATCACGAATCTGGGCCGCAGCCCGTGCAGACGGGGATAGAAGTGGAGCACGTCATGCACCAGGTCGACGAGTTCGGCCACCAGTTCCGTCCCGGCGAATCCGCCGCCTGCCACCACGAACGTCAGCAGCCTGGCCTGCTCGGCCGGATCCGGCTCGAGATCGGCCCGCTCCAGCGCGCCCAGCACCTGGTTGCGCAGCCTGGTGGCGTCCTCGACGGACTTCATCGGGAAGGCGTGCTCGCCCACTCCCGGCAGGTCGAAGAAGTGCGACACCGCGCCGACTGCCAGGACCAGCTCGTCGTACGGCACGCGGAGCATCCCCTCCTTGCCGGCGGCGACGTACGCATTGCGCGTCTGCGTGTCGATCGAGACCACCCGCCCGTGCAGGAAGGAGGCATGGTTGAGCCCGGCACGGACCGGAGCGCTCACGTGCCTGGCCTCCACCGTGCTCGAGGCGACGCCGACCAGCAGCGGCGTGAACAGCAGGAAGTTCGAGTCGCTTATCAGCGTCACGTGGGCGTCGAGCCCGCGGGCGACCCGCCGGTCCAGTTCGCGCGCGGCCCCCATCCCGCCGAAACCACCACCGGCGATCACCACATGGGGCTTGGCGCGCCGGTGCGCCGGCCGAGGCGGGCGCCAGGCCGAAAGGGCGTGGAAGGCGAGCCCGGCGATCGTGCCGAACAGGGCGGCGCCGACGAGCTCGGGGAAGCGCGACACGGCCACCGCGACCGTCCATGACGGCGTCTTCCCCTCCAGCGCGGGAGCGAGGGTGAGTGTCCAAGTCACCCAGTCGAGCAGGCCGATGAGCAGACCGACGGAGAAGGCCGAGCCGTTGCTCTGCCTGTGCTCGCCGAACAGGAGGCCGAGCACGGCTCCCAGCACCACCGTGTGCGCCGCCCACGGGATCCACGGCGGGTTCGTCACGACCGCCACGATCGCGCCACCGGGCAGTCCGGCGATGATGCCGAACAAGAGTCGTCTGAGCAGAGTCATGGATGTCTCCGGTAGTCGCATGGCCTCCGCCCAGGGGGAGGAGGGCGAAGGCCATGCGAGATTCATGGGGGGCTCCAGCGCCCGCCTCAGACGTTCAGTGCGGCGCGCCCCAGCAGCGTTACAAGTCCCCCGGGCGGAAACGCGGCGGCGAGGACGAGAGGCGCCCGTAGAGGGCGTGGATACCGCCGACAGGCCTGCGCCGGCGGGCCGTCAGCCCGAAGACGGGCGGCTTGTCGCGGCCCCACACCGCCCGCATGGAGCGGCGGCACGCCCTGGATGATCAGCGATGAGGGGGGATGGGCCGGAGGGCAGGCGTGGTGGAGGCGAGGTGGTTGCGCAGCAGCGGACTCCTACGGGCGCGGCGAGTTGAGTCCTTGGGGTCCTGCGTGTGGTGCCGACCGGTCGATCGCGATCAGCTCGGGATCGGACACCGGTCCCCGCGTGAGCGCGATCGGCTCCTGCTCGGGCCGCCGGACAGGCCCTACTTGATGCCGAGGATCAACGCTGCTGCCAGTCCCTGAAAACGGTGAGCAGCTGCTGCCTGGCGTCCGGTGAGATGTTGTCCGGGGTCAGCTCGCCCGTCGTGGCGATCGTCTGACGGAAGTGATCGAGGTAGCTCTCGCACCCGGGGCATTCCGCCAGGTGCTCGATGAAGCGCCGCTCGTCCTCGTTGGACATGGCGCCCTCGAGGAACTCGGTCACCAACTCGACGAAGTCGATGCAGTTCACGGTCGTCCCCTCCCGCCTGCGATGTCATGGGCACCGGACAAGTAGGTCTCCAACTTACGGCGCATGAAGGCCCTGGCCCGATGGAGGAGGACGCGTTGGTTTCCAGGCGAGATCTCCAGCAGGGAACACACTTCCTCCGAGCCGTATCCTGCGACATCGCGAAGCGTGATCACCGTGCGGAGCCGGGGCGGGAGCTCGTCGAGCGCCTCTGCGATCATCTCGCGGACTTCGCCGCGCAGCACGTGGTCCTCGGGAACGTGCCAGGGAAGCGGTTCCTGCCCGACGGCCCAGTGCCCGGCGTATCGCTCGCCGGGGGCGCGGAACCGCGAGGCGTCCACCGTCGGCCCTTCCTCCTCCGGCAGCAGGCTGGCGAAGGGAACGGTCCTGCTCTCCTTTGCGCCGCGCGCCTTGGCCGTGTTGACCAGGATCCGGTACACCCATGTCTTCAGGGATGAACGGCCCTCGAAGGCGCTGATCCCCCTGATGACCGCCAGCCAGGTGTCCTGGACGGCCTCCTCCGCGGTGGCCTTGGTCGACACGAACGACATGGCCAGCCGGAGCAGGCCACCCGACCAGGTGTCCAGCACCAGGGCGAACGTCTCCTCGTCACCGTCACGCAGACGCTCGACCAGGACCTCGTCCGGCGGCAGTTCGCGTGCCCCCGCCATTCGTCTCTCCCCCTTGCCGGCCGTCAACTGGGAGGTCAGCTTAGGGCAGCTCAGTGAGTGAGATCGTCTGCTGGTGCCTTTGTTCATGTCCCGGTAAGGACATTCACGGCCGTCAATTTCCCGGCCGCACACCACCGAGCGGGTCGGCTCTGTCGCTTGCACCTTGCCGCGCTCACGACTGCCCCCTACGCGGACGCTGGTGAAGCCGTGCCGTGCGTACGCAGCCCTACTCCCCGCCCACCCGCACGTTCGGGTCCCCGTCGCGCCCCTGCGGCTTCAGCTCGATCTGGATCGTGTGCGTCGTGTCCCGCGCCGCCGTCCCGCCGCCGCCCGCCGTGACCACCCCGATCCGCAGCTCGGCCCTGCCGCTGCCCTCGCGCCTGACCTGCACGGCGAACTCCAGATTCACCCTCTCCACGCTGAATTTGAGATCGCGCCCCTCGCCGGCCCGCTGCGCCCGCTCCAGCTCGTCCCGGACCTGGCCGATCACCTCGGCGAGCCCGGCCACCGCGGCATCGTCACGCACAGCCATCGCCTCCCCCGTCTCCTGTAGTTATCGTTGTGAAGTATGAGGGAGCCGTGGCGCACGTCCAACTCGTCGTCGCAGGAGGAGAGTTGGCGGGTCTGTCTGCTGCGCACGCAGGACCGGGCGAGCCGCCCGCTGGGCGCCGGGGTGCTGCTGCCCGGGGGGCTGGTGCTCACCTGCGCCCATACGGTGCTGTCGCGCCCCGGCCAGGACGGCGCCCGCACCCCCTTCGACACCGTGTACGTGGACGGTCCCGGCGCCGCCCTGTCCGGTGACGGGCCGGGCCCGCTGCGCGCCCGGGTGCTGCGGGAGTATCTGGTCCTGCCCACCCCGCACTTCAGCGGCGACCTCGCCCTGCTCAAGCTGGACCACGAGCCGTCCGTGCCGCATGCCGTGCTGCACCGCCAGATCCCGGCGCGCAATGAGCCGGTGCACTTCACCGGCTACCCGGAGGACCTGCCCGGCGGCGAGCATCTCGACGCCCGGCTGATGGGGCGCGGCGGACCAGCGCCCAAGCCCGAGTGGGTGCAGCTCGACACGGAGGGCTCCTCGTACGTCGTGCGGCACGGCTACAGCGGCAGCGGGGTCGTCCACAGCCGCTCACGCCGGCTCATCGGCATCGTGGCCCACCAGTTCGGCACCCCGCAGGCGCCCGTACGCCGTGAGCACGCGTACATGATCCCGACCGAGACCGTGCTGAAGTATCTGCCGCTGGAACGGCTCGGGCTGACGGTGAACGGACCCCGTGCCGTCTCCCGCGATGTCGCCGTCGCCCCCGACAGGACCGCCTCCGGCCGGGTCCCCGGCCTGCATCGCAGGCTGACCCGCTGGCTGGACGGGGCTGCCGACACCGACCCCGTCGAGCTGGCCTTCGCCGGTGAGGGGGAGCACGCGCTGCTGCACACCGTCCGCTCCGTCCTCACCCTCGCCGACCGGGAGCAGAGCCCGCCGTCCGCGTCCGCGAGTTCGGCGGGCGAGCCGCAGGTGGGCAGCATCGACATCGCCGTCGACGCCACCAACCGCACCGCCGAGGAGCTCGCCGTCCACGCCGCCGACCGGATCGGCCTGGACGACCCGGCCCCGTCCCGTACACCGCACACCGAGCTGCTCGACCAGATCGCCGAGGCGAGCCCGCCGCTGATCGCCGCCTTCCTCGCCGTCGACCGGTCCGCGTCGCCCGACGCGGAGATCGTGGCGCTGCTGCGCGCGCTGCTGGCCCGCGGCGACAGCCGGCTGCTGCTCGTCTTCAGCGACCCGCGCTCGCCGCTGCTCGCCCGGGTACGCGCCGAACTCCTGGAACCCGAGTGGCCCGACCGCCGCACCGACCGGCTCGCCGCGCGCATCACCCGGCTCGCCGAGACCGAACAGCGATTACGGCAGCTGCCCGGGCATCCGGCCACATCGGGCGGGCCGACACCGCGCCGCCCGGAGGACCGGTCGCCACGGCTGCGCGCGCGGCTCCAACAGCTGCGCCGCGGCGGCCTCCTGTACGACACGCCCGCCCTGCCGCACGAGCTGTTCCGGCTCGCCGTCGACGTCGAGACGGCCCTGCTGGACGCCGAAGCGGCCGAACTGACCCTGGCCGGCCCGCTGGGCCCGCACGAGTTCGTCGTGGACCCGCCCGGCGACGGGCTCACCGATCTGCCGGTCGTCGCCGTACGCGACCCGGACGCACTCGTCACCGCGCCGCCCGGGCCCCACCTGACCGGCGGCGACCGGCTGCACCAGCAGTACGAGGTCGTGGGCCCGATCGGCCAGGGCAGCCACGGGCAGGTGTATCTCGCCCGCGATCTGCTGCTCGACGACCGTCCGGTGGCGCTCAAGGGAATCCTCGACCCGGGAAATCCCGCAGCGGTCCTCCAGGCGCATCAAGAGCGGCTGCGGCTGGTCAGCCTGAATCATCCCTCCGTCATCCGGGTGGTCAACTACGCGCGTCATCCGTCGACTTCGGCGGAGTTCATCGTGATGGAGTTCGCCGACGGGGCGCCATTGGAGTGGGTCGCGGCCCGGATCGCCCAGCACCGTCCGCCGTTCTCCGGGCCCCGGGTGCGGGAGTTCGTCGTCGTGTACGGGCTGCTCATCCTGGACGCGCTCAGCTATCTGCACGACCAGGAGGGTCTCGTCTACGGCGATCTGTCCCTCACCAACGTTCTGCACTGCGGCAACGGCATCAAACTCATCGACGTCGCGGGCGTCCGCAAGCCCGGCACGCCGGGACCGGTCAGCCACCGGCCGCCGGAGACCGGCCCCGCGGGCGAGATGACGACGGCGGGGGACCTCTACAGCGTCGGCGCGGTCCTCGCCTCGCTGCTCGCCAAGGCCCCCGCGCCCCCCGCCGACCTCGGCACCGAGTCGCTGGAGCGGGCGCTGCGGCGCGCCATGGCACACGACCCCAAGCGGCGTTACGCATCCGCCCAGGAAATGGCCCTCCAACTGCGCGGTGTGCTGCGCGAACTGCGCTCCCTGCGGCTCGGCGAGGAGACCTTCGAGCCGTCCCCGCTCTTCGACCGGGCCGCCACCGCCCTGGACGGTCAGCTCGGCAAGGCCCCGCCGCTGGACCGCTGGCGGGCAGGCGGCGCGGGCGGCCATCTCCTCGGTGCGGGGGTGCCCGACCCGGCCGAGGTCGCGGTGGCCCTGCCCGTGCCCAAACCGGACCAGCGGGACCCCAACTGGAAGGAGCTGCAGCGCACTTCGTACGCCGACCCGGCAGGTCTGCTCCAGCTCAGCGACGAGTGGCTGGCCTCCCCCGAGCTGCATCTGCTGCGCTGCAGGCTCCATCTGGAGCTCGCCCGCGACCAGTCGCGCCCGGGGGCTCCACCAGCGGTGGCCGGGGCAGGTGGCCGGGGGAGGGACCGGCAACTGCTCGCCGCCGCGATGGAGCTCGACCGGGCCCGCAGGCTGCTCGGCGAGCGCGCGGACTACGACTGGCGGCTCGACTGGCACCGGGGGCTCACCGAGCTTGCCCACGGCCGCCCGCACCATGCCCTGGCCTGCTTCGACGAGGTGTACTACGCCATTCCGGGCGAGTACGCGCCGAAGCTCGCCCTCGGCTACTGCCACGAAAAGCTGGCGGACGCAAGGCGCGGCACGGACGACGACGGCGCCCCGGGGGCCGCGGCCCGAAAGGCCCCGGAGGACCGGGACGAGCGGGAGGACCGGGAGGAGAAGGAGCAGCAGGCCATGCGGTTCTACGACGCGGTGTGGCGGCGCAACCACGCGCTCGGCAGCGCCGCCTTCGGGCTCGCCCGCATCCATCTCGCCCGGCACAGCCCGGATCTGGCCCTCGCGTACCTGGACGGTGTGCCCCCGGACTCCCGGCACCGCACCGCGGCGCGTACCGCGATGGTCCGCATCCACGCCAGCCCGCCCTCGGACGGGAGCGCGCCGACGGTGGCGTCGGCGGTGCGCGCGTACGGCGCGCTGCGCCGGCTGGTCAGCCACGAGGGGCTCACCGACCGGCAGTCGTACGAACGGCTCACCACAGAGCTCCTGGAACTGCTTCTCGAACTGGTCGGCGCCGCACGGGAGAAGGCCGACCCGCTGGCCGAGCTGCGCGCCTCGCTGCCACCCGGGACGTCCGTCCCGGCCACCGAACGGGAGCTGCGCGAGCAGCTCTCCGCCAGCTACCGCAAGCTGGCCAAGCAGGTGCCGCGCACCGACCGCGCGGAAGACGCCGCGCTCGCGGAGGCGCTGCTCGACAGCGCGTACCGAACCCGCCCGCTGGGCCTGAAGCACTACCGGGACCGGAACCCGGACCGCGACCGGAACCCGGACCGGGACCGGGCACAGCGGCCGCTGACCGCGTGGCTGCCGCGCCGCCCGCGGCTGCCCGAGCCGGGCGATGACGCATGAACGGCCTGAACCGGCGGCTCCGTCCCGTGCCGGCGCGACACCGCGGCCCCCGGGAGGGCGCATGACCAGCCGCAAGCGGTTCCGCCCGCTCCTCAACCGGCTCCGGCCCGCCCTGGCGCGGCTGCACCACGCCGCCACCCGCGTCCTCCCAGCCCTGCGCGGGCTCTTCCCCGCCCTGTGGCTGCGCGCCGCGGGCCGCACCCCCGAGGGCAGCCGCCCCACTGCCGCGTTCCTGCGCCGCCGGATGCTGGTACTGCCCGCGCTTGCCGTGGTCTCCCTCGTCCTCTCCACAGCCGCCTACGGCGACGTGCACGACCGTACGGAGCGGCTGCGGGATCGTTGCGCGCCCGCACTCGTGGATCTGGCGCACGCCCGGATCTCCCTCGAACTCGCCCAGGGGCAGGCAAAGTTACGCCTCTTCACCGCCGCGCAGGCCGGCAGCGTCGAGGTCGGCGAGACCTACCGCTCCCTCCTCACCGAGGCCGCGCAGAGCCTCAACCGGGTCGCGCAGTCCAGGGCCCTGCACAAGGCACAGGAGCAGGAGCTGCGGGTCGTCTCCGGCCTGGTCGTCGCGTACGGCGACAAGATCGCGTGGGCCGACCGGAACCGTAAGAACAAAACGCTGCGTGAAGCCGGGGTCACCTACGCCGACGACATGCTGCGCGGCAAGCACCGGACCGTCGCCCAGGCCACCCCCCAGGAGCCCATCTCCATCCTCGACCGAATCGCGGAGCTCGAGCACCAACTGCGGCAGGAGAACCGCGACTTGGCGGCCTGGAGCCCGCTCACCCTGGCCGCGGCCGCCGCCGCGGCACTCGCCGCCGCCCTCTTCGCCTTCGTCCTCGTCGGCACCTCGGTCTTCCTGCGGGACCGGCTGCGGCTGATCAGCGTGCAGCTGGCGGTGGCCGCGGTGCCGGTGCTGCTCACGCCCGTGCTGCTGGCTCTCGGCGGCGCCGAGGAGCACGCCGCGCAGGAGCGGGTGCGTACGACCGTCGGCGCCCTGGAGCAGCAGGGCGCAGAAGGCATGGCGCCTCGCAAGATCGAGTCCACCGCACGCGAGGCGGCCGCCCTGATGCGCGAGGCCCACCCCGACCGCTGGTCGCTGACCGCCGGCGTCGTCGTGCCCGCGGCCGGCGTGGGCGCGCTCGCCTGCGGCGTGACGCTCTTCCTCTACGGCCGGCCGTATCCGGCCGGCCGCCCCCGACGGAAGTACACAGACATATGAAGCGCTTGAGGGCACTGCTGGCCTGCTGTCTGCTCGCCGCCGCTGCCGTTACGGCGGGCGGCTGCTCGGAAGCCGCCGAGGAGCGCACCCTAGTCGTCCTCGGCCCGTGGACCGACGGCGAGGAGAAGCCGTTCGTGGCGGCGCTGCGGCGCATCGGTGAGCGGACCGGACGCAGTTACGTCTACAAGGGGACCCGCTCCCTGCGCGAGACGCTGGTGGCCCAGCTCCAGGCGGGCGCGCCGCCGGACCTGGCGATCCTGAGCAGCCCCGGTGAGCTCGCCGAGTACGCCAGGGCCCAAGACGCCTATCCGCTCCCTGAGCACGTGGCCGGGGCCGCGGTCCCGCCGTGGGCGCCCTCGGTGACCGTCGAGAACGAGCAGGGCGAGGCCCGTACGCGCGCCTATTGGGCGCCGGTGCGGGTCGACCTGAAGTCGCTGGTCTTCCGCCGCGCGGAGAGCGCCCGCAAGAAGCCGGACTGGTGCCTGGGCGTGGGCTCCGGCGCCACCTCCGGCTGGCCGGGCACGGACTGGGTGGAGGACCTGCTGCTGCAACGGCAGGGCCCCGCCGCGTACGAGAGGTGGGCGACGGGCAAGACCCCGTGGTCGCAGACCAGGGCGGCCTGGAAGGAGTGGGCCGGTCTGCTCGCCGCCAACGGCGGCAACCTCGGCGGCGAGGGGCTCAGGTTGTCCTTCGAGGATCTCGGCAACGGCCGGTACGGGCTGCTGAACGGCGGTCACTGCACCCATGAGCACCAGGGTTCGTTCATCCGCCGCCACTACGGCGACGACGTGCAACCCACGCCCACCGCCGCCCTCTTCGGCGCGGGGAAGACCGGCGGGAAGACCGGTGGGCAGAGCGAGGGGCAGAGCGAGGGGCAGAGCGAGGACAACGCCTTCGAGGTCTCTGGCGACATGGCCGCGGTCTTCAAGCCCAGCGCCGCCGCCTGGGACCTCCTCGACAGGCTGACCTCCCGCCAGGCCCGCGAGGACTGGGCGAAGGCGGCGCGGCCCGGGGAGCGGCCGTATTTTCCCGGCGGCTCATTCGGCACCGTACCGCTGTCGCAGAACACCCGGGCCGTCCAGCGCCTGTTCGACGGGGCGAGCCAGATCTGCCTGGACGCGTCGGACGCCATGCCGCCGACCCTGCGGGACGCCTTCTACCGCGCCGTACTGGAATTCCTGGGCGACCCGCAGGACGAGAGGCTGCTGGACGAGCTGCTCAAACGGCTGGAGGCTGAAAGGGTCTTGCAACGGCAGGAAGGAGCGTTCGTACTGGACGATCTCTGCGACAACGTGCCGGGACCGCCGCCCGGCAACGAATGAGGACTGCGGGCGGTTGTTACGCGAAGACCACCGTACGGCGGCCGTTGAGCAGGATCCGGTGCTCCGCGTGCCACTTCACCGCCCGCGCCAGTGCCTGGCACTCCACGTCGCGGCCGATCGCCACCAGCTGCTCCGGGGTGACGCCGTGGCCGACCCGCTCGACCTCCTGCTCGATGATCGGGCCCTCGTCGAGATCGGCCGTCACATAGTGCGCGGTCGCGCCGATCAGCTTCACGCCGCGTTCGTGCGCCTGGTGGTACGGCTTCGCGCCCTTGAAGCTCGGCAGGAAGGAGTGGTGGATATTGATGATCCGGCCGCTCAGCTGCTTGCACAGATCGTCCGAGAGCACCTGCATATAGCGGGCGAGCACCACCAGCTCGATGTTCTCGCCGCGCACCAGCTCCAGCAGTTGGGCCTCGGCCTCGGCCTTGTTGTCCTTGGTGACCGGAATGTGATGGAACGGGACGTCGTACGAGGCGACCAGATCGGCGAAGTCCGTGTGATTGGAGACGACCGCCGCGATCTCGACCGGCAGCGCACCGGTCCTGGAGCGGAAGAGCAGGTCGTTGAGGCAGTGACCGAACCTGCTGACCATCAGCACGATCCGCATCCGCTCTTCTGCGAGATGGATCTGCCAGTCCATCCGGAACGAGTCCCCGACGGCGGCGAAGCTGGCCCGCAGCTTGTCCACGGTCACCGGCGCCTCGGCCGAGAAGTGAACCCGCATGAAGAACAGGCCCGTGTCCCGGTCTCCGAACTGCTGACTGTCCTCGATGTTGCAGCCGGTGATGAAGAGATAGCTCGACACGGCGTGCACAATGCCCTGTTTGTCCGGGCAGGAGAGCGTCAGGACGTACTGGTCAGTCATCCTCGTAGGGTGCCATATTCGCCGGTCCCGGCGTGATCCCGGTCCGTCAGACGGACCCCCGGGGAGCGGACCCTCGGGTGGCCTTCGGTGAACCTTCCGGCGACCTTCGGGCGAGGGCAGACCCTCAGGCGGACCGCGTCATGATGCGCAGCACATCGAGCGAGCGCGGCGGCACATCCGGATCCTCGTCGTCGTTCACCGAGAGGCGTACGTGCGCATCGCGGGCGGCCCGTACGGCTTCCGGCCAGCCGTGGTGTTCCAGATAGGCCGATACGGGAGCATCCGCACCGACTTGGTGCATGATCCGCAGCACGCGCAGGACGGCGACATCGACCAGGGCGGCCTCGCCCGAGTCGCGGAAGATCGTCCCGACGTACTTCTCGGCGGACCAGTTGTCCAGCCAGGTGTCCTCGACCAGGCGGTACACGGCGTCAGTGACGTCGCCGTACCCCTCGAGGCCGGCCAGCCAGCACTCCTGGTGGAAGACGGGGTCGGAGAGCATGTGCAGCGCCGAGCGCACATTGCAGCGCCAGCGCCACCAGGGCATGTCATTGAGCGGCATGCCGCCCATGGTGGAGGAGCGACGGCCGCGACGGGAAGAGGTGTCCGAACCTTGCTGCACGCCGTCGATCGTACGTTCCCCTTTCGTGCGACCGGACCACCCCCCGTAATTCACCTTCCCGTCACCCCGCGTTGAACAATGCACACTACTCCGTTACCCGGGAAGCGGAAATGTGGCTGAGCATGACCGGTTGGCTACGTTCCTTCTCCCCCCGCCCCTCAAGGACCGCTCGAGTTCGCGCCGTATGTACGACTACGGCTGCCGTGGTGGCGGGTGCGTCGCTGGTCACCGGCTGCGGCGTCTTCCCTGGAGGCTCGGGGGGCTCCAGGGAACCCGTCAAGGTGATGACCTTCGCCCCTGAGGAGACCCGGGCGACGAACATGCCCGGCATGTCGGCGATGGCGAAGGCGTACGCCCGCTGGACCAAGACGCAGGGCGGGCTCGACGGACACGAGCTGCGCGTCATCTCCTGCAACGAGCAGAACACCTCGAACGGCGCCGCCGCCTGCGCCCGGCGGGCGGTCAAGGAGGGCGTGGACGCGGTCGTCGGCTCGTACAGCCAGCACGGCGAAGCCTTCATGGCCCCGCTGGAGGCCGCGGGCATCCCCTTCATCGGCGGCTACGGGATATCCGAGGAGGAGTTCACCAGCTACCTCTCCTACCCCGTGAACGGCGGCCAGGCGGCCCTCCTGGCCGGCAATGGCCAGCAGCTCGCGGACTCCTGCGACCGCGTCTCGCTGGTGCGGCCCAACACCCTCGCGGGGGACGAGCTGCCCGTGCTGCTCAACGCGGGCCTCGCGGGGGGCAGTCGGCGCAAGTCCGCGGACATCCTGGCGGCGGAGGACGCGACGGACTACACGGCGCAGGCCGAGCAGGCCCGTAAGAGGGCGGGGTCAGGGTCGGGCTCCGGCTCCGGGTCGGGCTCCGGCTCCGGGTCGGGCTCCGGCTCCGGGTCGGGCTCCGGGCCCGGGTCGGGCTCCGGGTCGGACGACCGCCCGGGGTGCGTCACCGCCGCGCTCGGCGACCGTACCGAGACCTTCTTCGACTCCTTCCGGCGGCTGCCGGAGGACGACCGGGACATCCACGTCTCCTCGGTCATGGGCTCCGTCGGCCAGCCCCTCATCGACCGCACCGGCGGCCGCAACGGCCCCTTCGAAGGCGCCTACATCACCGGCTGGTACCCGGACTCGGGCGACTCGCGGTGGGCCGAGATGGAGCGGGTCATCCGCGCCCACGCCTTCGGCGACAACCGCATCGACCCGGCCGACGCGGGCGTGCAGACCACCTGGATCGCGTACACCGTGCTGCGGACGGTCATCCAGTCGCTCGACTCGGACGACATCACGGCGGGGAAGATCTCGCGCGCCCTGGACAGCGGGGTACGGGTGCCGACCGGCGGGCTGACTCCCACCCTGCGCTGGGAGTACGAGGACATGCTCGGCACGCCCGGCTTCCCGCGGATCGTGAACCGGAGCGTGACGTTCCAAGTAGTGCGCGACGGGCGGCTGGTGGCCCAGAAGCAGGGCTTCGTGGACGTCAGCAAGACGCTGTCGGCCTCCGCCGTCACGTCCAGCTGACGCCGCGCGTCTCCCGCCCGGGCACGGGCAAGCGCCGCGTCTCGGGCCGGGCACGGGCAAGCGCGGCGTCTCGGGCCGGGCACGGGCAAGCGCCGCTCTCTGCCCGGGCGCGCGTAAGCGCCGCCTCTCGGGCCGGGCACGGGTAAGCGCCGCGTCTCGGGCCGGGCACGGGTAGGCGTCGCGTCTCACTCCCGGACACGGGTACGCGTCGCCTCTCAGGCCGGGCACGGGCAACCGGTACGGGTACGCGCCCGGGGCCCGGCCCGTTCCCTAGAGCTGGTCGCTGCGCCGCTCGGTGAGGCCGTACTTTCCGGCGATGGCGTTCCACAGCCCGGAGGCTTCCTTCTTGGCCTTGGTCGCCTCACCACTGGCACGGTTGGCCTGGGCGGTCTGTCCCGTATTGCGCGCCTTGCCGTCCTTGCAGCCCTTCTTGCCCTCGACCTGCTTGGCCCAGGCCGCATAGTGGTCGTCCGCCGATGCGGACGCCTGCCAGGCCTTGGTGAGCGACGCGGTCAGCTGCGCATGGCTGGGCAGCTTGTCCACGGTGAGCCCCCCCAGGCGGGTCACCAGACCGCGGCGCTGCTCCGCGGCCCCGCTCAGATCACTGGCCGCCTGGTCCAGGTTCTTGCACTGCTTGATGTTCTCCACCGAGCGGATGACGGCGGCGCGGCTGTTGTTGCTGTCGGCGAGGAGCTTGTCGAGCGCCTCGGCCTGCGGTTTGGCGGGGTCGTCAGCGGCCTTGGGGCTGCCGCTGGGGGCGTCGGAGGTGGCGGCGACGTTCTTGCCTGCGCCGGGGTCCTTCTCCTCGTCCCCGCCGAACATGACGGCGCTGACGCCGAGTCCCAGGACGGCACAGCCGACGACGACAGCGGCTATGACGGGCACATGCGAGGACTTACGACGCCGGGACTCGCGCTCCGGACCCTGCGGCTCGTAGTGCGCCTGCGGCTGTGGGTTCTGCGGCTGCTGGTACTGCTGCTGACGCGGCGGCCGGCCGACCCCGCGCGGGGCCGCCTCGAACCGGGGCAACTGCTGTGTGGCGTCCGGGGTTTGGGCGGCGGGCGCGTCCGTACGGAAGAGGCTGTCGAATTCCGCGGGCGGCTGCCGTTCACCGGGAGTCCCCGGCCGGATCCCGAAGGGCGCGCCGGAGGGCGTCGGCGGCACTGGCGGGATGTACTGCGTGGCGTCGGCGTCCGGCCCCGCTGCGGGAGCCTGCGCAGGCCCCGGCCCGGTCCCGAGGAACTGTGTCGACTCGGCGGGGTTCTCGGGCGGCAGCGCCCCGGGCGCGACGGGAGGGATGTACTGCGTGGCGTCGGAGTCCGCCATGGGGACGGCCTGCGGGGGCAGGGCCTGCGGCAGCGGCTGCGCACCGTAGGCGGCCTGCGGAGGCTGGGGAGCCTCTCCCTGCGGGCTCGCGCCGTACCCCGGCTGCGCGGGCGGGAGCGCGTCGTACCCGGCCTGAGCGGGCGGCAGCGCGTCGTACCCGGCCTGAGCGGGCGGCAGCGCGTCGTACCCGGCCTGCGCAGGCGGCAGCGCGTCGTACCCCGCCTGCGCAGGCGTCAGCGCGTCGTACCCCGCCTGCGCAGGCGTCAGCTGGTCATACCCGGCCTGCGGCGGCTGCCCCTGTGGCGGCAGCGGCTGCCCGCCGTACCCCGCCTGCGGCGGCTGTGGGGCCTCGCCCCAGCCCTGCTGCCCGACCGGCTCACCGTCAGCGGGCGGGCCGGGCTGCCCCGGCTGCTGCTGCGGTCCCCACGGCTCACCCCACGGCTGGCCGCCCGCCGGAGCCACCTGGGCGTCGGAAACGCCTGGAATCCAGGGCTCGCTTCCGTCGGCGGGCAGCACGACGCCTTCGTGCGCGGGCCGCGCAGCAGGCGGCTGCTGCTCGTCACCCTGTCCGCTTTGCGTCACCGGGACTCCTACGTGTGGACCTACGGAATCGTCGGCTCACGCTACCGGGTACGCCCGGGACTCCGCACACACGTGTGGGAGCAGTAACAAGAAGTCCCCTCAGGACGCTGATAAGGAACGCTGATGAGGACCGGCTCCCGACGAGCGGCGAATGGGCCGGGGCGCAGGAATCTAGGCAGCCTGGAGCTCCAGGCGCGCCCCGAATTCCCGCACCGCCGACTCGTCGCCGTACGGCTCGAGCCGTTGCTGGAGGTCTTCCAGATACTCCGCGCCCCGGCTCGAGCGCAGTCTCCCCAGTAGTTCCACCGCGCGCGTGCCGGTGTGGCAGGCCTGCTCCACCTCGCGCTGCTGGACCTGGGCCGTGGCCAGCAGGACGAGGCCGATCGCCCGGCGTCTGGCCCTCGACTCGGGGTGGCCCTCCAGCGCGTGGGACGCGTGGTGCGCCGCCGCCTCCGGCTGACCCAGGTCGCGGTAGCAGTGCGCCAGCTCGTCCGCGAGATAGGCGTCGTCGAAGTGCGCGATCCACACCGGGTCGTCCCCCGCCGACGGCTCGGCCCGCTCCAACGCGGCGAGCGCCTTGCCGGCCACCTCGTGGCAGGTGCGGGCGTCGCCGAGCACGGCGTGCCCGCGCGCCTCGGCCGCGAAGAACATCGCCTCGGCCCGCGGAGTGACCTGCCCCCGCGCGCCCTCCTGCGCGGCCCGTGCCAGCTGGGCGATCTCCCGGGGGTTCCCCAGCTGCGCCGCGAGGTGGCTCATGGATGCGGCCAGCACATACCCGCCGTACCCACGGTCGCCCGCCGCCTGGGCGAGGCGCAGCGCCTGGATGTAGTAGCGCTGGGCGAGTCCGGGCTGACCCGTGTCGACCGCCATGTAGCCGGCGAGCTCCGTCAACCGGGCGACCGCCGCGAACAGTTCGCGGCCGACCGATTCGCGGTACGACCCCGACAGGAGACCGGAGACCACGCTGTTCAGGTAGTGCACGAGGACCGGACGGACGTGCCCGCTGCCGAAGCGGTGGTCCAGCTCGGTCAGGGCCGTCGTCATCGCCCGTACCGCTTCGACGTCCGAGACCCCGACCCGCGCCCCTGCCGTACGCGCCACCTGTGTGTCCGCGCCGGTGATCAGCCAGTCGCGGCTCGGCTCGACCAGCGCGGACGCGGCGACCGCCGCCCCGGACAGAAAGTCGCGGCGGCCGACGTCGCTGCGCCACAGCTCGCAGACCTGCTCGATCGCGCCGAGCACGGTCGGCGAGAACTGCAGGCCGACGCCCGACGCAAGGTTCTTGCCGTTCGCCATTCCGATTTCGTCGATCGTGACCGTACGGCCGAGTTTGCGGCCGAGCGCCTCCGCGATGATTCCCGGCGCCCGGCCGCGCGGCTGCTGCCCACGCAGCCAGCGCGCCACCGATGTTTTGTCGTAGCGCAGGTCCAACCCCCTTTCCGCGCCGACCATGTTGACTCGGCGGGCGAGGCCGGCGTTGGAACACCCGGCTTCCTGAATGAGCGCCTGCAACCGTTCGTTCGGTTGTCGGGCGACGAGAGGCCTGGCTGCCATGACTACCCCCTGAGGCCGCGGTGATCCGTGACGTGATCACTGCCCGGCTGATATACGGAGAATGCAGACTTGGAGCGAGTTCGTCGGTTTTTCCCGGGAATCGGCGTGACCCCCCTGCGAGTGGCTACCCGCCCGCCGCGGTCCGGCCTCATGCGCGCCCCCACCCATGCATCCGTGCGCCCCGCGTGCAGGATCGATGCGTCGCGCCCCGCCACGGCACGCCCGTAACCCAAGGTGACGGCGGTAGTTGAGTGTGTCGTGGAAGAGACCATCGGAGTCATGGAAGCCGCGCAGATCCCCCAGCAGCGAGGTGAGCAGCAGCTGGACCATGCCGTGCGGTACGCGGAAGAGCGGCACTGGGACGTGTTCCCCGGCACCTGGCTCGAGGCTGTGGAAGGCAGAGAACACTGCTCGTGCGGCGACGTCGCCTGCGCCTCGCCCGGCGCCCACCCGGTGAGGGCGGACTGGGGGAACCAGGCGACCGGGAGCGCGACAGCGGCCCGCCGGCTGTGGTCGAAGCAGCCGAAGGCGTCCATCCTGCTGCCGACGGGCCGCACCTTCGACGCCATCGACGTCCCCGAGTCCGCGGGCTTCCTGGCGCTGGCGCGGCTGGAGCGGATGGGCCTCCCTCTCGGCCCGGTGACCTGCACCCCCACCCGCCGGATGCTGTTCTTCGTACTCCCCGGAGCCGCCCTCAAGGTCCCCGATCTGATCCGCACCCTGGGCTGGGCGCCGAGCTCCATCGATCTGATCGCGCGCGGCCAGGGCCACTATGTCGCGGCCCCGCCGACCCGCATCGGCGGCCATGGCGCGGTGCAGTGGGCGCGCCGCCCCACCTCCGCCAACCGATGGCTTCCGGACTCGGACGAGTTGATCAGTCCGCTGGCGTACGCATGCGGGCGGGAGGCGGCCGCTGAACGAGCACGCCGTAGATAGGGCGTGCCGTACATAAGGTGGACCTGTACAGACACGGGGACATCGAAAGGCAGGGCACCATGCCGGACCGGGCAATTGGAGCCACAGTGGCGGGCGGAGCGCGCACAGCGCCGCCCGCCGTTCACGTTGAGGGGCTGTGGAAGCGGTTCGGCGAGCAGATCGCCGTCGGCGGCATCGATCTGACGCTCCCCGCCGGCAAGTTCATCGGCCTGGTGGGACCGAACGGCGCGGGCAAGACGACGACCCTGTCCATGGTGACGGGCCTGCTCCGCCCGGATCAGGGGCGGGTGGAGGTGTCGGGCCACGATGTGTGGCGCGATCCGGTCGAGGTCAAGTCCCGGATAGGCGTGCTGCCGGAGGGTCTGCGCCTCTTCGAGCGCCTCTCCGGCCGCGAGCTGCTCGCATACAACGGGCGGCTGCGGGGCCTGCCGGGCGACGAGGTGGACAAGCGCACCACTCAGCTCCTGGACGTACTGGACCTGGCGGGCGCGCAGCACAAGCTGGTCGTCGACTACTCGACGGGCATGCGGAAGAAGATCGGTCTTGCGGCCGCTCTGCTCCACAACCCCGAAGTGCTGTTCCTGGACGAGCCGTTCGAAGGCGTCGACCCGGTGTCGGCTCAGACGATCCGCGGCGTCCTGGAGCGGTACACCGCATCGGGCGCGACGGTCGTCTTCTCCAGCCATGTGATGGAACTGGTCGAGTCGCTGTGCGACTGGGTGGCCGTGATGGCCGCGGGCCGCATCCGCGCACAGGGCACGCTGGCGGAGGTACGGGGCGATGCGCCGTCGCTGCAGAGCGCGTTCCTGGAGCTGGTGGGGGCGAACGGCCGGGATGCCGGTCAGTCGCTGGACTGGCTCGGCGGCGGTGGGTCACGGTGAACACCGCTTCCCTGGCCCCCATTTTCGTACGGCTGAAGCTGTCGCTGCTGCGCAACGGACTGCGGCAGTCGTCCGGCCGCAGAGCCGCATACATCTCGTCCATCGTCGTCACCCTCCTCTTCGCGGCCCTCCAGCTCATCGGCTTGATCGCGCTGCGCGGAAACGATCACGCGGCGTCGGTGGTGGTGCTGCTGACGGCGGTGCTGGCACTCGGCTGGGCGGTGATGCCGCTGTTCTTCCCCAGCGGTGACGAGACGCTGGACCCGACCCGTCTGGTGATGCTGCCGCTGCGTCCCCAGCCTCTTGTACGGGCCCTGCTCGCCGCATCGCTCGTGGGCATCGGCCCGCTGTTCACGCTGTGCCTGGCGGTGGGCTCGGTGATCGCCCTCGCGCACGGGGCGGCCGGGGTCCTGGTCTCCGTCCTCGCCATTCCGCTCACCCTGCTGGTCTGCGTGGCGCTGGCGCGGGCGGTCGCGGCGGCGAACATCCGCCTGCTGACCTCGCGCAAGGGCCGCGACCTGGCGGTGCTCAGCGGTCTGGTGATCGCGGTCGGCATCCAGGTCGTCAACTTCGGCGCCCAGCGGATCGGGGACGCGGGCGGCCTGTCCGCACTGGACCCGGTGGCGGGGATCGTACGGTGGCTGCCGCCGGCGTCCGCGATCGGCGCGGTGGGCTCGGCGAGCGAGGGCTCATACGCGGTCGCGGCGGGGCAGTTGGCCCTGTCGGCCGTGGCTCTGTTCGCTCTGCTGTGGTCCTGGCAGCGCAGCCTGACGAAGTTGATGACGGCCCCGGACGGCTCGACCCTCGCCGCGGCGTCGGAGCCGACCCGCAAGGAGGCTGCGTCCAGCTTCCACCAGCTGCTGCCCGAGGGACGTACGGGGACGGTGATGCAGCGGAGCCTGCGCTACGTGTGGCGGGACCCGAAGACGAAGGCGGCGTGGGTGTCGGCGTTGGCGATCGGTCTCATCGTGCCGCTGTTCAACGCGCTGCAGGGCACCGGCTCGGTCTACTTCGCCTGCTTCGCGGCGGGGATGCTCGGCATCCAGATGTACAACCAGTTCGGCCAGGACACGTCCGCGTTCTGGATGGTGGCGCTGACGATCTCGTCCACGAAGGACGCGTACACGGAACTGCGCGCCCGCGCCCTGGCGTTGCTGGTGATCACTCTCCCGTACACGGCCCTGGTCTCGTCCCTCACCGTGGCCCTGCTCGGCGACTGGGAGGCCCTGCCGGAGGTGATCGGTCTCTCCTTCGCGCTGCTGGGCGCGATGCTGGCGACGGGGGCGGTGTCGTCGGCCCGTTTCCCGTACTCGATCCCGCAGGACAGCGCGTACAAGAACGTCGCCCCTGGCCAGGGCGGGCTCGCCTGGATCTCGATCTTCGGCGGCATGATCTCGGCGGCGCTGCTGTGCGCCCCGGTGATCGCCCTGACGATCTGGCTGCATGCCTCCAACTCCCAGTCGGCGCTCTGGCTGATGCTGCCGGTGGGCACGGCGTACGGCCTGCTGATCGGATGGGCGGGGATACGGCTGGCGGCGCCGCAGACGGCGAGGAGGCTGCCGGAGATTCTGATGGCGGTAAGTAAGGGGTGAGGCAGCTGTGGGGGTTGAGGCGTGAGGGACCTGCTGGTGTGGCGCTACGCACCGTGAAGTAGCGTGACGGCCATGTCGACGCCGCCGCCCCCCAACCCGTATACGCAGCCGCAGTATCCGCAACATCCGCAGTACCCGCAGCAGGGCTATCCGCAGCAGGGGTACGCGCCTCAGCCTCAGTACCAGCAGCCGTACCCGGGTGGCCCGGGGGCGGGCGGCCCGGCGTACGGCTGGGGCGCGCCGCCCCCGCCGCCGAAGAAGAAGAACCAAGGCCCGAAGATCGCGCTCATCACGCTGGGGTCCATCGCGGGGATATTCGCCTTCTCCTGGTTCGGGAACAACGTCGTCGGCGGTGGCGGCAGCAGTGGGAGTGGGGGTAGCAGCAGTGGGAGCTTCCCGGAGGCGGAGTACCAACTGACGCTCCCCCAGACGCTGCTCGACGGAAAGTACAAACTGGCCGAGGACCAGTCCGCGAAGGGTCAGGACGCGCTGGCCGGCACGAGCGAGGCCAACATCCGCGATGCGAAGGCCGCCGTGGGGCAGTACGTCTCGACGTCGGAGTCCGGGGTCCTGGTCATCTCGGGCGGGTACGGCCGCATCAACGATCCGGACGAGGCCCGCACCAGCATCCTGAGGGGCGCCGGGGAGTCGGACGGGTCCACCATCGCAGTACCCGCCAAGGACTTCACTCCGGTGGGCTCGGAAGTGCCCGTCTTCTGCCAGGTGCTGACGGCGGAGCAGACCGGCGGCGGCGGAACATCCACACTCCCGATGTGCGCCTGGGCCGACGACAACACCAATGTGGCGGTCGCCCTGACCGACGTCCGGATCGCGAAGCAGACCCCGGAAGAGGTCGACCTCAAGGCAGTTGCGGAGGCGACGCTGAAGGTGCGCGAGGAGATCCGTAAGCCGATCGGCTGACGGTCCGCGTCAGGTCAGGGCGTGCTGACGGACCATACGTCCCCATGCCCCGGCCAGTAGTCGCGCTCGTCGTCCGGGCTGTCCACGACGAATACCGAGACCTTCGTTTCGGCCGCGCGCAATGTGTGGAACTCGCCGTGGTCCTCGCCTTCGAGGACGGGGGCCCCTGGAATCCTGGACAGGGCCTCTCTCAACTCCGCCCAGGAGGTATACGCCGGGAACTCGACGTCCATGGCTTCCCGCCATCCCTCCGTCAGTTCAGGGCGATGGCACAGCCGGTGCAGATCGATGGACCAGCCGGTCAGAGTCCATTCGTCTCGGCGAGCACCCGGCCCGCCGGTGAAGTAGATCTCGACCGGCCCGTAGTCCCGGCGAAGGTCGAAACCTTCTTCGCTGAGGACGTCGAGAAAGTCGAAGCTTATGGCTCGATCCACCGTGCGGAGCGGGGATCCGATCCCCACTCCGTGAATCTGCCCGGTGGCGACGGCCGTAGCGATGAATTCAATCCCGTTCATGATCGACGAGCGTATTCGACTGAAAGACCGGTCAGTTGGGGCTGCCGAGCAGAGCGTCGGGCCCCGGGCGACCTCATCACCACCCCCCGCACACAACTCGGCGCTCACATCGCAGCCACCAGGGCGACCCCCGCTGATTGGCACTCGTATACGTTCCGATCGCGCAGGCGAACCCGGGCGAGCCCAACCGCGGCCCGGCCCCGGCCCCGGCAGCGCTCACCGAGCGACGCTTTCCAGTCGAAGCAGCCCGCCCGAACGAAGTATCGTCCGAACATCTATGCAGATCAGACGGTTGTTTTCTGTTACACCACCATAGATCATCCACATGTTGGACACACCCCCACACCCGCCCCGAGCAGCCCGAACGACCATTCGGTAGCCACTTCTGCAACGTACGCGGCCGGAAAGTGGCGACGGATGTGCACTCACTGTCCGCATGCGCAAGACTCCCGACCGCAATCACCCCTCGAGCGAAGGAGTTTCACAAATGCGTTACATCCTCAACACAGCCGCCGCGACCGCCACGGCTACCGCCCTCCTGTTGACCGGCACGGCCGCGGCGAGCGCCGCACAGGCCCAGCCCACGCAAGCTGCCCAGCCCGCCCAGGCGAAGAGCCTGTACTCCCCCTCCGCCCTCGTACTCACCATCGGCAAGGGCGAGGACGCGGCAACCGCCACCGTCGAGCGCGCCGTAACCCTGAACTGCGCCCCGCGCCCCAGCGGCACCCACCCCATGCCTGCGGCCGCGTGTATGGAACTGCTGTTCGTCGAGGGCGAGTTCAGCGCGCTGGCGGAAAAGCCGTCGACGAAGCCGTGCACGCGCCAGTGGGCCCCGGTCGTGGTCACCGCCCAGGGCGTGTGGCAGGGCAAGCGCGTCGCGTGGTCGGCCACCTTCGGCAACGAGTGCGAGATGGAAGGCAGCCTGGCCGAGGGCACGGTCTTCGCCTTCTAGCCCCGCGCGACGTTCCACGAGGCCGGTAGCTCACCCCCGCAGAAGACGCACGCGAAGTCGCCTTCCCGCACGACGTTGGCCTCCCCGCACCCGGCGCAAGGCCGGAAGACGACCTCGTACGCGAAGTGTCAGGACGACCGAGCCCCACCCGATCCGGCCCACCGGCGACAGCCGGCCAGGAGCCGAGGCCCGGACAGTGGCCGGTCGACTGATTGCCGACCTCGCTGATCGCCCAGCCGTTGCCGCCGCGGCTGAAGGCGATCCCTCCCCCCGAGCACGAACCCGCCCCCGGCGCAGGCGACTTACCTCAGGGCGTCAGCACCCCGTCCAGGAACGGCTCGATCGCCGTCCGCCATCCCTCCGGCTGGTCGTAATGCACCAGGTGGCCGGCGTCCGCCACCTCCGCGTACTCACCCCGCGGCAGGACCCTCACCATCTCCTGGGCCTCCGCGCGGCCCAACTCCCCGTCCAGGCCGCGGACCACCAGGGCCGGGCACTGGACCTGGGCCAGCTCCTCCCAGTGGGGGTCGTGGACCCACGTCTCGCGGGAGGTCAGCATCTGGCGGCGGGAGAACACCGGGCGCCAGCCGTCGGCCCGTTCCGCCATCACTTCCGCGAAGAACTCGCCGCGGGACGGGCTGGGGCGCTCGACCCACGGATCGTCCTCGCCGAACCACTTCCGCACGTCCGCCAGCGTCGCAAAGGGAACGGGCCAGGAGCGGAACCAGTCCTCCCATTCGCGCTGCGAGGCCGCGCCCAGCGCCGAGGCCCGCATGTCGCAGATGACCAGGGCCTGGACCAGGTCCGGGCGTTTGGCGGCCAGTTGCCAGGCGGTGAGCGCGCCCATCGAGTGGCCGATCAGGGTCACCGGGGCGAGGTTCAGTTGTTCGATCGCGGCCTCGGCGTCGGATACGTACGCATCGCGGGTGAACGGGCCCTCGGCCGGCTTGTCGCTTCGGCCGTGGCCGCGCTGGTCAAGGGCGACCGCGCGGTGACGCTCCGCCAGCCAGCGGGCCGTGGACGCCCAGTGCGAGGCGCGGCCCATCAGGCCGTGGAGCAGTAATACTCCGGGCGTCGGGGCGTGTACGGATTCGCCCGGCCCCTTGGGTGGATCTGCGAACTCCCAGGCAGCCAGGCCTACGCCGTTGGCTCCGGTTACGTCGATGCGCCGCACCATGTGGCCTGGCACCCCCTTCTCTCCCCCGGATCGAGACCGCGCCGAGCCCCTGTCGAGCTCGTGTCGAGTACCGCCAGACTATCGAACCTTTATTCGAAAATGCGCTTCTGGCGCGCAACACCCCTCGTTCGAGTGACCGCCTCCGAGGATTGACGCCCGTGGCCGAGGGGAGATCTTCAGCGGGAGGCGGGCCGGTCGGGGAAGACGGTCCGAGGGGATTGACCCTGAGAGCTCGGGGCTCCGGGTCAACACAGGGGAGGACAGGCCCCGGCGCCGATGGGCGCCGGGGCCCTCCTGTGCGTACGGGGCGCATTGCATGCGCCGGGCGTACGGAACCTGCGCGGCGTGCGGGGCCCATGGGACGTGCGGAGTCCGCTGGGCGTGCACAGCTCCGTGGGCGTGCGGTGCACACAGGGCGCAGGGAACGCGCTGGGCGTACGGAATGCGGCGGGCGCGGTGTTCTGCGCGCGGAGCGTACGACGGGCGCATCACCCTGATCCCTCCCCGGCCGTCGGGTCATGCCTAGCCACAGCGTGGCACGCGATTCGCCCGGGCGCTGCCATTCCGGACAGAAATCGGTTACTGACTGACGGAAAGCGAGGTGACGGTTACCCGGCTACTGCTTGGCCACGAAGACGTGCGACGCGACATCCGCCGCCAGCTCCGCCGCCTCGCCGCTGCTGCCCACCAGCACCCCGCCCGCGGACTCCGTCACGCTCACCACCGAGCCGGGCTGCACGCCCGCCCGCCGCAGTGTGTACATCAGCTGGGCGTCCGTCTGGATCGGTTCGCCGATACGGCGCACGACCACGGTCTTGCCGTCCGCGCCCGGGTGCAGGTCCGCCAGCGACACCATGCCGTCGTCCAGGAACGGGTCGGCCTCCGCCTTCTCGCCCAGCTCCTCCAGGCCCGGGATCGGATTGCCGTACGGCGACTCCGTGGGGTGGCGCAGCAGCTCAAGCACGCGCCGCTCCACCGCCTCGCTCATCACATGCTCCCAGCGACACGCCTCCGCGTGGACCTGCTCCCACTCGAGGCCGATCACGTCGACAAGCAGGCACTCGGCGAGTCGGTGCTTGCGCATCACGCGCGTCGCCAGCCGCCGGCCCTCCTCGGTCAGCTCCAGGTGGCGGTCGCCGGCGACTGTCACCAGGCCGTCCCGCTCCATACGCGCCACGGTCTGGCTGACCGTCGGACCGCTCTGGTCGAGTCGCTCGGCGATACGGGCGCGCATGGGCACCACGCCTTCCTCTTCCAGCTCGAGGATGGTGCGGAGATACATCTCCGTCGTGTCGATCAGTCCGGACATACGTGCCCCTCGATGGAATCGTGCGCTGCGGCCCCGACTCAATTCTGACTCATCCCACTGACAACCGTGCCGTGCCGGGGAAAGCCAGTCGCAGAGCCGTATTGACAGGGCAATGGTCCAGACCGCAACGTGATCCGCGGCACGGGTATTCCCGCCGCGTGCCATGTGGTCGTTCCCCCTGCGTTACCTGCGTACGCATCCACCCTGCGGAAAGGGCTCGGCGATGAGCGAAAGCAAGCTGGCCGGTCACTTCTTCGACGCCGCGATCGGTCTGCTGCAGCGCGTACGGGACGAGGAGACGGCCAACATCGCGGCCGCCGGGGTCGCGATCGCCGACACCGTCGCGGCGGGCGGGCGGCTCTTCGCCTTCGGCGCCGGGCACTCCTCGCTCGCGGCGCAGGATGTCGTCTACCGGGCCGGCGGCCTCGCCGTGATGAACCTGCTCGCCGTCCCCGGCGTCGTCGGGGTCGACGTCATGCCGGCGACGCTCGGCTCCGCTCTGGAGCGGGTGAACGGGCTCGCGGGGGCGGTCCTCGACTCCAGCCCGGCCAGGTCCGGCGACCTACTGGTGATCATCTCGCTGTCCGGGCGGAACGCGCTGCCGGTGGAGATGGCGATGAACGCGCGGGCGCTCGGGCTCAAGGTCATCGGCGTGACGTCGGTCGCGTACACGCGGGAGACGAGGTCCCGGCACATGTCCGGCACATTCCTCAAGGACCACTGCGACATCGTGCTCGATTCGAAGATCGCGGTCGGGGATGCGGAGCTGACGCACGAGGGGATCGAGGCGCCGTTCGCGCCGGCGTCGACGGTCGTGACGAGCGCGCTGATGCAGGCGACGGTGGCCGCGGCGGCGGAGAGCCTGGTGGAGCGCGGGATCGAGCCTCCGCTGCTGAGGTCGGGGAATGTGGACGGCGGGCACGAGTGGAATGGGCGCGTGATGAGTGAGTACGGGGACCGGATCTTCTTCCGCCACTAGGCCCCGCCCCCGACGTGCCAGGTGGTCTGGCAGGAGTACCCGCCGACGCTGACCTGTCCCGCGCCACTCTCCCGCGTCAGTCGTCAGTCCTCCCGCGTCACCGCCGCCACATCCAGCGCCGACGCCGTCAGTACCGCCATGCTCTCCGCGTACATCGCGTCCGGGCGTTCGAACGCCGGGCGGCTCGCTCCGCGCAGGAACGTCACCACACCCAGCGTCCGGCCCCGGCTCCGCAGCACCGTGCACAGCGCGTGCACCGCGTCCCCGGGCCACCGGCGCTCCGCCGCCCAGTCGCCGGCCGGCTTACCCGTGGGCGCGCTCGCCCGCACCGAGCCGTTGCGGTCGGCCGCCTGGAGCGCCGGGTGGCCCGATGGGTAGCGCACCGGGATGCCGCCGCCCACCACCGGGACGCACGGGCCCGGCGCGCCCGACGGGGTCGCCGCCGCGCGGATCAGGCGTACGCCGTCCGGTTCTGCCAGGTCGATCAGCGCATGGTCGGCGAAGCCCGCCAGCGCGAAGTCCAGATACGCCGTCGCCGCCTCCATCGGGTCCTCGCACTCCGCGGCGGCCCGCCCCGCCCGGTGCAGCTGGCTCGACCGGAAGCGCAGCCGGTCCGCCTCCTGCTCGGCCAGCTTCGACTCGGTCACGTCGTGGAACAGCCACCCCACGCCGAGCGGCACCGGCTCCTCCGCCAGCGGTGAGGCCAGCCGCAGGAACCCGCTGCGCCAGCACCGCCGCCGCTCCGCGTCGCCCGTGCCCAGCGTCACCCACAGCTCCACGAGCCCCCGCGGCGCACCCTCCGCCAGCACATGGTGGAGCGCGCCCTCCAGCTCCTCCACGCCCTGGACGACCAGCTCACCCAGCGGCCGCCCGAGCGGAGAGGTACGCCCCGCGCCGAGGGCGCGCGACGCATAGCCGTTGATGACGGTCGGCCGCAGGTCCACGTCGACCAGGACGACACCCCAGGACGCGTCCTCGAAGAGCGCCTCGCTGAGCGCGATCGACCGCTCCAGGTCGATCTGGGCATGCACCTCGCTGAAGGCGCAGTAGACCCCCGCCGGTTTGCCGTCCGCTCCGAGGACCCGCGCCGACTGGGTCCGTACGAGAACCCGACCGCCGTCCTTGCGCAGCAGCGCGAACTCGTGGACCTGCCGCCCCGGCCCGTCCATCGCGGCCATCAGCCGCCCCTGCACCTCCTCGGCGTCGGCGGTCCGAACCGCCCACCCGGCGAACCCGTGCCGCCCCACGGCCTCCTCGGACGACCACCCGAGAATCCGCTCGGCCTCGCGGTTCCAGTGCGTGATCGTGCCGTCGGCGTCGAACGCACAGAGTGCGGCGTCCATCCCGTCGAGCAGCGCGGCAAGCAGCTCCGCCCCTGCCCCCGCCACCGGCGGTCCCCCGCCCTCGGGCACCGGCTCGTCAGGCCCGAGCGCGTTGGTGGTCTCACTCCTGGAAGCACTCATCCCGGACCCCCTGCAGGACGCCTCCGCGCATGCTGATGCACGTCAGATCATTCAACTGGAACGTGACGCAGGACACATAGGATTCCCCAAAATCTTTCTACCCCCGATTAATTCGGTTGATCCTCGATTCGACGCTTCCTAAGGTGTGGGCCACACGGTGAAAGGAGGTGATCCGGAAGTGAAGTCGTTTCGGATGCGTGAGGTGACTGCGGGCTGACGGCCCGTCGTCGCACTCTGTGTGCAGCCGACTGACCGTCGGCCGAAATTCCAAGCAGTCACCGACCCGCGGGCTCGCCGGCACATCCGGCCGGCTCCTCTCCGGAGGAACCAGAGCCCGCGGGTTTCTGCGTTTCCGGGCCCAGAGCTTCCGGGCCCAGAGCTGCCAGGAGCCTTCTCCGCCTAGAGTTTCCATCGGGAACTCACGGAGGTGCCGGCCATGGCCAGATCAGTACCCGAGCGCGACGCCGCATGTGCCGTCGCGCAGGCCGCCGCCGTGATCGGCGACTGGTGGAGCCTTCTGCTCGTACGCGAGAGCGCACGCGGCCGGTACCGCTTCGACGAGCTCCAGCAGGAGCTGGACATCTCCAGGAAGGTCCTCACCGAGCGACTGAACCACCTCGTCGGCAGCGGCGTTCTGGAGAAGGTCCCCTACCAGCAGGGACCCGTCCGATACGAGTACCGGCTCACCGACACCGGACGCGCGCTGCTCCCGGTGCTCGTGTCCATGCAGGACTGGGCCGACCGCTGGCTGCTCGGCGACGGCACGCTCACCGCATCCGCCGACGAGCACAGCGCCGAGGCACACCGGCTGCTCGGGCTGCCCGGCACGCGGCTGCCGCGGATCGTGCTGCCCGCGCACACCGGCGGCGAGCTGGATCCGGTGGACGCGCGGGCTGCGGCCACCGTGCTGTTCTGCTATCCGGCCACCGGGCGGCCGAGCCCGCTGCCGGACGGCTGGGACGACATCCCGGGGGCGGTCGGCTGCACCCTGGAGAACCGGCTGTTCCGCGACGCGTACGGCGATTTCACCGCGGCGGGCGTCGCGGTACGTGGGGTGAGCACCCAGCGGCCCGACGAGCAGCGCGCCTTCGCCGCCGCCGAGGACATTCCCTTCCCGCTGCTCTCCGACATGGACACCCGGCTGTCGGCGGCGCTGCGGCTGCCGACCTTCCGGGCGGGGCAGGCGCTGCGACTGAAGCGGGCGGTGCTGGTGGTGGACCGGGAGCGGGCCGTCCGGCATGTGCAGTTCCCGGTGACCGACATCCCGGAAGCGGTCAGCACCGCGCTGCGACAGGGCCGGCAGCTGTCAGGGTGACAGGCGCTCGACCCGCCAGCCCGGCTCCGTACGGACATACCGCAGCCGGTCGTGCAGCCGGTTCTCGTGGCCCTGCCAGAACTCCACCGTCTGTGGATCGATCCGGTAGCCGCCCCACTCCGGCGGCGCGGGGACCTGCTCGCCCTCCGGGTAGCGGGTCGCCAACTCCTCGTATCGGCGCAGCAGTTCGTCGCGCGAGCCGATCACCGACGACTGCTCGCTCGCCCATGCGCCGAGCTGCGATCCGTGCGGACGGCTGCGGAAGTACGCGGCGGTCTCGTCCCGTCCGATACGGGCCGCGACGCCCGTGACGATGACTTGCCGGGCCAGCGGATGCCAGGGGAAGAGCAGCGAGACGTAGGGGTTGGCGGCGATCTCGCGGCCCTTGCGGGAGTCGTAGTTGGTGTAGAAGACGAAGCCGCGCGCGTCGTACTGCTTCAGCAGCACGGTGCGGGAGGACGGGCGGCCGTCGGGGGTGGCGGTGGAGACGATCACGGCGTTCGGCTCGTGCAGCCCCCCGGAAGTGGCGTCCTTGAACCAGCGGGCGAACTGGTCCATGGGGTCGGCGGCCAGATCCGTCTCCAGGAGCGGGGTGGAGCGGTACTGCTCCCGCATGACGGCGGGGTCGTGCGAGCCGGCTTCCGGGTCCGGAACGACGGGGTCCGGGACGACGGGGCCTGAGCCGGCGGCTCCTGAGGCGGCTCCAGAGCCGGCGGCTCCAGAGCCGGCTCCGGAAGCGGCGGGATGCGGGGCGGCGGCCCGGGAAGCGGCGGCCGCCGTGGCGGGGTCCGGGACGGCTGCGGGGTCCGGGACTGCGCGTCCCAGCGCGGCGAGATCGTGGTCGGTCACGGTGCCATCCTGCCGCAGAGGCCGAGTTTGCCCGGCACGGAGTGCCGCTAATCCTCCCCGCCCGAAATGGGGCAGTGTGCCGGATGTCACGCTTCCCCGCATCAGCCGGACCCGCCAAAATCTTGGGTCGGGCCACTGTGGCCTCCATACAGCAGGGGATATCGTGCCTGCCTCCCGGCGTTTGGGTGACCACCAGCCGCTCGGGGCATCACCGGGGTGACAGATCCACACCCACACCGACCACCGGCGACCCACGCCTGTCGCACACATCTCGAGGAGCCGCCTGATGTCCGACTTCGTACCTGGACTCGAAGGAGTCGTCGCGTTCGAAACGGAGATCGCCGAACCCGACAAGGAAGGCGGGGCGCTCCGTTACCGAGGCGTCGACATCGAGGATCTAGTGGGGCACGTTTCCTTCGGGAACGTATGGGGGCTGCTGGTCGACGGCGCCTTCAATCCCGGCCTGCCGGCCGCCGAGCCCTTCCCGATCCCCGTGCACTCCGGCGACATCCGCGTCGATGTGCAGTCCGCGCTGGCGATGCTTGCGCCGGTGTGGGGTCTGAAACCGTTGCTGGACATCGACGAGGCGGAAGCCCGCGACGATCTTGCGCGGGCAGCCGTCATGGCCCTTTCGTACGTGGCACAGAGTGCGCGCGGCCAGGGGCTGCCGATGGTCCCGCAGAAGGAGATCGACAAGGCGCAGTCCGTCGTCGAGCGGTTCATGATCCGCTGGCGCGGGGAGCCGGACCCGCGGCACGTCAAGGCCGTCGACGCGTACTGGACCTCGGCCGCCGAGCACGGCATGAACGCCTCCACGTTCACCGCGCGCGTCATCGCGTCCACCGGCGCGGATGTCGCCGCCGCGCTGTCCGGTGCGGTCGGCGCGATGTCGGGGCCGCTGCACGGCGGGGCGCCCTCCCGCGTCCTCGGCATGATCGAGGAGATCGAGCGGACCGGGGACGCGACGGCGTACGTCAAGCGGGCCCTCGACAACGGCGAGCGGCTGATGGGCTTCGGCCACCGGGTCTACCGCGCAGAGGACCCGCGGGCGCGCGTCCTTCGCCGTACGGCCAAGGAGCTCGACGCGCCGCGCTTCGAGGTCGCGGAGGCACTGGAGAGGGCCGCGCTGGAGGAGCTGCACAACCGCCGCCCGGACCGGGTGCTGGCGACGAACGTGGAGTTCTGGGCGGCGATCATGCTGGACTTCGCCGAGGTCCCCGCGCACATGTTCACCTCGATGTTCACCTGCGCCCGTACCGCGGGCTGGTCGGCGCACATCCTGGAGCAGAAGCGGACGGGCCGGCTGGTGCGGCCGTCCGCGCGGTACGTCGGTCCCGGTACCCGGGACCCGCGCGAGATCGTCGGCTACGACGACATCGCCGACTGAGTCGCTGCGTCCGCTACGGCGCCGCGCCCCTGCTCAGGCGGGGGTGCGGCGCCGTACGCGTGTCACGCGGGGGTACGGCGGCATGCGCCTGTCACGCGGGGACGAGCAGGTCCTGGTGGTGACGCGCGGCGACCTGAGGGTGGGCCCGGAGCCGGGGCGGGGAGTTGGTCACCCATGGCCCCCATGGTCACCCGTGGTCCTGCAGCCCCTCCTCGACAAGCGCCGCCCACTGTGACACCACCCTCCGGCGGCGCGCGGCGTCGTCCGTGAGGAGGTTGGCGAGGCCCAGGCCGCGGGCCATGTCCAGCAGGCCCTGGACCGTTTCCCGTACGCCCGGACGTGACTCGTCCGCGTTCAGCAGCTGAACCGCGATCCGGTGGGTCTCGCGGCCCACCTTCGCCTCCAGCTCCGTCACCCGCGATCGCAGCTGCTCCTCGTTGGAGGCGGCCACCCACAGGTGCAGCGCCGCCCGGAACAGCGGCCCCGTATAGAGGTCGACCAGCGCCGCCACGACCGCTGTGCGGTCCTGCGTCGGGAGCGCGCGCAGCGCCTGTGAGCGCTCTTCCGCGACGTACTCCACGGCCGCCGTGAACAGGTCCTCCCTGGTCGGGAAGTGGTGCTGCGCCGCGCCGCGCGAGACTCCGGCCCGCTCGGCGACCGCCGAGACGGTCGAGCCCGCCCAGCCGTGTTCGGCGAGGCAGGCCACCGCGGCTTCCAGCAGCCGCTGCCGCGTCGCCCGGCTGCGGTCCTGCTTCGGAGAGGTCACAACGCCCATGCGGGATCCCGCCGTTCGAGGAAGGCCGCCATCCCCTCGCGCGCCTCCGCGGACGCGAAGAGCGACGCCGAACGCTGCACCAGGTCCTCGGCGTCCCGGTCGAAGGCCTCGATGAGCCGGGCCGCGAGCAGCTCCTTCGACGCGGCCAGCCCCTGCGGCGACGCCCCTCGCAGCCCGTCGAGCACCGGGGCGAGCGCCTCGTCCACATCGTCCGCGGCGAGCGTGAGCAGCCCGGCCCGTACCGCCTCCGCCGCGTCGAAGCGCTCCCCGGTGAGGTAGTAGCGCTCGGCCGCGCGCGGGTCCATCCGCGGCAGCAGGGGCAGCGAGATGACGGCCGGCGCGACCCCGATGCGTACCTCGGTGAACGCGAAGTCGGCCCCCGTGGACGCGGCCGCGATGTCGCAGGCGCCGAGCAGGCCGAGGCCCCCTGCCCGCACATGCCCGGTGACGCGGGCCACCACCGGTTTGGGCAGCGTGACGATCTGCCGCAGCAGACCGACGAAGGTGTACGGATTGGGCGGGGCCTTGAGATCCGCGCCCGCGCTGAACGTGGACCCGGTGTGGGTGAGGACGACGGCACGTACGGACTCGTCCTTGGCGCAGTCCGCCAGCGCCTCGCCGAGCTCGCCGACGAGCCGCGCCGACAGGGCGTTGCGGTTCGCCGGCGAGTCCAGCGTCAGAGTGGTGATGCCTCGCTCGTGTGCGGTGGCGAGAAGCGTCAGGCGTTGTGTCACGTGTTCTCCCTGTCCCGGTTCCTCAGTTCACGCCTGAGGATCTTCCCCGAGGCGGCACGCGGCACCCCGCCGATGAACTCGACGCGCCGGATCTTCTTGTACGGCGCCACGCGCCCGGCGACAAAGGTTATGACGTCGTCCTCTGTGAGGTTTTCTGCACCCACCTGCCGTACGACGTACGCCTTCGGGATCTCGTTCCGGTCCGCGTCGTACACGCCGATCACCGCCGCGTCCGCGATGCCTTCGTGCGTGAGCAGCAGCGCCTCCAGCTCGGCCGGGGCGACCTGGAAACCCTTGTACTTGATCAGTTCCTTGACCCGGTCCACGACGAAGAGCCAGCCGTCGGCGTCGACGCGCCCGACGTCGCCGGTGTGCACCCAGCCGTCGGCGTCGATCATCTCCGCGGTGGCGTCCGGCCGGCCGAGGTAGCCCTTCATCACCTGCGGGCCGCGGATCACGATCTCGCCGACCTCGCCGACGCCGACGTCCTTGCCGGGTTCATCGAGGGAGACGAGCCGCATCTCGGTCGAGGCGATGAGCTTTCCGACGGTGCCGGGCGGCGGGTTCGGGGCGCCCAGCGGCACGACATGGGTGCCGGGCGAGAGTTCGGTCATGCCGTACGCCTGGCAGATGGGCGGGAGCCCGAGCCGCTGTGAGCAGGCCGCGGCCAGTTCGGCGTCCAGGGGGGCGGCCGAGCAGATGATGTACTCCAGCGAGGACAGGTCGTACTGCGCGACAGCCGGGTGCTTGGCCAGGGCGAGGACGATCGGCGGCGCGACGTACAGGCCGTTGATGCGGTGCTTCTCGATCGCCGCGAGGAAGGTGTCGAGCTCGAAGCGGGGCAGCACGACGACGGTGGCGCCGTTGCGCAGCGGGGCGTTCATCAGGGCGGTGAGGCCGTAGATGTGGAAGAAGGGCAGCACCGCCAGGATGCGGTCACCCGGGCTCATCGGCATCAGCGGATAGAGCTGGGCGAGGTTGGTGGCGATGGAGCGGTGCGTGAGCATCACGCCCTTGGGGACGCCGGTGGTGCCGGAGGAGTACGGCAGGGCGGCGATGTCCGCGGACGGGTCGATGGCGACATCGGGCTCGGGTGCGGTCGAGCCGAGCATGTCGAGCATGCTCACATGCCCGTCGGCGCGGTCGCAGACGAAGATCTCCTCGATGCCCGCGGCCAGTTCAGCGGCCCTGCGGGCGATCTCGAGCAGCGGTGAGACGGTGACGATCCAGCGCGCGGAGGAGTCGCGGAGCTGCTTCGCGAACTCCTCCGGCGTGGCGAGCGGATGGACGGTGGTGACGGAGGCGCCGGCGCGGGTGGCCCCGTAGAAGACGGCGGGGTACGCCACGGTGTTGGGGCTGTGCAGGGCGAGGACGTCGCCCTTGCGCAGGCCCGCGTCGGCGAGCGAGGCGGCGATCCGCCGGTGGAACAGGTCGAGCTGCGCGTACGTGACGGTGGTGCCGTTGACGCCGTCGACCAGGGCGCTCGTGCCGCCGAACTCGGCGGCCCGCCCGAGCACCGCGTCGTGGATCGGCTCGACAACGGCCGGGACATCTGCGTACTCGCTGTGAAACACGCTCCGAAACACCATGACGGCCCCCTCGCTGTGTGGACGGCCAGAATCGCCTGTGTCAGTACGACTTGGGGAGACCCAGGGACTGGTGAGATACGTAATTGAGGATCATCTCGCGGCTGACCGGCGCGATCCTGGCGACGCGGGCCGCGGTGACGAGCCGGGCGAGGCCGTACTCGCGGGTGAGACCGTTGCCACCGAGGGTGTGGACGGCCTGGTCGACGGCCCTGACGCAGGCCTCACCGGCGGCGTACTTGGCCATGTTGGCGGCCTCACCCGCGCCGACGTCGTCGCCCGCGTCGTAGAGGGCGGCGGCCTTCTGCATCATCAGGCGGGCGAGTTCGAGCTCGATGTGGGCCTGGGCGAGGGGGTGGGCGATGGCCTGGTGCGCGCCGATGGGGTCCTTCCAGACCTGGCGGGTCTTGGCGTACTCGATCGCCCGCGCGAGGGCATAGCGCCCCATGCCGATGCCAAAGGCGGCGGTCATGATGCGTTCGGGGTTGAGCCCGGCGAAGAGCTGGAGGAGGCCGGCGTCCTCGTCCCCGACGAGGGCGTCCTCGGGGAGGCGGACGTCGTCGATGACGAGCTCGAACTGCTTCTCCTGGGCGGCCAGTTCCATGTCGATCCGGGAGCGCTGGAAGCCTTCGGCGTCCCGGGGGACGATGAAGAGGCAGGGCTTGAGCTTGCCGGACCTGGCATCCTCCGTCCGTCCGACGATGAGGGTGGCGTCGGCGATGTCGACGCCGGAGATGAAGACCTTGCGCCCGTTGAGTACCCAGCCGTCGCCGGTCCGGCGGGCGGTCGTGGTGATCCGGTGGGAGTTCGACCCGGCGTCGGGCTCGGTGATGCCGAAGGCCATGGTGAGGCTGCCGTCGGCGAGTCCGGGCAGCCACTGCCGCTTCTGCGCTTCGGTGCCGAAGCGGGCGATGACGGTGCCGCAGATGGCGGGCGAGACGACCATCATGAGGAGGGGGCAGCCGGCCGCGCCCAACTCCTCCAGCACGATGGACAGTTCCTGCATCCCACCCCCGCCGCCGCCGTGCTCCTCGGGAAGGTTCACCCCGAGGTAGCCGAGCTTGGCGGCCTCGGCCCACAGCTCTTCGCGGTCGTATCCGCGTCCGTGCCGCTGCCCGAGCGCGGCGACGGCGGCGCGCAGTGCGGTGTGCTCCTGGGTCTCTACGGTGCTCATGCTTCCTCCTGTACGTCTGCGTCCTGTACGTCTGCGTTCTGTACGACGGCGAGCAGGGCGCCGACCTCGACCTGACGGCCGGGCTCGGCGTGGAGTGCGGTGAGGGTGCCGGAGGCGGGCGAGAGGATGCGGTGCTCCATCTTCATGGCCTCGAGCCATACGAGCGGCTGCCCCTGAGTCACCTGCACCCCTTCGGCCAGCCCTTCCCCGACCCGTACGACGGTTCCGGGCATGGGCGCGAGCAACGAGCCGGGCCGGGTCCTTTCCCGGGGTTCGGTGAACCGCGGCCGCACGGGCAGGGCGTACGCGCCGGCGGGACTGTCGACGTGGACGAAACCGTCGCCGTGCTCGGTGACGTCGAAGGGGCGCACGACGCCGTCGACCTCGAGCCGGACACGGTGGGGGGTGACGTGGACGACGCGCACGCCTGGGTCGTCGACGAGGAGGAACCCGTCCCGGGTGCGGCGGTACCGGACTTCGTGCGGGCCGTAGGCCTTGACCTGCGGCTGGGAGTGGAGGTTCCGCCACGCCCCGCGGCGTCCGGCGGCGTCGGCGAGCGCGGCGGCGACGGCCGCGTACCGCTCGCCGTCACCGGGGGCGGTGAGCGCGTCCAGGTTCCGCTCGTAGAACCCGGTGTCGAGCTGCGCGCCGGTGAACTCGGGGTGCTCCAGGGACCGTACGAGCAACGCCCGATTGGTGACGGGCCCGTGCACACGGGCCCGCCGCAGCGCGTGGGCGAGCCGCCGCACGGCCTGGTCCCTGGTGGGGCCCCAGGCGATGACTTTGGCGATCATGGGGTCGTAATGCACGCCGATGGAGTCACCGGCGACGAACCCGGTGTCGACGCGCACCCACGGGGCACCGTAAACGGCCTCCCCACCCGCGCGCAGCGTCGGGCCGTCCGAGTCACCCGCACCGCCCGCGCGCAGCGCCGGGCGGACGGCATCGTCGCGGGACACCGGCCCGACGGCCGACGGACCGTCCGGGCCCTGGGCCGCCGGGCCCTGGCCCGCGCGCAGCGTCGGGCGGACGGCATCGTCGCGGGACGCCGGCCCCGCGGCCGACGGACCGCCATGGCCCCCGCCCGCGCGCAGCGTCGGGCCGTCCTCGGGGGCTTGGGGGGTTCGACCCCCCGCATTCATGGGCTGGTGGGTGGGAAAGACCCCCGGCACCTCGAGTGCATGCAGCACCCCCGTCTGCGGCGTCCACCCCTTCGACGGATCCTCCGCGTACAGCCTCGCCTCCACCGCGTGCCCCCGCCCCGCCGGCGGGCCCGGTGGCAGCGCCTCGCCCTCCGCCACGCGCAGTTGCAGCGCCACCAGGTCGATGCCGAACACCGCCTCCGTGACCGGGTGTTCCACCTGGAGGCGGGTGTTCATCTCGAGGAAGTGGGCCCGGCCCTCCGGCGAGATCAGGAACTCCACCGTTCCCGCGCCCCGGTAGCCCACCGCCCGCGCCGCCGTCACCGCCGACTCGTGCAGCGTCGCGACCAGCGCGTCGGCCAGGCCCGGTGCCGGGGACTCCTCGATCACCTTCTGGTGGCGGCGCTGGAGCGAGCAGTCGCGGGTGCCGAGCGCCCACACCGTGCCGTACGCGTCCGCCAGCACCTGCACTTCCACATGGCGGCCACGCTCGATGTACGGCTCCAGGAACACCTCGCCGTCGCCGAAAGCCGACGCCGCCTCCGACCGGGCCGCCTCCAACTCACCGGCCAGCGAAGCCAGTTCGCGGACGACACGCATGCCCCGGCCGCCACCCCCCGCCGCCGCCTTCACCAGCAGCGGCAGGTCCGAATCCGTCACCGCCGACGGGTCCAGCGGCGCGCCGCCCATCAGCTCCTTCGCCCGCGTCTTGGACGCCATCGCCTCGATGGCCTCCGGCGGCGGGCCGACCCACACCAGCCCCGCGTCCGTCACCGCCCGCGCGAACTCCGCGTTCTCGGACAGGAAGCCGTACCCCGGATGCACCGCGTCCGCTCCCGCCGCGAGCGCCGCCTTCACGATCAGGTCGCCGCGCAGATACGTGTCCGCCGGCGCCGCCCCCGGCAGCCGTACCGCCGCGTCCGCCTCCCGGACGTGCAGCGCGGAGGCGTCCGCGTCGGAGTACACCGCGACCGTCGAGACGCCCAGCTCACGGCAGGTACGAAAGACCCGGCACGCGATCTCGCCCCGGTTCGCGACAAGGACAGAAGTGATCATCGTCAAGCCCTCACATCCGGAAGACGCCGAAGCCGCCGCGCGCGCCCTCGACCGGTGCCGTGTGGATCGCGGACAGGCACAGACCCAGCACCGTCCGCGTGTCGCGCGGGTCGATGACCCCGTCGTCGTACAGCCGCCCCGACAGGAACATCGGCAGCGATTCGGACTCGATCTGCTGCTCGACCATGGCGCGCAGCCCCGCGTCCGCCTCCTCGTCGTACGGCCGGCCCTTCGCCGCCGCCGACGCCCGGGCGACGATCGAGAGCACGCCCGCCAGCTGCTGCGGGCCCATCACCGCCGACTTCGCGCTCGGCCACGCGAAGAGGAACCTCGGGTCGTACGCCCGACCGCACATCCCGTAGTGCCCCGCCCCGTACGACGCCCCCATCAGCACCGACAGATGCGGGACCTTCGAGTTCGACACCGCGTTGATCATCATCGCGCCGTGCTTGATGATGCCGCCCTGCTCGTACTCCTTGCCGACCATGTAGCCGGTGGTGTTGTGCAGGAAGACCAGCGGCACATCCCGCTGGTTGGCGAGCTGGATGAACTGCGCCGCCTTCTGGGACTCCTCGCTGAACAGCACGCCCTGCGCGTTGGCCAGCACCCCCACCGGATAGCCGTGCAGCCGCGCCCACCCGGTCACCAGGCTCGTCCCGTACAGCGGCTTGAACTCGTCGAAGTCCGAGCCGTCGACGATCCGCGCCACGACCTCGCGCGGGTCGAAGGGGGTACGCAGATCCTCGGGCACGATGCCGAGGAGTTCCTCCTCGTCGTACTTGGGCGGCTCGGCGGGCGACGGATCGGCGTGCGCCTTGCGCCAGTTGAGGCGCGCGACCACCCGCCGCGCCTGCCGCAGCGCGTCCGCCTCGTCGAGAGCGAAGTAGTCGGCGAGGCCCGACGTACGCGCGTGCATCTCCGCTCCGCCGAGCGACTCGTCGTCGCTCTCCTCCCCCGTCGCCATCTTCACCAGCGGCGGTCCGCCGAGGAAGACCTTCGACCGCTCCTTGATCATGATGGTGTGGTCGGACATCCCGGGTACGTACGCCCCGCCCGCCGTCGAGTTCCCGAAGACCACCGCGATCGTCGGAATCCCGGCCGCCGACAGCCGGGTGAGATCCCGGAAGAGCGCACCGCCGGGGATGAAGATCTCCTTCTGGGACGGCAGATCCGCGCCGCCTGACTCGACAAGAGAGATACAGGGCAGCCGGTTGGCGTACGCGATCTCGTTGGCGCGCAGGGCCTTCTTCAGCGTCCAGGGGTTGGACGCCCCGCCGCGCACGGTCGGGTCGTTTGCCGTGATCAGGCACTCGACGCCCTCCACCACACCGATTCCGGTGACCATCGACGCGCCGACCGGATACTCGCTGCCCCACGCGGCTAGCGGGGACAGCTCCAGAAAGGGCGTGTCCGGATCGAGGATCAGCTCGATGCGTTCGCGAGCGAGGAGCTTGCCGCGCCCCCGGTGCCGTGCGACGTACTTCTCGCCGCCGCCCGCGAGCGCCTTGGCGTGCTCGGCGTCCAGCTCGGCGAGCCTGCCGAGCATGGCGTCGCGGCGGGCGGTGAATTCGGGACCGGCGGGGTCGACGGCCGAGGCGAACACGGTCACAGCAGAACCTCCGGGATGTCGACGTAGCGCGAACGGAGCCACTCGCCGAGCGCCTTGGCCTGCGGGTCGAACCGGGCCTGCGCGGCGACGCCTTCGCCGAGGATGCCTTCGACGACGAAGTTCAGGGCGCGCAGATTCGGCAGGACATGGCGTACGACGCTCAGCCCGGCAGTCTCCGGGAGCAGCGCGCGGAAGCGGTCCACGGTCAGCTCGTGGGCGAGCCAGCGCCAGGCGTCGTCGGAACGCGCCCACACCCCGACGTTGGCGTCGCCGCCCTTGTCGCCGCTGCGGGCGCCGGCGATCAGGCCGAGCGGCGCGGCGCGACGAGGCCCGTCGGGCAGCGGATCCGGCAGGACGACTGGCGGCGCATCCGGCAGCCGGGGTCCGCTGTCGGCCGGTTCGACCTCCTTCGTACGTACGGGAGTCGGCACCGCGAACTGCCGCCCGTCGGGCAGTACGGCCGTATGCGGAACCTCTGCCGCGTCGACGTACTCGGCCTCGAAGACCCCGTACGGCGCGCCCTTCCCCGGCGGGGCCGTCACATGGAAGCCCGGATAGCTGCCGAGCGCCAGCTCGATCGCCGCGCCGCTCACCGCACGCCCGACCCTGTCCGGGTCGCTGTCGCGCACGACGAGGCGCAGATACGCGCTCGCCCGCTCCTCTGTGTCGCCGTCGGGCCGCTCGGTGCGTGCCAGTTCCCACCGCACGTCGGCCGGACGGTGCTTGCCGAGAGCGTCCTCCAACTGGTCCCGCACCAGGCGCGCCTTGGCCTCGATGTCGAGTCCTGTCAGCACGAACACGACTTCGTTGCGCCAGCCGCCGATCCGGTTGAGGCCGACTTTCAGGGTGGGCGGCGGGGCTTCGCCGCGTATGCCGGAGATCCGCACCCGGTCGTGACCGTCCTGCGCCAGCCGTACGGTGTCCAGGCGCGCGGTGACGTCGGGTCCCGCGTACCGCGCGCCCCCGGTCTCGTACAGCAGCTGCGCGGTGACCGTGCCGACGTCGACCAGACCGCCGGTGCCGTCGTGCTTGGTGATGACGGAGGTCCCGTCGGCGTGGATCTCGGCGATGGGGAAGCCGGGTCGGCGTACGTCGTGCCCGCTGAAGAACGCGTAGTTGCCGCCGGTGGCCTGCGTGCCGCACTCCAGCACGTGTCCGGCGACGACCGCGCCCGCGAGCGCGTCGTAGTCCTCGGGGCCCCATCCGAAGTGCGCGGCCGCGGGCCCGGTGACCAGGGCCGCGTCGGTGACCCGGCCGGTGACGACCACATCGGCGCCGGCGCGCAGGCACTCGGCGATGCCGGCGCCGCCGAGGTAGGCGTTGGCGGTGAGGGCGTCAGGGAAGCGGGCGGCGAGGTCGTCGCCCTCGACGTGGGCGACCTCGACGGGTACGCCGACGCGGTCCGCAAGCTCCCGCACGGCGTCGGCGAGGCCCGCCGGGTTGAGCCCGCCCGCGTTGGTGACGATCTTCACGCCTCGCTCGTGGGCGAGCCCGAGGCTCTCCTCCAGCTGCCGCAGGAAGGTCTTGGCGTAGCCGAGGCGAGGGTCCTTCAGCCGGTCGCGGCCGAGGATGAGCATGGTGAGTTCGGCCAGATAGTCCCCGGTCAGTACGTCCAGCGGCCCGCCGGTGAGCACGTCCCTGACCGCGTCGAAGCGGTCGCCGTAGAAGCCGGAGGCGTTGCCGATACGCAGTGGCCCGGTCATCAGCGGTCCCCCTTCGGCGCGCGGCCGGCGCCCGCCGGTCCCGCGAAAGCCTGCGCGATGTCCAGCCACCGGTCGGCGTCGGCGCCCTCGGCCCGTACCGCCAGGTCGTCGCGGTGCGCGCGCTGTGTCACCAGCAGACAGAAGTCGAGGGCGGGTCCGGTCACGCGCTGCTCGGAGTCCTCGGGGCCGTACGTCCACAGCTCCCCGCCCGGTCCGGTGAGCTCCACCCGGAACGGCTCGGCGGGCGGCGTCAGCCCGTGGACCTGATAGGCGAAGTTGCGTGCCCGCACCCCGATGTACGCGACGTGCCGCAGACGCGCGGTCGGTTCGCGTACGGCTCCGAGCGCGTCCGCGATGTCCTGACCGTGTGCCCAGGTCTCCATCAGCCGCGCCGTCGCCATCGAGGTGGCGCTCATCGGCGGCCCGTACCAGGGGAACTTGACGCCGGAGGGGGCCTCCATCAGGGCCTGCTGAAGCCGCTCGCGGCCGTCGCGCCAGTGGGCCAGCAGCGCGGCGGGGGGCAGTGCGGCACCGGCCTCCGCGCCCTCGTCGACGAAGGAGTCGGGCGCGGCGACGGCCTTCTCGACCTCGGCGGAGAAAGCCCCGGGATCGGTGACCGCGAGCAGGGCAGCGGTGTCCGTCCAGGCGAGGTGGGCGATCTGGTGGGCGATGGTCCAGCCGGGCGCGGGGGTCGCCCGCGACCACCCCTCGTCGTCCAACTCCCCGACCAACCGGTCGAGTTCATCACTTTCGCTGCGCAGGTCGTCGAGTACGGCTGCCGGGTCGGACACGGTGCGCTCCCTTAAGGACACGACGTTGTGTGTCCCGGAGCATGGCAGCGCCCACCAAAACAAGCAAGCATGCTTGCTTTGGGTCTTTCGCCTTTCAGAGAGCCTTTCTGGCCACCTGGGTCCGTACCGCACCCATGCTCGCCGCTATGACCAGCGCGATCGCCAACGCGTCCAGCGCGGAAAGGGCTTGATGCAGTAGGAAGAACCCGGCCGTCGCCGCGATCGCCGGCTCCAGGCTCATCAGCACCGCGAAGGTCGGGGCGGCCAGCCGGCGCAGCGCGAGCAGCTCCAGGGTGTACGGGAGGACGGACGACATCACCGCGACGGCGAGGCCGAGCCCGAGCGTGGACGGCACGATCAGCTTCGATCCGGCCTCGGCGATCCCGAGCGGCAGGCTCAGCACGGCTCCCACCGCCATGGCCAGCGCGAGTCCATCGGCCTGCGGGAACCGCCGGCCGGTGCGGGCGCTGAAGACGATGTACGCGGCCCACATCGCGCCCGCGGACAGCGCGAAGAGCGCGCCCACGGGGTCGAGCCGGTCGAAGCCGCCGCCGCTGAGCAGGACCACGCCGACAAGGGCCAGGCCCGCCCAGACGAGGTTGACCAGCCGCCGCGAGACGATCACCGAGAGCGCGAGCGGTCCGAGGACCTCGAAGGTGACCGCCGCGCCGAGCGGGATGCGGTCGACCGCCTGGTAGAAGAGGACGTTCATGGCGGCCATGGCGGCACCGAAGGCGACCACGGTGCCCCAGTCGGCGCGCGAATGCCCGCGGAGCCGCGGCCGGCAGACGACGAGCAGGACGAGCGCGGCGAGGACGAGCCGGAGGGTGACGACGCCGAGGGCTCCGGCCCGCGGCATAAGCAGTACGGCGATGGCCGCGCCGAACTGGACGGAGAGCGCACCGGCGACGACGAGCGCGACGGGCCCGACGGTGCGCCGGGAGCCCGGCGCACGGGCGGCACCCTCCAGGGCGACAGCACCCTCCAAGGCCGCGGCGGCTTCCGGCTCGTTGGGGACGACGGTGCGGCGAGACTCGTCCACCGGAAACCTCCCTCGATGCCTTTCGGCCGACGCCCTCCACGCTACGGGTCTTCGCGCGCTGCGTGAAATGCTTATTGGGCTGCCGTTATGCTCCACGTGCATGAGCATCGAGCTACGCCATCTCCGCTGCTTCCTGGCCATCGCGGAAGAGTCCAGCGTGACCAGGGCGGCGGCCCGGCTGCACATCACTCAGCCCGCGGTCTCCCGGTCGCTGGCCGCGCTGGAAAAGCACCTCGGCACCCGGCTCGTGGACCGCTCCACCCATCATCTCGCCCTCACCGCGGAGGGCCTGGTCTTCCGCGACAAGGCGGCGGCAGCGGTCGCCGCCTTCGACGACGCCCTGGACGTGGACCGGCTGCGCCGCGGGCCACTGCGGCTCGGCCACGCCTGGTCCGCTTTCGGCCCGTACACCACCCCACTGCTGCGCCGCTGGCACCAGGAGCACCCGGACACCCCGCTGGAACTCCTCCGCATCGACGACCGCACGGCGGGCCTCGCCCGCGGCGAGGTCGACGCGGCGGTCCTGCGCGGCCCGGTGGACACCCCCGGACTGGTGACCGAACTCCTCTTCACGGAACCCCGGGTGGCGGCGGTGACGTCGGACGGCCCCCTGGCGGCGCGTGCTTCTCTGGCACTCGCGGACCTGGCGGCGGGACCGGTGATCCTGAACCCGGTCTCGGGCCTGACGACGCTGGACCTCTGGCCCCTGGAGTCCCGCCCCACGAGGGTGCTCACGGTCGCGAACACGGACGACTGGCTGACGGCGATCGCGGCGGGCCGGGGGGCGGGGGCGTCGGTGGCCTCCACAGCGGAGATGCACCCGCACCCGGGGGTCGCGTACCTCCCGCTGTCGGACGCGCCACCGGCGCCGGTACTGCTGGCGTGGCGCGAGACGGCGCCGCATCCGGCGATCCCTCAACTGGCGGCGTTGGCCCGGGAGGTGGCGGCTCCGCAGTAGCTGGTGCAAGGGGAGACGCCCGCCGACCACGGACTGCGCATTCCTGCCCGTGAGACTCTCGTGGAAATCCCGATGGAGCTTATTCGGAGGGCGATTCGTGAGCAGCTCATCTAGGACGTTCGCGGAGCTGTTCGATACCTTCGAGCGGGAAGCCTTCCGACTGGAGACCCTGGACGACTACAGCAAGTCCGGAAACATTGACGCCTTCCAGTCATTCATGGCGGCCGAGTCGCAGCCTGAGGGCTACAACGCGGACTGGGTCGCCGAGCTGCAATCGCACGTGAGCAGGGGAAAGCGCGTGTATCGCGTGCATGTCCTGTGCCGCCCGCTGACCCCCTACCTTCGCTTTGAACTCGGCTGGGGCTACCAGAAGAACATGAGCGGGGGCGAGGAGTTCTTCATCCTGGACACGACTGAGCAGCCGAATCCTCTTGAGAGCGTTCCCGACTTCTGGCTCTTCGATTCGACGGATACAGCCGTTTTGGAGTATGACGAGACCGGGGCGTTCCTCGGCGCAGAAGTCCTCGATGCCGGGCGAGCAAGCGAGTTCGCCGAATATCGGGAGGTGGCGCTGGCTCATTCAGAGCCGTTCACCGACTGGTGGGCCAAGCACGGCAAGTGAACAGAACGCAGCTTGGAGCCGCACTGCGGGCACTGCGAGAGGCATCCGGGAAGGAGGCCAAAGCGGTGGCCCGCAGCGCACTCATGTCTCCGTCCAAGCTGTCCAAGATTGACCTGCCCCCTGGGGGCCGAGGCCTCCAACCACACGGAACGGGGCGCAGGGTGCACCACCACGGCTATCTGTGGACCGGCCAGAAACAGCGGTTCGACCAGGAAGGCCTGCGTCGTCCCCCACACCCCGAACCGCCCCCCGGCCGGCAGCAGACCCGAGCTGATCCAGCGGTACCGCGACGTCGTCGTGGAGTCCCCGTCTCCGATCTGCCGCCCCTCGAAATCCCTCACTGGCTCATGAAGCCCAGAAGCCTGGTCCTGGGAACATGGGAGGAGCCGGAGGAAGCCGCGGGCTGGCTCGGCGAGCGACTGGTCGAGTACGCGCCCCGCTTCGGCTCCGACTCGGACCGGGACAGCGCCCGCCTGGCCGCGCTGGTCAACTCCACCGCCGGGACACTCCGCTGGGGCGGCGACGTATCCCTCGGCTTCTACCTCGAACGCCCCGCGTTCCTCTCCCTCGCGCTCGTGACGTGCTCACCAACCCGCACCGCGCCCGATCCGGGCTGCCCGCTGCGCCGTCCCGCCCGTGGTAGAGAGGGCTCATGAAGCGCGACGAGCTGATGTGGTTCCTTCGCAGGTACAAGCTCGCCGTCCAGGCGTCCGTGGCGTCGGACGGAGGACCCCAGGCCGCGGTCGTCGGATACGCGGTCAGCGACGAGCTCGAGATCGTGTTCGACACCGTCGAGACGACGCGCAAGTGCCTCAACCTGCACACCGACCCCCGCATCGCGCTCGTGATCGGCTGGGACGACGCGATCACCGCGCAGATCGAGGGTGTCGCGGACTTCCCCACCGGCTCCGAGCTCGAGCGTATTCAGGCGTGCTACTTCACCGCGTACCCGGACGGCCGGGACCGTCTCGCCTGGCCGGGCATCACGCACGTGCGGGTCCGGCCGACCTGGGTGCGCTACAGCGACTTCACCCAGGACCCGCCGCTGGTCGAAGAGCTCACCGTCGACGAGCTCACGATCGGGTGACTTCCCAACCCTCCGCAAGGCCCTCCGCCAGCACCTCCGCGAGATGTCTCGCCCGCCTCCCCTCCAGCTGCTCCAGCTGCGTACGGCACGAGAACCCGTCCGCCAGCAGCTCCGCCCCCTCCCCGGCCGCCCGCACCGCCGGCAGCAGCTGGTCCTCCGCGCACGCCACCGACACGGCGTAGTGGCCCTTCTCGAAGCCGAAGTTCCCCGCCAGGCCGCAGCAGCCCCCGCTCAACTCCCCCACCAGCCCGGCCCGTTCACGCAAGCGGCGCTCCGCCGCGTCCCCGAGCACCGCATGCTGGTGGCAGTGCGTCTGGCCGGCCACCGCCCGGTCCAGGCGCGGCGGGGACCAGTCCGGGGCGCACTCCTCCAGCGCCTGGGCGAAGGTCCGGACCGATGCCGCCAAGCGGGCCGCCCGGAGGTCGTCGGCCAGCAGTTCCGGCAGGTCCGTCTTGAGCGCCGCCGCACAGCTCGGCTCCAGGACGACCACCGGCACGCCCAGTTCCAGCAGCGGCTCCACCGTGTCCAGCGTCCGGCGCATGACGGCACGCGCGCGGTCGAGCTGGCCCGTGGAGACGTACGTCAGGCCACAGCAGACCCGGGCCGGTGGCAGCACGATGCCGATGCCCGCCGCCTCCATCACCTTCACCGCCGCCCGGCCGACGGACGGCGACAGGTGGTCGGTGAAGGTGTCCGGCCACAGCACCGCCGTGCGGTTCTTCGCCAGGATCTCCGTCCGGTCACCCATGTGCTCCCGCAGCCAGCGCCGGAAGGTCACCGGCGCGAGCGTGGGAAGTGAACGCTCCGGGGCGATTTGGCCCAACCGCTTCGCGAGCGCCGCCAGCGGGCGCACCCGCGCCACCGCGTTGACCACGCGGGCAAAGGGAGCGGCCGCCCGCAGCCAGAGGGGCAGACGGCCCATCGTGTAGTGAGACGCGGGCCGAACCCGGCCCGCGTAGTGGTGGTGCAGGAACTCCGCCTTGTACGTGGCCATGTCGACGCCCACCGGGCAGTCGCTGCGGCACCCCTTGCAGGAGAGGCACAGGTCGAGGGCGTCGCGCACCTCCGTCGAGCGCCAGCCGTCGCGTACGACCTCGCCCGCCAGCATCTCGTGCAGCAGCCGGGCCCGCCCGCGCGTGGAGTGCTGCTCCTCGCCCGTCGCCCGGAAGGAAGGGCACATGACACCGCCGCCCGAACCCGCGTCGGTGGTACGGCATTTGGCGACGCCGACACACCTGCGTACCGCCCCCGCGAAGTCCCCGCCGTCGTCCGGATAGCCATACGCCACCTCCACCGGCTTCTTCGGCAGGACGGAGAAGCGGAGATTGGAGTCGAGCCGGTCGGGGCGGGCGAGTATCCCCGGGTTCATGCCGCCGGCCGGGTCCCACACGTCCTTGAACCGGCCGAAGAGGGCGACCAGTTCGTCGCCGTACATCTTCGGCAGCAGCTCCGCGCGCGCCTGCCCGTCGCCGTGCTCGCCCGACAGCGAGCCGCCGTGCGCGACGACGAGTTCCGCGACGTCGACGGAGAAGGTCCGGAAGCGGGCCACGCCCTCCGCGCTCATCAGGTCGAAATCGATACGGACGTGAATGCAGCCGTCGCCGAAGTGTCCGTACGGCGTGCCGCTCAGGCCGTGCTCGGCGAGCAGCGCCCGGAAGTCCCGCAGATACGCCCCCAGCCGGGCCGGCGGCACCGCGCAGTCCTCCCACCCCGGCCAGGCCTCGCCGCCCTCGGCGGTCCGCGTCGCCGTCCCCGCCGCGTCCTCCCGTACCCGCCACAGCGCCCGCATGCCCGCCGGGTCGTCCACCACCGTGCCGTCCAGCGCGTCCGCCGCCCGCACGATCCCGGCCGCGGCGGCCCGCGCCTGTGCCGCCGTGTCGCCGCCCATCTCCACGAACAGCCAGGCCCCGCCGCGCGGCAGCCCGTGCGCGTGGGGCACCAGGTCCTCGGCCATGCCCTCGACGGTCAGCGGCCGGTGCGCCAGCAGCCCGGGCGCAGCGTCGGCCGCCGCGCTCTCGTCGGGGTATCCGAGGACGGCGAGCGCCCGCGCACGCGGCGCGTCGACCAGGCGCAGGGCCGCCTCCGTCACCACCCCCAGCGTGCCCTCACTGCCGCAGAACGCCCGCGCCAGATCGACGCCCCTCTCGGGCAGCAGGGCATCCAGCGCGTATCCGGAGATTCGGCGTGGCAGCCCGTCCGGAAACCCCGTCCGCAGCAGCGCCAGGTTTCGTCCGACGAGTTCCCGCAGGCCGGTGGGGGCACCGCCCTCCCAGCCCTGGCCGAGGCGGAGTTCGTCCCCGCCGTACGTCACGACGGACAGGCCACGGACGTTGTCGGCGGTCGTTCCCCAGGCCACCGAGTGCGCGCCGCAGGAGTTGTTGCCGATCATCCCGCCGAGGGTGCACCGGTTGTGCGTGGACGGATCCGGCCCGAACGTCAGCCCGTCGGGCCGTACCGCATCGCGCAGCGTGTCCAGTACGACGCCGGGCTGCACCACCGCCGTACGGGCGGCCGTGTCCAGCTCCAGCACCTCGTTCATATGGCGGGTGAAGTCCAGCACCACGCCGATGCCGGTGGCCTGCCCGGCGATCGACGTACCGCCGCCGCGCGGCACCACCGGCACGCCGTGCCGCCTGCACACCTGCAGGGCGGCGGCCACGTCCTCCGCGTCGCGCGGCGTCACGACGCCGACCGGTACGCGCCGGTAGTTGGACGCGTCCATGGTCATCAGGGCCCGGGTGGCCGTGGTGAAGTCCACCTCACCGCGCACCGCCTTCGATAGCTCCCGCGCCAGCTCGCCGGTCTCGCGCCGGCTCGCCCCGCCTCGCCCCGCCTGTCGCTGTTCAGCCATGTGTCTCAGGATGCCCCTGTCACTCACATCACACCGGCAGGAAACGTGCCGCTCGCGCCCATTGCGCCGCGGCGCCCGCGGAAATGCCCACAGGAATTCCGCAATTGCGCTCGTCAACTCTCCTATAGTGACGACCACTTGATCAGGAACAAACGGCTCCAGTTACGCCCTCGCCACCCCGGAAGGCAACACTCGATGACCGGCACCGCGCAGAACCAATGACCCGCGTCACGCGGGCGGTCCCCCCGGCGCAGCCCCACCCCGCGCTCCCCGGGACGACCGTCGATGCCCTGAAGATCGCCGTCGTGGGCGGCTTCGGAGTCGGCAAGACGACGATGGTCCGCTCCGCCAGCGAGATCCGCCCGCTGCACACGGAGGAGGGGGTGAGCCGCGCGGGCCGCACGCTGGACGACACCTGTCGGGTACGCGCCAAGGGCTCCAGCACCGTCGCCCTGGACTTCGGCCGGATCACGATCGACGAGCGCAGCGTCCTGTACCTCTTCGGCGCGCCCGGCCAGGAACGTTTCTGGTTCCTGTGGGACCGCCTCTTCGACGGCACGCTCGGCGCGGTCGTCCTCGTCGACACCCGCTCGCTGCCCGACGCCTGGTACGCACTGGACCGCCTGGAACACCACGGCATGCCCTTCATCATCGCCGTCAACGACTTCGGCGGCCCGCTGCGGAGCGAGGAGCAGATACGCGAGGCGCTGGCACTGGGCCCGGAGGTGCCGCTGGTGGAGTTCGACGCCCGCGATCACTCCTCCAGCAAGTTCGTGCTGATCGCGCTCGTGGAGTATCTGCACGCGCTGTCGTTGGGCGAGGCAGACCCTAAGGACGACCGCGGTCAGGACCACAAGGGTGACCGCGGTCAGGACCGCAAGGGCGACTGACGCGCAGGTCAGGACCAGGGAGCCCGTCTCATCGGCCGGACCGCATCTCCGCCGCGTCCCTCGACCCGATACGCTCCGGAACGTGGCTGAGATCCAGATTCCCGCTGACATCAAGCCCGCCGACGGCCGTTTCGGCGCGGGCCCCTCCAAGGTGCGTACGGAGGCGCTGGACGCCCTGGCCGCGACCGGCACATCCCTCCTCGGCACGTCCCACCGCCAGGCCCCGGTCAAGAACCTGGTCGGCGCGGTGCGCGACGGCGTACGCGACCTCTTCCAGCTCCCCGAGGGCTACGAAGTGATCCTGGGCAACGGCGGCTCCACCGCCTTCTGGGACATCGCGACACACGGCCTGATCGAGAACAAGTCCCAGCACCTGTCCTTCGGCGAGTTCTCTTCCAAGTTCGCGAAGGCGTCGAAGCTCGCGCCATGGCTGGCCGAGCCGACGGTCATCGCCTCCGACCCGGGCACACACCCGGACCCCGAGGCGGAGGCGGGCATCGACGTCTACGCCTTCACCCACAACGAGACCTCCACCGGCGTCGCGGCCCCCATCAAGCGGGTCGCGGGCGCGGACGAGGGCGCGCTGGTCCTGGTCGACGCCACGTCGGGCGCGGGCGGGCTGCCGGTCGACATCGCAGAGACGGACGTCTACTACTTCGCCCCGCAGAAGTCCTTCGCCTCGGACGGCGGCCTGTGGATCGGCGTCTTCTCGCCGGCCGCGCTGGAGCGCGCCGCGCGTGTCCACGGCTCGGGCCGCCACGTACCGGAGTTCTTCTCGCTGCCGACGGCGATCGACAACTCCCGCAAGAACCAGACGTACAACACCCCGGCGCTGGCCACGCTCTTCCTCCTGAACGAGCAGCTGACCTGGCTGAACACCCAGGGCGGTCTGGACTGGTCGGTCCGCCGCACGGCGACGTCGTCGCGGAACCTGTACGGATGGGCCGAGGCGTCGAAGTACGCGACGCCGTTCGTGGTGGACCCGGCGAAGCGCTCGCAGGTCATCGGCACGATCGACTTCGCGGACGAGATCGACGCGGCGGCGGTGGCGAAGGTGCTGCGCGCGAACGGCATCGTCGACACGGAGCCGTACCGCAAGCTGGGGCGGAACCAGCTGCGGGTGGCGATGTTCCCGGCGATCGACCCGGCGGACGTGCAGGCTCTGACGGCGTGCGTCGACTACGTGATCGAGAAGCTCTGAGGCTTGCGGGTCACGTCTGCGTCAACGTCTACGAGTGAGGGGCCCGGCGGCATCACGCCGCCGGGCCCCTCATTCGCGTACGGGAGTGCTCGGCCGGTGTCCGGGTGCGTCGGGTTCGCGAGGTCGGCTCAGTCGCGGCGCAGCAGCCGCTTCACCCCGAAGACGAGCGCGGTGGCGCCGGCCAGGACGATGAGCCCATACATGAAGCTGCTCCTGTCGCTGTCCTCTGCGGCCGGACTCCCGTTCTCGGACGGTGACTTGCTTCCCCCCTCCGAGACGGATTCCTTGCCGAGCGGGACCCGCTTCACCTCACTCTGCTCCCCCTCCGACCCGAACATCAGCGCCTTGCCGTCAGCGGTGTACGTCACGGACTCGGCCTGGCCCTGAATCGGCGCCGACACCCGGTGGTCGGCCCCGAGCCCGCGGTTCTTCCACTCGTACCCGCGCGCGCTGAAGTACGAGCGCAGCACCAGCTCCTTCCCGTCCGGCGAGAAGGCGCCGTCCGTCACCCACGGCACCTCCCCCATCCGCCGGAAGACATTGGTCCGGGTGGGGCTCAGGGTCTCGGGCCCTTCGTACAGCCCGCCACCGTCCTCGTTCTTCGACGCGATGTAGACGCGGCCGGTCTTGGGATGGACCATCATCGCCTCGGCGTTCCGCGCGCCGTCCGCGTACTTCACGGTGTACTGCTTCGCGCGGACGGTCATGTCCTTGAGCGTCTTCGGCTCCGTGAAACGGTAGATCCAGACGTGGTCCCAGCTGCCGTTGAGGTTGTCGCCGATGTCCCCGACGTAGACGTTCCCGTCCGTCCCGACCGAGATGGCCTCCATGTCCCTGGGCTTCCCGACCCCGCTCAGGGTGATCGTCGCGACCGTCTCGCCGGTCTTGGAGTCGACGGCGAAGACCCGCGGCTCGTCCTGGTCGTTGTGCGTCCAGTAGATCCCCGGGTGCACCCGGCTGGCGGCGAGCCCGCTGGACTCCGTTATCCGCGAGTCCTGGATCGTGAACCCGGAGTCGTCGGCGGCGACGGGGGCGGCGGCGAGCACCACCACGGCGGCAGCGGCGGCGGCCCCGGTGACGTACGGAAGCGAGCGCATGGCCCCAGCCTGCCACGACGCGATCAGCCGGCAACGCCGACGTCCCGGCCGCCCCTTGCGTCGGCACCGCCCGTGTCCAGCCTCACATCGCAGGTGCACGGCATGATCGGCCATGATTGCGCCCATGCGTTTCATGTTCGTCGGCGACTCCATGACCATCGGACGCGCTGGCGACTACACCTGGCGCTACCGCATGTGGCAGCACCTGGCCACGTCCTTCGACGGCCCGTACGAGATCGTCGGCCCGCGCACCGAGCTGTACGACACCGTCGCCGACGCCCCCGTCGGCACCTCGTACGCGGACCCCGCTTTCCCCGCCGACGCCCGCAGGCACCTCGCGGGCTGGGGAGAGGGCTGGCTGCACATGGCGCCGGTCGTCCGGGAGACGGTCGCCGCGGAGCAGGCCGACACACTGCTGGTCTCGCTCGGCCTGATAGACCTCGGCTTCTACACGGACAGCGCCCAAACCGCCCTGAACGCCCGGCATTTCATCGCAGAGGCCCGTGCCGCCAACCCGCGTGTGCGCTTCGTCCTGCTGCCCGTCATCCCGAACATCCGGGCCCGCTCGGACGCCCCCTTCGCGGCGGAGTGCGACCGCTTCAACGAACTGCTGGCCAAGTCGGTCGCGGATTTGGACGAGCCGTCCTCGCCTCTGCTGCTGGCGTCGCGCCCGGAGTCGTACGCCATCGACAGGGACACATACGACGGGACGCACCCGGGCCCGTCGGGTGAACACAAGCTGGCGGCGGCGTTCGCGGGGGCGATGCACCAGGGCTGGGGCTTGGGCGGACCGTACACGCCCGTCAGCCGCGTGTGAGGTCAGTGGTCGTCGCGGATGGTGGTGGCGATGCCGTTGACGATGACGACCTCGGCGGACACGCCGGTGCCCTTGGTGGCCGCCTTCAGCTCTTCCTCGGTGCACTCGATGCCGGCCTGGCCGCCCTCACCGCCGTTCTCGTCGCCGCAGATGCCGCCGTAGCCCCAGATCTCGGTGCCCTCGGCGACGAAGAACTGCTGCTCGGTCCCCTTCATGTCCGAGACGGTGAACTTGCCCGGCGCCAGGTACTTCACGTTGCCGAACCAGGTGCCGTTGACGCCCTTGCCCTTGTTGATGCCGTCGATTGCCGACTCCGGGGCGCCGGCGCCGGAGCCGCTCCCGCTGTCGTCGACCGCGGGGCCCTCGTCCGGTGCCGGGCGCTCGGTGACCTTGCTGGCGATGCCGTCCTTCATGACCACGTCCGCGGCGATCGACCCGCTCTTGAGGGCCTTCTCCAGATCGTCGACCGTGCAGGGGGTGTCGGCGGCAGGGTTGAGCTTGCCGCAGATGGTGCCCGCGCCGTAGACCTTGGTGTCCTCGGCGACCCAGAACTGCTGCTCCTTGCCGTTGGCATTGACGATGTGCTTGCCCGGCGCCAGATACTCCACCGTCCCGCCGGCGAAGGTCCCGCTGACCCCCTTGGACTTCGCCGCCGCCCCCACCGGCGCTGCGGAGGCGCCGCCCTTCTGCGAGTCGCCCGCCGCCGCGGCGGCGCCGGTCTTCGACGAGGAGTCTGCGCCCTCGGTGTCGCCCTGGCAGGCCGTCAGCAGCGTGGTACCCGCGAGGAACGCGGCGGCGACGAGAAAGGACTTGGCGCGGAGGGTGGAAGCCATGGTGTGTCCCCTTTGCATGGATGGGGACGGCGGCGGATGCCCCGGGCCCCGTGGTGAGCGGCTGTGCGATCACCATGCGCGAGGTGAGCGGGCCGGGGGAAGGCAAGTCCTCGACCCGCGACGACGCCGTTACGGTCCCCGGATACTGCAACACTTGTACGACGAAGGGGTGTTGGAGCAACCTCAGCACCCGGGATGCACTCCGCCCGGACCGCCCGGACGCGTCTTCGGCCGCGGTCGTCGGGGGACGCGTCTTCAGCCGCGGTCGTCGGAGTGTTCGGCGTCCCACTGCTGCCGTGACGCTGCGATCACGTCCTTGTGTTCGCGAGCCCAGTCGGCGAGTCCGAGCACAGCCCCGGCCAGGCTCTGGCCCGTCGCGGTCAGCCGGTAATCCACCTGCGGCGGGATCGTCGCGTACGCGGTCCGCTCGACCAGCCCGTCGCGGCAGAGCCGGCGGGTGGTCAGGGTCAGCATCCGCTGGGAGATCCCTGGGATCGCGCGCTGCAGCTCGCGGAAACGGTGCACGCCCTTCGCAAGTTCGGCGATGACCAGCACCGACCACTTGTCGCCGATCCGGTCGAGAACATCGCGGATGCCGCAGTCGTCGCCGTCACAGGGGCCGACGGCCGCGATGCCGCTGACCTGGGCGGTTACGGCATTGTGCCCGACCGACATGAGAGTGCCTCCTTACGGGCGTGGCCACTGGTCGCGATGCTGGGGCTGGTTACCGAACAGAACCACAGTAGGGGTATCTCGTGATTCTCGTCACCGGTGCATCCGGCGCGCTCGGCGGTCTGCGCAGTGATCCGTGCGGCGGCGGCAGCCGGGATCAAGCACGTGATCTACACCAGCCTGGCCGGTTCGGGTGATCGACTCACCATCGCGCTGCCGCACCGCTGGACCGAGGCCCGACTCGCCGACGCCCCGCTCGACGTCACGATCCTGCGCAACGGGCTGTACGCGGAGATACCGGCAGGGCTTGCGCTCGCCTCCGCGGAGTCGGCCGCAGAAAGCGGCGTGTTCGCCGCACCGATGGGCACCGGCCGGATGTCGGTCGTCGCCCGGGAAGACCTTGCCGACATCGCCGCACGGATCGCCGTCGGGACAGACGCCGACCTCCGCGCCGGGGGCCGCAGTCGGCACGCAGGGCGCACCTATGAGCTGGAAGGCGTGAGCGCCGTCGGCGGGGAGGACATCGCGGGGGCGCTGGCCGGGGCCTTGGGCCGCCCGGTCCGGTACGAGGCGGCATCGCTGGCCGATGTACGGGCCGTGCTGACCGCCGGCGGCCTCGAGCCGTATCAGGTGACCCACACAATCTCAGCGTTCTCCAACGTCAACGCCGGACTGCTGGAGCAGCGGGAAGGCGATCTGACGGCACTGCTGGAAGCCCCGCCACGGTCGGTCCTGGACCTGATCACCGACACTGCGAAGACCGGCGGCGGCAGCTCGCGCCAGGCGCCGACCGGGCCCTGACGACCTTACGCGGGATACCGCGCGCATCTGTGGTCCTCGCCTCTTGGGGGCCACCCGTCCAGGGCGGCGCCACGCGCGCGCGTGACGCCGCCCCGGGTCGCTCGTCCGGCCGTCAGAACACGAACGGGCCGGGAGTCTGCGCGGACGTGGCGTTGCAGGTCGCGGTGATGCCGAAGACCACGACCGTCAGTGACTTCGCCTCCAGGCTGTCGCCCGCGGCGACCGTCCCGCTGAGGGGGCCGGTGGACACATCGCCCCCGGCGGGGATCGCCGGGTTGGCATTGCCGGTGAACGTCGACGTGCCGGTGCCGTTGTTGGTCAGGGCGAGGGTCGACTTGACCGAGTTCGCCGAGATGTTGATGGGGGACTTGATGGCCGAAGTGGACACGCTGATGGTCGCGGCCGTGCCGTCCTGAGTGGCCGTGAGCGTCGCCGTCCCCGAGCCGAAGGAACCGCAGTCGAAGGAGATGGTGGCCGTCTGCGGCGCCACCGCGTTCGCGGTGGGCGCCATGGCGAGCGAACCTGCCGCCATCACGCCGATGCCCAGTAATGCGCCGATTCCGAGTCTGCCGTGCCTCATGGGTGCCGCCTTCATGTGGGGGTTTGCGGGCTGGCGTCGCCGACTGCCACTGCGCGGCTCGCGGACTCGCGGGATCCATGGGGTGGGGGTGCTGGGGATCGCCCAGGGGCTCGATTCCGGCGCCGACCGCTCTGTGTCTGATGGGCAGTCAGTGACAGTTGCATTGGGGCACGGGCGTCCTGAGAAGGCAAGGACGTTCGCCATGAATTTTGGCCTGCACCGACCAAATTCGGCCGCTACCGAAGCGGAGCGCGTGTAAGCCGGTTCGCCAGCGTCGACATCGTGTACGTCCCGATGCCCATGACCACCTCCAGCGCGTTCTGCTCGGTGTAGCCGTGCGCCAGAAACGCCCCCAGCTCCTCGTCACCCACGCCTCCTGCCGTACGCAGCACCTCCAGCGTGAACTGCCGTACCGCTTCGAGGCGTTCGTCGGCCGGCGGCTTCTGTTCGCACAGCGCGGCGATCAGCCCTTCCTCCGCGCCCAGCGCGCGCAGCTTGCCGGTGTGCATCGCCACGCACACATGGCACTCGTTCCGGGCCGCGACCGTCATGACGACCACCTCGCGGGCGACCGGGTCCAGAGTCGTCTGCTCGAACATCGCGCTGAGCTTCAGGAAACCGTCCAGCAGGTGGGGTGAGGAGGCGAGTCTGGCGACGGCCGGCGGCAAGTGCCCCAGGCGCTTCACCGTCGACTCCATGACGCGGCGCGAAGCGGCGGGCGCCGAGTCCAGGGTGTGTTCAGCGAACATGCGGCAGCTCCTATAATCGACAACGTGGTTGACGACAAAAAGGTAAACCAGGTTGTCGAAGTGCGCAACACCCCAGCCGCCGCACCGGGTTACGAGCTGCCCCTGCTGCTCTTCGCCGGGTTCCGCTCCCTGATCGACCGGCTCCACTCCGAGCTGGCCGCGCAGGGCCACCCGGACGTACGGCCCGCGCACGGCTTCGCCATGCAGGCGATCGGCGCGCACGGCGTGACGGCCAGCGAGATCGGGCGGCGGCTCGGGGTCTCCAAACAGGCCGCCGGCAAGACGGTCGACCGCCTCGTCGCCCTGGGCTACGCCGAGCGCGCCGACGACCCGGCCGACGCGCGCCGGAAGCTGATCCGGCTGACCGCGCGCGGAGTGGACGTCCTCGCCCGCTCGGCCGCGATCTTCGACGAACTGCGCGCGGAGTGGGCGGACGCGCTCGGCGCGGGGCGCGTACGCGAGATCGAGGAGTCCCTGCGTACGGTCGTCCCTGCCGGCGCCTTCCGACTCGACGCCGCGGGCTGGTTCGGCGGCGCGTGACCAGTTCTCGCCACGGCGTGTCACTGTCACCGTGCGTATCGTTGTACGCGGCGACTGCATGCAGCCACGCAGCAGTGGGGAGGAGTGCCACAGTGAGCGTTCTTGACGACAGGATCACGATGGCCGACAACATCAACGAGCAGATCTTGGACGAGATGTTCGAGCAGATGTCAGTCCCCGAGGGCTACAAGGCCGAGATCGTCGAGGGGGCCATCTACATGTCGCCGCAACGGGATACTCACTGGGAGATCATCCTGGACATTATCGAACAGCTGCGGTCCAAGTACCCGAGGAAGCGCCTGAAGTCCGACGTCCGCATCGACTACCCCGGCAACCTCAACGGGTTCGCGACGGACGTGACGTTGTTGGCCGAGGGTGCCGTCAAGACCGACTCGGGCAACTGGCGATACGAGGATGTCCGGTTCGTGGCGGAGGTCATCTCCAAGAGCACCGGTGCCAACGACTACGGGCCGAAGCTGGCCGCGTATGCCACCGCCCAGGTCCCCGTCTATCTGATCGCCGACCCCTACCAAGGCAGGTGCCACCTCTACACCCAGCCCAAGGGCGATGAGTACGCGAGTGAGACGACCGTCGCCTTCGGCACGGACATCGACCTCACCTGCACCCCCGTCGGCCTCACCCTCACCACCGGCGAATTCCCCCGCGACTGACCCCGTCCGCCCTTGCCTCGAGCGCGCTCGAAGGCGTTGGCTTGATCTCATGAAGTACACGCAGCTCGGACGCACCGGACTCAAGGTCAGCCGACTCGTCCTCGGGACGATGAACTTCGGGCCTCTCACCGAAGAGGCCGACAGCCACACCATCATGGACGCCGCGCTCGGCGCGGGGATCAACTTCTTCGACACCGCCAATGTCTACGGCTGGGGCGAGAACAAGGGCCGCACCGAGGAGATCATCGGCAGCTGGTTCGCCAAGGGCGGCGAGCGACGCGACAAGGTCGTCCTCGCCACCAAGCTCTACGCCAACATGGGCGCCGAGGGCGAGGCCTGGCCCAACCACGACAAGCTGTCCGCACTGAACATCCGCCGCGCCGTCGACGCCAGCCTCAAGCGGCTGCGGACCGACTACATCGACCTCTACCAGTTCCACCACATCGACCGGGACACGCCCGTCGAGGAGATCTGGCAGGCGATCGACGTCCTCATCCAGCAGGGCAAGATCCTTTATGCGGGCTCCAGCAACTTCGCCGGCTGGAAGATCGCGCAGACCAATGAGACCGCCCGCCGCCTCGGCTCGTACGGCCTGGTCAGCGAGCAGTGCCTGTACAACCTCGCCGAGCGCCGTGCCGAGATGGAGGTCATCCCAGCAGCGCAGGAGTACGGCCTCGGCGTGATCCCGTGGTCGCCGCTGCAGGGCGGGCTGCTCGGCGGAGTCATCAAGAAGGAGACCGCGGGCGGACGGCGCGCCTCCGGGCGGGCCGCGGAAGCCCTCGCCGACGCCGAGACCCGTGCGCAGATCCAGGCGTACGAGGATCTGCTCGAGAAGCACGGCCTGGAGCCGGGCGAGACCGCGCTGGCCTGGCTGCTCACCCGGCCCGGGGTCACCGGGCCCATCGTCGGGCCGCGTACGGCGGACCAGCTCGCCTCCGCGCTGCGCGCCGTCGAGCTGAAGCTGAGCGACGAGGTGCTGTCCGCGCTGGACGAGATCTTCCCGGGGCCGGGGCCGTCCCCCGAGGCCTTCGCCTGGTAGGGCCTGACAAGCCTGGGGCGCGGCCGTGGTGGGGTCGGCGTTACGTCACCGACCGACCACGGCCGCCACGGCGACGATCGCGAAGATCAGCACGAGCACGCCTGCCATGATCTGGTTTCTGGTCTTGGGGTTCACGCAACGAGGTTAACTCGCCCGTTCGAGTGGCCAGGACCCGACCGTCTCATACCGCGGCTGCTCGCCCTCTACCCCGCTCACCGGCAGGTTGCTGCGTACGAGCGCGAGCTCGGCCACCTCCCAGGGCGCGCCCTCGAAGGTGTCGAGCGCCTCGACGTACGGGCGCAGATCCGCGTCGTCGCGGCTGCGGGCGATCGTGAGGTGCGGGTGGTAGCGGCGGTGCTCCGCCATGCTGACCCCGGCCCGCCGGGCCGCGGCGTCCGCGCGTTCGGCGAGCATGCGCATCTCCTCCAGGCCGCCCGCCACGCCCGCCCACAGGGCCCGTCGGCCGAACCGTCCGCCGCGGTGGAGGCGCAGTGGGAAGGGCGCGGTCCTGTGGGCGGCCCGCCCGAGCCGCTCGTGCAGCTCGGGGAGCAGGCCGTCGTCCACCTCGCCCATGAAGGCGAGCGTGAAGTGCCAGCCGTCCCGGCCGGTCCAGCGCAGTCCGTCCGCGCCAGGGAGGGCCCTCAACCGCTCGACGGCGACGGCGAGTTCACCTACGGCCGGGGCCGGCGGCAGTACGGCAGCGAAGAGTCTCATGATCCGAGTCTGACCCAAACGGGGGCGGTACGGTACGGGCCGGCCGGTCTCCTACGGACGAGCCCGAGCCGTACCGACCGCGAGGCCCGAGCCGTACCGACCGCGAGGCCCGAGCCGCGAAAACCGGCGCACCCGCGGCCGCGCGGCCCGCTCACGCCGCCGTCGCCAGCTCCTCCCTCGGGACGAACTCCACATGTCTGTGTCCCCGCCGCAGATCTATTTTCAGGCGCAGCCCGCCCACACGGGCGAGCATCACGCCGACTCCGATCGCTGCGACCAGGGCCACCGCGCCACCCGCCGCGAAGCCGATCCGCGGTCCGTAGGTGTCGGTGATCCAGCCGACGAGGGGCGCGCCCACCGGCGTACCGCCCACGAAGACCATCATGAACAGGCTCATCACGCGGCCTCGCATGGCCGGTTCCGTCGCCATCTGAATGCTGGAGTTGGCCGTGACGTTGACCGTCAGGCCGAACATCCCGATCGGCACCATCAGCACCGCGAAGATCCAGAACTGCGGCGCGAACGCGGTCACGATCTCCAGACCGCCGAACAGCATCGCCGCGCCCACCAGCACCCGCAGTCGCGAGGTGCCGCGCCGGGCGGCGAGCAGGGCGCCCGCCAGGGAGCCGGCCGCCATCAGCGTGTTGAGCAGGCCGTACGTACTCGCGCCCGAGTGGTAGACGTCGTCCACGAAGGCCGAGAGCCAGATCGGGAAGTTGAAGCCGAAGGTGCCGATGAAGCCGACGAGGACGATCGGCCAGATCAGCTCGGGGCGGCCCGCGACGTACTTCAGCCCTTCCCGCAGCTGCCCCTTGGAGCGCGGTGCGCGCTGGACCTTGTACAGCTCGCTGTTGCGCATCAGCAGCAGGCCCGCGATGGGCGCGAGGAAGGACAGACCGTTCAGCAGGAAGGCATAGCCGCTGCCCACGGCCGTGATCAGCACACCGGCGACGGCCGGACCGACCAGCCGCGCGGACTGGAAGTTCGCGGAGTTGAGGCTGACCGCGTTGGCCAGCTGCTCAGGACCGACCATCTCGGCGACGAACGACTGACGCGCCGGATTGTCGACGACGGTGACGAGGCCGAGCAGGAAGGCCGTGAGGTAGACGTGCCACACCTGGACATGGCCACTGAGCGTGAGCACGGCGAGCGCCAGGCCGGTGAGGCCCATCGCGACCTGAGTGGCCAGCAGCAGCGGCCGCTTGGGCATGCGGTCCGCGAGCACCCCGCCGTACAGGCCGAACAGAAGCATGGGCAGGAACTGCAGCGCGATGGTGATGCCGACGGCGGACGCGGATCCGGTCAGCGTCAGTACCAGCCAGTCCTGGGCGATGCGCTGCATCCAGGTGCCGGTGTTGGAGACGACTTGCCCGGTGGCGAAGAGCCGGTAGTTACGGATCTTCAGCGAGCTGAACATTCTCGTAGGGGCGGGTGCGGGTGCGGAGTCTGCTCCGGGTCCCGGACTCAAAAGGGTTCGCCTCCTCAAAGGTGCTGTGGTTACAGGTGTGCGAGCTTCTCCAGCACGGGGGCGGCCGCACGCAGCGTCGCCCATTCGTCCTCGTCCAGACCCTCTGCGAGCGAGGCCAGCCAGGCGTTCCGCTTGCGGCGGCTCTCCTCGAGCATGGCTTCCGCCCGCTCGGTCTGGCTGACCACCTTCTGCCGGCGGTCATCGGGGTGCGGCTCGAGCCGGACCAGTCCCTTCGCCTCGAGCAAGGCCACTATCCGGGTCATGGACGGCGGCTGGACATGCTCCTTGCGGGCCAGCTCGCCGGGGGTGGCGGAGCCGCAGAGGGCGAGGGTGCCGAGCACCGACATCTCGGTGGGGCTCAGCGATTCGTCGACGCGCTGATGCTTCAGGCGTCGGCTCAGCCGCATCACGGCCGAGCGGAGAGCGTTCACGGCGGCGACGTCGGCGTCGCTGCCAGGGGACAGGGCAGGCATGTTTGTTAGCATAACTCATTACCCTGCCTAAAGACCAGCCGGTATCCGCAGGCGGTCAGGAGCTGCGCAGCAGACACGCAGGGGATAGCTGCGTCACCTATACGAGTGAGACAGATCCGGAAAGTGACGCACCGGCCACCGAGATACGGCGACCCTGGCTGACATGGGATCGACAGTGCTCAGCCTCCGGATAGACGGTGAGCTGCTCGACCGTCTCAGGCACCATGCCGCCAGACGCGGAATGAGCGTCCAGGACTACGTGGTCCGGACGCTCGTCCGCGATGACTTCGACGAACGCTTCAAGGCGGCGGTCGACGAGACAGAGGAGTTCTACGGGCGTACGTGAAGCGCCCTGCGTGCGCCTTACGTCAGGCCCAGCGCCGGCATTGCGTAGTAGAAGACGAACACCGCAGAGACCACGTACATGGCGACGGGCACCTCGCGGCCCCTCCCGACCGCCGGCCGCAGCACGCTGAAGGCGATGAAGCCGATGCCGATGCCGTTGGTGATGGAGTACGTGAACGGCATCATCACCATCGCCAGGAACGCCGGGACGGCGACGGTGAAGTCACTCCAGTCGATGTCCCGGACCGACCCCGCCAGGATCAGGAAGCCGACCGCCAGCAGCGCGGGCGTCGCCGCCTGGGACGGGACCATCGTGGCGAGCGGCGTGAGGAACAGCGCCACGGAGAACAGCCCACCCGTGACGACGGACGCGAGGCCGGTACGTGCCCCCTCGCCGACGCCCGCCGTGGACTCCACGAAGCATGTCGTGGCGGACGACGAGGTCGCGCCGCCCGAGGCGACCGCGATGCCGTCGACGAACAGCACCTTGTTGATGCCGGGGAAGTCGCCGTCCTTGTCGATCAGCTTGGCCTCGTCGCCGACGCCGAGGATCGTGCCCATCGCGTCGAAGAAGCAGGACAGCAGCACGGTGAAGACGAACAACACGCCCGTCAGATAGCCGACCTTCTCGAAGCCGCCGAACAGGCTGACCTCGCCCACCAGTCCGAAGTCCGGGGACGCGACCGGATTGCCGGGCCACTTCGGCGTGGTCAGGCCCCAGGACGGGACCGTCGCCACCGCGTCGACGACCATCGCGACGATCGTCATCACGACGATCGAGATGAGGATCGCGCCCGGCACCTTACGGATGATCAGCGCGAGCGTGAGCAGGGCGCCGAGGGCGAAGACGAGAACCGGCCAGCCGTCCAGGTGGCCGCCCGCGCCCAGCTGGATCGGGACGGTGGTCTTGGCGACGTCCGGGATACGGGAGACGAAGCCCGAGTCCACCAGGCCGATCAGCATGATGAAGAGGCCGATGCCGATCGCGATGCCCTTGCGCAGGCTGCGCGGCACGGCGTTCATCACGCGCTCGCGCAGACCGGTGGCGACCAGCAGCATCACGACGAATCCGGCGAGTACGACCATGCCCATCGCATCCGGCCAGGACATCCGGGGCGCGAGCTGGAGGGCGACGACGGTGTTCACGCCGAGGCCGGCCGCGAGAGCGATCGGGACGTTGCCGATGACACCCATGAGCAGCGTGGAGAAGGCCGCGGTGAGCACGGTGGCGGTCACCAGCTGGCCGCCGTCGAGCTGGTGGCCGTACATGTCCTTCGCGCTGCCGAGGATGATCGGGTTCAGCACGATGATGTAGGCCATCGCGAAGAAGGTGGCGAATCCGCCGCGTACCTCGCGGGCGACCGTGGAGCCGCGCTCCGAGATCTTGAAGAAGCGGTCCAGCTGGTTCTGCGGCTGCTGACCCGAAGCCGGCGGCCGCGGGGCGCCGACCGGGACGGTGGCCGTGAGGGGCATGCGGAACCTCAGTCGTACGGGGGGCTTGGACGTTTGCACGAATAAATCAGGCCAACGGCAAACCGTTTCAGTATGAACACATCAGCCGGAGAGTGCTATCTCCGCGCGTAGACCCACGGAACGACCGGCGCCCGAACGGCTGGTCGGGTGCCGCCTACACTGTGCGCATGGCGAAGTGGACCCCCAAGCACGAGGCACCCGAGCCCCTGGAGGGGCCCGTCGTCGCCACCATCATCGGCGGCACGATCCTCTGGTTCGTCCTCTTCCTCGTACAGATCCCCTTCTACAGCTGGTTCGAAGACCGCGACCTCATGTGGTGGGTGTGGACATGCCTGGCCGGCGCCGGTCTGGGGCTGATCGGCATCTGGTACGTACGGGGCCGCGAGGCGGCGATCAAGCGCTCGCACTCCGCAGAGGCGGCCGAGGCGGCGGAGGCGGCGGACACGGCCGAGGCGGCGGACGGCGGTGCGGCCGCCGCAACCGACGAAGGCAAGTGACCCTTGAGGCGCTTGTAGTGCCGGAGGACCATTCGCGTCCTACCAGGGTCTGACTTCGGCGCACTCGGCGGGTGAGACGGTCCGTACGGCCGTACCGTCGAAACCATGACGCAGCGGGCGAGGATCGACACGGACGGCCCCGAGCCGGGCCGACCCGTCATCGACGCGGGGGCCGAACTCGACCCCGTGCACCCGATGAAGCCACCCAAATCAGCGATCGTGCCGCGCCCTTCCGGGCTGACCACCGCGGAGGTCGCCGAGCGGGTCGCGCGCGGCGAGGTCAACGACGTACCCGTCCGCTCCTCGCGCTCCACCGCCGACATCGTCCGCGGCAATGTGTTCACCCGCTTCAACCTCATCATCGGCGTGCTGTGGGTGATCATGTTCTTCGTCGCGCCGATCCAGGACAGCCTCTTCGGCTTCGTGATCATCGCCAACACCGGCATCGGCATCATCCAGGAGCTGCGCGCCAAGAAGACGCTGGACGGGCTCGCGGTCATCGGTGAGGCCAGACCGACGGTGCGACGCGACGGCGTGGCCGCGGAAGTCTCCACCTCCGAGATCGTCCTCGGCGATCTCGTCGAACTCGGGCCGGGCGACAAGGTCGTCGTGGACGGCGAGGTGGCGGAGGCGGACAGCCTGGAGATCGACGAATCTCTGCTGACGGGCGAGGCCGACCCGGTCGTCAAACAGCCGGGCGAGAAGGTGATGTCCGGGAGTTTCGTGGTCGCGGGCGGCGGGGCGTTCACGGCGACGAAGGTGGGGCGCGAGGCGTACGCGGCGCAGCTCGCGGAGGAGGCGTCCCGGTTCACCCTCGTCCACTCCGAGCTGCGCAGCGGCATCTCGACGATCCTCAAGTACGTGACCTGGATGATGGTCCCGACCGCGATCGGGCTCATCATCAGCCAGCTGGTCGTCAAGGAGAGCAACTTCAAGGACTCGGTGGCCAGGACCGTCGGCGGCATCGTGCCGATGATCCCCGAAGGGCTTGTGCTGCTGACGTCGGTCGCCTTCGCGATCGGCGTCATCCGGCTCGGCCGCAAGCAGTGCCTGGTGCAGGAACTGCCCGCGATCGAGGGGCTGGCACGGGTCGACGTCGTCTGCCTCGACAAGACGGGCACGCTGACGGAAGGCGGCATGGACGTCACCGAGGTGCGGCCGCTGGGCGGCTCGGACGAGACGTACATACGTAAGGTCCTGGGCGCGCTCGGCGAGTCCGACCCCCGGCCCAACGCGTCCCTCCAGGCGATCATCAATGCGTATCCGGACAGCGAGGACTGGCGCTGCACCGAGTCGCTGCCCTTCTCGTCGGCCCGCAAGTACAGCGGCGCCAGCTTCAGCGAGGGCAACGGCGAGAGCTCCACCTGGCTGCTGGGCGCGCCCGATGTGCTGCTGCGGGCGGGCGATCCCGCCCTGGCCGAGATGGAGCAGCTCGACCAGCAGGGTCTGCGGGTGCTGCTGCTGGCCCGGGCGGCGGGCGAGCTGGACGCGCCGGCCGTCGCGACCGGAGCCGAGCCGACGGCGCTGGTCGTACTGGAGCAGCGGCTGCGGCCCGACGCCTCCGACACACTGCGGTACTTCGCCGAGCAGAACGTCTCGGCGAAGGTCATCTCCGGCGACAACGCGGTGTCGGTGAGCGCGGTGGCCGGAAAGCTCGGTCTGCCGGGCGCGCAGAACACGGTGGACGCGCGCCATCTCCCAGAGGAGCGCGGAGAGATGGCCACGGCCCTGGACTCCAACGCGGTCTTCGGCCGGGTCACCCCGCAGCAGAAACGCGACATGGTGGGCGCGCTGCAGTCCCACGGCCACACCGTCGCGATGACGGGCGACGGCGTCAACGACGTCCTGGCCCTGAAGGACGCGGACATCGGTGTCTCGATGGGCACGGGCTCGGAGGCGACGCGCGCGGTGGCTCAGATCGTGCTGCTCAACAACAGCTTCGCGACGCTGCCTTCGGTGGTGGCGGAGGGCCGCCGGGTCATCGGCAACATCACCCGGGTCGCCACGCTCTTCTTGACCAAGACGGTGTACTCCGTGCTGCTGGCGATCCTGGTGGTGTGCAGCCAGGTCGAATACCCCTTCCTGCCACGGCACTTGACGCTGCTGTCGACGCTGACCATCGGCGTACCGGCGTTCTTCCTGGCGCTGGCCCCGAACAAGGAGCGCGCGAAGCCGCACTTCGTACGCAGGGTGATGCGGTACGCGATCCCGGCGGGCGTGATCGCGGGTGCGGCGACCTTCGCCACCTATCTGCTGGCCCGCTCGCACTACAGCGGCCCGGGCGCGCTGGACGCGGAAACGAGCGCGGCGACGCTGACGCTGTTCCTGGTCTCGATGTGGGTCCTGGCGATCATCGCCCGCCCGTACACGTGGTGGCGGGTGTGCCTGGTGGCGACGATGGGGGCCTGCTTCCTGATCGTGCTGGTCGTGCCGTGGCTGCAGGACTTCTTCGCGTTGAAGCTGGTGGGGACGACGATGCCGTGGGGCGCGGTGGGGCTCGCGGCGACGGGGGCGGTGCTGCTGGAGGTCGCGTGGCGGGTGGTGGACAGGAAGTTCCCGGCGTAGGAGGGTCTTCACGCAAACGCAGCGCCGCCTCAGCGGGCGGGGGCTGCGTCGCTCTCTCCACTCCGAATCGTTGCGGCATCGCGCCGCAGCTGGGCGAGGACAGTCCGGACGGCTCTTCGTGCGGTGCGCTCGGGGCGATGCAGCGCGTCGATATGACGTCGGGCATGTACGCCGCTGAGCGGTCTGAGGACCACCCCGGGGTGGGGACGCGCGGTCCAGCGCGGCATCAGGGCGAGTCCCCCACCGGCGGCGACGACCTCGGCGACCACCGCGAATTCGTTGATGCGGTGACGGATGTCGAGTCGGCGGTTCGCGGCGGCGGCGAGGGCCTCGATGGTGGCCATCAGCGGGAAGCCGTCGTGGACGGTGATCCAGGGCTGGCCGGCGACGTCCTGAGGGGTGAGGCGTCGCTTACCGGCCAGCGGGTGATCTTCCGGCATGGCGACGTCGAGCGGTTCGTGCAACAACGCGGTGACGCCCACCGTGTGGGGCCAGGGCGGAGCGTGGTCGAGGCGGTGAGCCAGGACCAGGTCGTACTCCCGGGTCAGCGGCGGGAAGTCTTCTTGTGCGACGTCCTCGTCGGCGAAGGTGAGCTGCGGGCACCCCGGCCCGGCGAGGCCGCGTAGCAGGAGCGGCAGGAACGCCGCGGCCGCACTGTGGAATGCTGCCACCGAGACACTGCCATCCGGTTCGTCGACGAACGCGTCAACGGTGCGTCGCGCTCGGGCCAGGGCGGTCTCCACTTCGATCGCCGCGCCGGCCAGGGCTTGCCCGGCAGCGGTGAGTACCAGTCGTCGTCCATCGCGTTCGGTCAACGGGACGGGCATTGAACGTTGCAGCAGTCGTAGCTGCTGGGAGATCGCAGAAGGCGTCACCAACAGCGCCTCGGCGACCGCGGTGACACTTCCCAGCTCGCCGAGTTCACGCAGAACCCGCAACTGACGCTCATCCATGCTGTCAGTGTAGGGATGCTAAAGATTCGTTTGAGGAACTCGTCCTTGGCTTCAGTGTCTCCAGGGTCCAGCGTTGAAGCCATGCCCGATTCCCGCCGTACCGATCTGGTACTGCTGCTCGTCGCCACCGTCTGGGGTTCCAGCTATCTGTCGGCGAAGACAGCCACCGTAGCCATCCCGGTCCTGGCGATTCTGTTCACGCGGTACGTGATCTCCGCCCTTGCCTGTGTCGCCTTGGTCGCCGCCCGTCGGGGGCCCCGCTACACCCGTGACGAGATCAGGTCCGGGTCGCTGCTGGGGGTCACGCAGGCGGCCGTCCTGGCGTTGGAGACATACGGAGTTGCGCACACCAGTGCCGCCAACGCGGGTCTGATCATCAGCCTGACCATTGTGCTCACCCCGCTGCTGGACCGTACGGGCCGCCGAGGCGGACTGCCGCCACGGTTCTTCGCCGCCGCAGGCGTGTGCGTATTGGCTGTCGGGCTGCTCATGTCCGGCAGCGGCCTCCACACTCCGGGAGCCGGCGAGCTGCTGATGCTCGCCGCCGCAGCGGTGCGGGCGGTGCACGTCGTGCTCGTCGGACGGCTCACCACAGGCCGCGAGCTGCGTCCGCTGCACCTGACAGCCGTGCAGACCGTCGTCGGTTCGGCGCTGTTCCTGGTGCCGGCCGCCGGCCAACTCCCGGTCCTGATCCACGCCGATGCCATGACGTGGACCCAGCTGGTCTACCTCGCCCTGTTCTGCAGCGTGTTCGCCTTCCTCGCCCAGACCTGGGCAGTACAACGCACCTCTGCCAGCCGGGCCAGCCTTCTCCTCGGCACCGAACCCGTCTGGGCCGTCGTGATCGGCATCGGCCTCGGCGGCGAACGGCTCACCGTCCTCGCCGCCCTTGGTGCGGTGCTGATGGTCGCGGGGACCTACTGGGGCCAGACCATCGAACGGGCCCACCGCGCCACCACCGTGAAGGAGAACGCCGTACGCCGAATCACGACACCTACCAGCGCCTGATCACCCTGCTCGACACCACCAACACCCCGTACCGGCTGATCGACCACAACCCGAAGGCACTACCGAGACCGTCAGTGCGCCCTCGCTACCGCGTCGCGTCGAACCAGCGTGCCGTGGCCAGTTCCTCCGTGCGTGACGGGTCCTCCAGCAGCGCCGCCACCTCGAAGCGGCGTGGCCACTGGCCGGCCGTCCAGGCCAGGCCCGCCGCCACGCCCTCCACCGTGGACGCGTGGATCACGCCGTCCGGGGTGCGGCGCCACTCCAGTTCCGTGCCGCCGGCGATCAGTTCCTCGTGCTCGACGTACGTCGCCGGCGTGGCCGGGCCGAGGAGGACGTGCACCGATTCGGGGACCTCGTGCTCCTCGCCCCGGGTCGTCACCGCCGCCGCGACCGTCTCGCTCAGGCGGCGGACCTGGAGCAGTTCCGCCAGTTCCGCCGCCCGCGAAGGGCTCACCGGAAGCAGCGGCAGGCCCGCGGCGAGCGGGAGCAGGTCCGGCGCGTCCGCGACCACCGCGTCCGCCGCGTCGACCACGCGGACCTCGCCGTCCACGACCGCGCGCAAGTCGTCCGGGAGCGTGACCTGTTCCGGGTCGAGGTCGGCCAGGGCCGTGTACAGGGCGTGGAGTTGGGCCGGGCGCACCGGGCGGTCCGGGTCCGCGAGGCGGCCGAGCAGCTCCGCCGCCCCGCCCGGCTCGTCGAGGAGCGCGGCGACCGAGGTGCGTACACCCAGCGCCCGCAGCACCTGCGCGTCGTCGAAGCCCGTCGCGTCCACGGCCTCGTAGAGCCCGGCAAGCATCGGGTCGCCGCCCGCGGCCCGCAGGCCCGCCGGGCGCCGGCCGTCCAGGACCGGATGGTCCCGCAGCCACCACGCCGTGTACGGGCGCACCGTCTCCGTCGTGCCGTCCGGCAGCAGGATCCGTACGTTCTGGGTCAGCGCGTCCCGCAGCGGCGGCTGCGCCAGCAGGGCCAGCGCCTGCGGCCAGCAGTCGTCGTCCACCAGGTCCAGGTCGCGGACCGCGACGATCTCCGTGGCGACCGGCGGCACCGGCGTGTCCGGAAGCCGGTCGAGCACGTCCTCGCACCAGACGTCGACCGCGTCCAGCAGGCCCGCGTCGTCGGGCTCGGCGAAGTCCCCTTCGCGGGGCTCCAGTTCGTCGGGGTCAAGGACGACGTCCGTGGCCCGTACGAGCGCGAAGTTCGCCAGCACACCGCACGCGGCGAGGGGCTGCTCGCCCCACCGCTCGGCCAGTTCGGCGTCGCACAGCGCCAGTTCGTCCTCGCGCATCACGGAGGCGAAGGGGCTGCCCGGGAGGACCAGTTCACCGGCAGGCGCGAGTTCGCCGTCCTCGTCGGGCAGCGCGAGCGCGCCCAGCCACGGCTCGTCGCCGGGCTCGATGCCCGCGTCCCGTACCAGCGCGAGCACCGTCTCGGCGAGCTCGTCCGCGTCCAGCGCGGCACCGTCCCCGACTCCGTCGTACCAAACCTCGCCCGCGTCCAGCGAGCCCGCGACCGCCGACCTGACCTGCGGCGTCGTCAGCACGGCGCGCGGCGTCGCGGGCAGCGCGCCCAGCTTCTCGAGCAAGGGGTGCGCCGCGTCGGGGTGGACGACCTTCAGGCCGAGACGGGCCAGCTGCGGCGGTGTATCGGCCATCGGCAGCAGCGTCTGGCGCGGCCCGATCGTCGTACGGCCGTCCGCGAGGGGAACGGGAAGTCCGGACAGCCGGTCGGGGTCGACGCCCGCGAGGCTGTCGTACAGCCGCTGCCACCAGCCGGGCTCGCGCTCGAGACCCGCCAGCCGGTCGATCGCCTCGGTCAGCGGCACCCTCGCGACGCCGAGCGTACGCAGCTCGACACGGCGCTCAAGACCGGCCGGCAGCAGGCACGGCAGCACCTCGGCAAGGACGCGTACGGTCTCCGCGCCCGCGCCCTCCAGGACCTCCGCCTCGATCGGCCGCAGTCCGGCGGAGACCTCGCGGTCGGGCAGACCCGTCTCCTCGCCGGACGCATCGCGCGGCGCCGCCGCCTGAAGGAAGGCCGTGCGCGGCAGCAGCTGAAGGATCGCCGCCCGCAGGGCGCCGTCCAGCTCGCCCTTGCCGAGCGGCCCGGGCACCAGGTCGATGGTGCCGACGCTCACCGGCTGCCAGTCGCCGAGCAGTTCGGCGTACGCGTCCGCAGCCCGCCGCACCAGGAAGTCGGTGAGCGGCCCGGGCGCGGGATGTCGGCGGGTGGGGTCCAGCGGCAGCGAGGCGATCAACAGCGCGGGCACGCCGAGGGGTTCGTCGGTGGGCGTCGGCGCGTGCACCACCGGGGCGGTGCGCGGCCGGGCGGGTGCGCCCTCGTCGTCCACGGGCACGGCCCAGGTGACGCTCCAGAACGGCCGCAGCCGCTCCTCGACCGGCCGGTCGGCGAGCAGCGCGGGCTCGAGGGAGCCGCCGTGGCTGACGACCCGCCAGCGCCGGTCGCCCTGCGCGCTGTCCTCGATGTGTACGTACGCCCCATGCACGGAGCGCCTCAACTCCCGTACACCGGACGGGGTTTCGATCATGATCTCGGCGAGCCCGGGCAGCGTGAGCAGCAGCGCGTCGTCGATCCCGGCGAGCAGCCGCTCCACGAGGTCGACCGCCGCGCCGTCCCGCAGCGGCAGGACGACCACGGTGTCGTACCCCTCGGGCGCCGTCCCCTCTGCGGGCAGCGGCAGCCGCAGCAGCGGTACGTGCCCGTCGCGGCGGCGCAGCTCGTCGCCGAGCCCGGGGCTTGCCTGGGCGGCCTGCTGGGTCAGCTCCCTGGCCTCCGCGAGCGACCAGCGCACACCGCCGTGCCTGCCGACGACGGCGGGCTCGTCGCTCACCGCCAGTACGGCCGCGAAGCCGACGCCGAAACGGCCGACGGAGGACTCGTTGCCATCGCGCTTGGCCGAAGCGCGCAGGGTGCTCAGGGACTCCACGCCGGTCGCGTCCAGGGGGGCGCCGGTGTTCGCGGCGGCGAGGACGGCGGGCTGATCGACCGTGGCCGGCCGCAGGGTCAGCCGGAGCCGGCCGGGCACGCCCGCCCGCGCGGCGGCATCGGCTGCGTTCTGCGCCAGCTCCACGACGAGGCGGTCCCGATAGCCGCCGAGCGCCAGGTCCTCCTCGGCGTTGGCGTCCTCCCGGAAGCGGGCGGGACTCGCCCCCCACGCGTCGAGCACCCCGCGCCGCAGCCGCGCCGTCCCGAACGGGTCGGCCCACTCGGTCGTCCTGACGCCCACGCTGTGACTCCGCTCTCTCCGGTTGACCCGCGTATGTGCCTGTGCGGCCGAAGGTACCCCGGTGTGGGGGGTCGTGGTGAACGTGGGCCGGGGGAGGTTGGCAGGACCCGTGCCTCGAACGCCGGACGGGCTTGAAATCAAGGCCGTCCGGCGTTCGAGGACAGAGAAACCCAGGAGAGGGAAGCGAAACCTACGAGTGGCCGAGGTCCTCGGTGCCCTCCGGCTCCGGGGAGACCGAGCCGCTGTCGCGGGCCGGGTGCAGCAGGAACTCGTCCGTGCCCATCGAGTCGAACACCGGCGGCGCGGGGGTGGGCGGCTTCGGCATCACGGCCGCCTCCGAGTGACCTCCGCAGCCGTACGTCAGGGACACGACGTGCCCGTCCGCCGGGGAGAACTCGTTCGCGCAGACGCCGAAGGCCTGCCGCAGAGAGCCCGCCATCGGAACCAGGAATCCGCAGGTCACACAGGCCGCGGGGGCCGCCTGCGCCATCGGGGTCTTCGCGCCGTGGGACTCCTCCCAGCGGTCGGCCGCGATGTGCAGCCCGTACCGGGACAGGACCCTGGCCCGGCGCATGCCGAGCTCTTCGGCGAGCGCCGCGATCGCGCCGCGGCCGTTGGCGGCGGTGGCGTCGACGGGCCTGCGGTCGGTGAGCTCGGCGTCCTCCGCCTCGACGCGCTCGGCGAGGTCGTGCGACGGCACGGCCTCGGCCACCACGGAGTTCGGCGGGGGCACGTCCTCGCCCGTGAAGCCGGGCTCCAGGCGCAGATCCTCCGCCTCGGTGGGCAGCAGATCGCCGGGGCCCAGGTCACCGGGGCGCAGCCGCTCGCTCCACGGCACCCACTCGGGGGCGAGCAGCGCGTCGGGACCGGGCAGCAGGACGGTTTCGTCGAGGGTGACGACCTTGGCGCGGGAGGCCCGGGTGACCGTCACCGCCCAGCGCCAGCCCCGGTAGGCGAGTTCAGTGCTCTCGAAGAAGTGCGTGACGACGCGGTCTCCCTCCGAGACGAGGGACACATGCTCGCCGACCACTCCCGGGGCCGCGGCCTCCTCGGCCGCCGACCGGGCGAGGTCTACCGCCTCGGCGCACAGGCGGTCAGGGGTACGGCTTCGCGTCGCAGCACTCACAGGTCTCGCTTCTCTCCTACGCCGTCTCACGGGTGCGCCGGCCGATTCGCGAGGTACGGGCCGCAGGCGGAGCGGACCAAGGGGCCGCATCGACGTCCGCGCCCAGACCAACCTGTCTCGGGCACACCTACCGTCATCCATTCTGCGGGATGCCGGACAGGCGCGCGGCCGGGAACAACCGCCGGTGGCGCGCTACGCACGCTACCCCCTCTGTCGCTCCTCGCCCACCTGCCCGCCCCAACAAGGGGCGAACAACACCGCACCTCGGTTCGGCTCAGCGGGCCTTGGGGCACTATGACGGGGTGGCAGCCGTCAGTTCGTCGGAGGGAACCGGCCGGCTCGGAAGAGCAGGCCGGGCGGTCGGCCGTGCCTTGCATCTTCCGTTCACCGGCACGGCCCGCGGCATCCGCAAGGCGACGCATGCGCACGGCGCGGGCGAGTCGGGCCTGGGCAAACTGATCGAACTGCACGCGGTGAACGGCGCGGGCGATGTCATGATCACCGTCGCGCTCGCGTCGACGGTTTTCTTCTCCGTACCGACGGACGAGGCACGCGGCCGGGTCGCGCTCTACCTCGCCGTCACGATGGCGCCCTTCATTCTGCTGGCCCCCGTCATCGGCCCCCTTCTGGACCGCATCCCGCACGGCCGCCGCGCGGCGATGGCGGGCGCGATGCTCACCCGCGCGCTGCTCGCGCTGACGATGTCGGGGGCGGTGGCGACCGGCGGGCTCGAGCTGTACCCGGCGGCGCTGGGGGTTCTCGTCGCGTCGAAGGCGTACGGAGTGGTGCGCAGCGCGGTCGTGCCGCGGCTGCTGCCGCCGGGCTTCTCGCTGGTCAAGGCGAACTCGCGGGTGACGCTGGCGGGGCTGCTGGCGACCGGCATCGCGGCGCCGATCGGGATCGGGCTGCAGCAGATCGGGCCTGAGTGGCCGCTGTACGGGGCGTGCGCGCTGTTCGTCCTCGGGGGGTACTGGGCGTTCACGATGCCGCCCAAGGTCGACTCGGCGAAGGGCGAGCGCAAGGCGCACATGCTCACGCACGGTGAGCAGAAGCCCAGTCTGCGTACGGTCGGGCCGTCCGTACTGCACGGGCTGCAGGCGAACGCGGCGTTCCGTGCGCTGTCCGGGTTCCTGATCTTCTTCCTGGCCTTCCTGCTGCGGGAGCATCCGCTGGCAGGGCAGAGCGCGGCGGTCTCGCTGGGGATAGTGGGCGTCGCGGCGGGCGTGGGCAACGCGCTCGGCACGGCGGTGGGGGCGTGGCTGAAGGCCCGCGGCCCGGAGCTGATCATCGCGACGGTGCAGGCGGTGGTGCTGACCGCGGCGATCACGACGGCGGCGTTCTTCGGCTCGGGCATGGTGGCGGTCCTGGGCGCGACGGCGGGCCTGTGCCAGGCCCTGGCGAAGCTGTCCCTGGACGCGCTGATCCAGCGGGACGTCCCGGAAGAGGTACGCACGTCGGCGTTCGCACGCTCGGAGACGCTGCTGCAGATGGCCTGGGTGGCAGGCGGCGCAATCGGCATCGCGCTGCCGCTGAACGCGACGCTGGGCATGTCGGTGGCGGCGGGAATCGTGGCGCTGGGATTCCTGACGACGCTTCGCGGCCTGCTGGGCGCGGCACGAAGGAGCGGCACACCGCGAGCACGGGTGGCGTAGACAGGTTCGTCCGCGAACAGATCCCTGCGGGTCGGACCCGGTGCGCCTCGCCCGCGCTCGCCTGGTGCCGCGGGCCACGGTGGTGCTGGTGTCGCGAGCCGCCTTGGCGCCCCCGGGCCCCTCGTGCGCGGCGCGCCGTACCCCCGCGTGGCAGGAGCGGACGCGCCCGATAGCCTTCGGGCCATGACCGTTGCGTTCTTCTCGGGCAAGCGCCGCCGGGCCGCTGCCGCTCTGGGTGCCGTCTCCGCCGGGCTCCTCGTCCTTTCCGCCTGCGACAAGCCGACCCCGCTCGCGACCGTGACCGTCGGGACTGACTCGGTCCACACCGAGGCGGCCTGCTACAACGACGGCAAGCCGATCAAGGAATCGCTGCTCCAGCGCTGCCTGACCCAGAAGCCCGCGAAGACCGTGAAGGTCGCACTGGACGACAAGGTCCGCATGGGCGTCGACCCGGAGATCGCGGACAACGGCTGGACCCTGCTCTTCGGTGGCCAGCCCGTCGAGCAGGAGCCGTACAAGAACACGTACCGGACCATCCCCGGCAACGCCTTCTTCTCCTCGCAGACCGGCGAGCCCACCAGCAAGACCGCGGTCAGCATCATGGAGACCAAGGGCAAGAAGGTCATCGGTATCTGGCACTTCGAGTTCGAGAAGGCCTCCTGACCCGGAGGGTCGTGCCGTGCGCGTACTGGTGGTGACCGCAGTGGCGGCGGAGGCCGACTCCGTCGCCGCGGGACTCGCCGGTCCCGTACGTGAGGCCGGGCAGCTGCCCGGCCGGTACCCGCTCTCCCGCAGCGCCGGCGTCGATGTGCTCACCGCCGGCGTCGGACCCGCGGCCGCCGCCGCGGGCACCGCAACCGCCCTCGCCACCGGCGCGTACGACCTCGTCGTCTCCGCCGGGATCGGCGGCGGCTTCCCCGCCCACGCCGCCGTCGGCACCCTCGTCGTCGCGGACGCGATCATCGCCGCCGACCTCGGCGCCGAGACGCCCGACGGCTATCTCCCCGTGGACGAACTCGGCTTCGGCCGCTCGGCGCACCTGCCGCCCCCCGAGCTCGCGGCCCGCATCGCCAAGACCCTCGACGCCGTGCACGCGCCCGTTCTCACCGTCTCCACCGTCACCGGCACCGCCGCCCGCGCCGCCGAACTGACCCGCCGTCATCCGCGGGCCGCCGCCGAGGCGATGGAAGGCTTCGGGGTCGCGGAGGCCGCCGCCGCGCACGCCGTACCGGTCGTCGAGATCCGCGCGATCTCCAACCCCGTCGGCCCGCGCGACCGTGCCGCCTGGCGCATCGGCCAGGCGCTGGACTCGCTGCGGTACGCCTTCCAACAGCTCGCCCCCGTCCTCGATGAGGAGCCGACCCATGAGCCGACCCATGAGTGACGCCCTGCAGATCGCGTACTCGCCCTGCCCGAACGACACCTTCGTCTTCGACGCGTGGGCGCACGGCCGGGTGCCCGGCGCGCCCGCCATCGACGTGAAGTTCGCGGACATCGACATCACCAACGGCATGGCGGAACGCGGCGAGTTCGACGTGCTGAAGGTGTCGTACGCCGTACTGCCCTGGGTCCTCGACGAGTACACGCTGCTGCCCTGCGGCGGCGCGCTGGGCCGCGGTTGCGGTCCGCTCGTACTGACGAAGGAGCCGGGGACGGACCTGACGGGGCTGACCGTCGCCGTGCCGAGTGAGCGCTCGACGGCGTATCTGCTGTTCCGGCTCTGGGCCGCGGACGTCGTCCCGGGTGGTGTCGGCGAGGTCGTCGTGATGCCGTTCCACGAGATCATGCCGGCCGTACGGGACGGCAAGGTCGACGCCGGACTGGTCATCCACGAGGCGCGGTTCACCTACCAGCGGTACGGGCTGCACCGCCTCGCCGACATGGGCGAGCACTGGGAGTCGACGACCGGGCTCCCGATCCCGCTCGGCGCAATCATCGCGAAGCGGTCGCTGGGCGCCGGGACACTGAAGCTGCTGGCCGAATCGGCCCGAACGTCGGTGCGCATGGCGTGGGACGACCCGGAGGCCTCCCGCCCGTACGTACTCGAGCACGCCCAGGAGATGGACCCGGCCGTGGCCGACCAGCACATCAAGCTCTACGTCAATGAGTTCACCGCGGACCTCGGCACCGACGGATACGAGGCGGTCCGGGGCCTGCTGACCCGCGCCGCGGCCGAGGGGCTCGTACCGCCCCTCGGCCCGGACGCGCTCAGCTTCAACTGACTCAACCAGCCACCCCGCCCGACGGACGCAGTCCGGCGCAGCCGCCCCGAAGCCTGCGAAGCAGTGCGAGGGCGGCAGAAAGGCACAGCCGGGTAACCGTCAGACGTCCAGCTGGTCCGCCACCGCCCGCAACAGGCCCGCGATCTTCGCGCCCTGCACCTTGTCGGGGTACCGGCCGCGCTCCAGCATCGGCGTGATGTTCTCCAGCAGGGTCGTCAAGTCCTGCACGATGGACGCCAGCTCGTCCGGCTTGCGCCGCTGGGCCGCCGCCACCGAAGGCGTGGGGTCGAGAACCGTCACCGAAAGCGCCTGGTCACCGCGCTGACCCGCTACTACGCCGAACTCGACGCGCTGGCCCGGCTTTAGCGACTCGACCCCTTCGGGGAGCACCGACGAGTGAACGAAGACGTCGCCGCCGTCGTCGCGGGAGAGAAAGCCGAAGCCCTTCTCGCTGTTGAACCATTTGACCTTGCCGGTAGGCACGTCTGTCCTCGTCCTCGTACTCGTTGGGGCGCTGGGGCACCGGAACTTGGGCACCGAAAAACGGTCCTGGATAGCACTACAGCGGGTCGCCTGACCCGCCACCCCCAAGGCTAATGGTCCAGGGGCTGGTGACAAGACGTCGCCGAACGGTTCCTACGCGCAAGGAACTACCCTGGCCGAATGACTGCTACTCCTCCCGCCCCTGGTGACGGGCTGGTGCGCGCCGGCGTGATCGTCTTCATCGTCGGCGCCGTGGCCACTCTGGTCACCGTGGCCCCACTGTTCCTGGGGACCGATCCGTTCCCGTCGGTCGCGTACGCGGTGTGCATGCTGATGGGCGTCGGGTTCCTGATCGCCGCGGCAGGCGTACTGCGCTCGATCGCGGCGCAGCGCCGTCAGGCCAAATCCGCACCGTAGGCGCGTAGCCAGGCGGGGAACTCGGTCAGGTCGTCGATGATCACGTCCGCGCCGGCCGCGCGCAGCTCCGCCGCGTCGCACGGCCCGGTCGGCACGGCGACCGAGAGCGCCTGTGCCGTGTGCGCGCCCCGTACGTCTCCGATGTGGTCGCCGACGTACACACTCGCGCCGTGCTCACGCAGGGCCTCCGCCTTGGCCTCCGCCCACAGCCAGCCGATGACCTCGTCCGGGGCTATCCCGAGATGGTCGAGATGCAGCTTGGCGTTCGGCTCGTGCTTGGCCGTGACGACGATCGCGCGGCCGCCGAGCTCCTGTACGGCACTCACAGCCTCGCGGGCGCCGGGCAGGGCGAGGGTCGGCTCGATGGCGTATGCGGGATAGATCTCGCGGTACCGGTCACCCAACTCCTGAATGCGCTCGTCCGGGAACCAGTGCGCCAACTCCTGCTCCAGCGGTGGCCCGAGCCTGGTGACAGCCAGATCGGCATCGATCCAGACACCCGTCTCCGCGGAGAGCGCCAGGTAGGCGGCGTGGATGCCGGGGCGGGAGTCGATGAGCGTCATGTCCAGGTCGAAGCCGATGGTGAGCGGGTGTTTAGCCATAGGGGCCATTGTGCCCATCGGGGCTCGACGGCCCCGATGCTCGGACTCAGCCAGGCCTTACCAACCCGGGGCCCCAGTTTGTCCGTCTTGTCCCACCGCGGCCGGCAAGATCCTCGACGAGCTACTGGCCGACCTCACGAAGTAGACGCCTTCAGCGCCTCCGCGCCCGCCACACCAGATAGAGCGCGGAGGCGACGGCCGCCCCCTTCACCACCCACGGCCAAGTGCCGGCCAGCGCGTCGCGCATCCCGTCCTCGGCAATCGGCTCGCCCCAGCGCCCGTTGACCCGGCCCCACAGCCAGACGAGCCCGCCGGCCACGACCGCCCCGGGCAGGCCGACGACCGCCCACTTCGCCTCGGCCCGGGACAGCCGGCGCGAGGCGTAGGCGAGCAGCCAGCCGCCGCCGAGGGCGAGCCAGGAGCCGAGCACGGCGCCGCCGACCAGCAGGGCGGCGGCGAGCAGCAGGAAGGGATTGGCGAGGGCGGGCCTCGGTCCGGCCGCTTCGGTACGGCGGCCGAACCGCGGACGCCAACGGCGCGGTGCGGCGTCCGCCTCCACCGCGTCCTCGCTCTCGTCCGGGTACTCCTCGTCCGGGTCCTCCCCCTCTGCGGCCGCGGCCAAGTCCTCCTTGGACGGCGGGGGTTTGAGTATTTCTGGGATCTCCACGCCGCCGACGAACCCGGCCACGCTCTCGCCCGCCCCGAACGGCCCCGGCTCGATCCGCCACCAGTCGGGCTCGCTGCCGGAGGGGCCGAGCTCGTCCATCCCCGCGAGGTGCGGGGGCGACGCGCCGGTCGCCGCTCGTGGGGCCTCGGGCCGCTCGGGAGCCGCGGACTTGCGCGGCCGCGGGATCCGGCGGCGTACGCGCTGCTCCGGCACGGCGGTCCGCGGCGGCGGCGCCTGTGATCCTGCCGGGGGCCCGTCCTGCGACGCGGCCGCCACAACCTCGTCCGGCGTACCGAGCCGCCCGAGAATCCGGCGTACCGCCGCCGGACTGTCCGAGCCGAACTTCCCCCGCTGCCGGTCGATCTCGTTCCGCAGCGAGGACACCAGCCGCATCCGGCTGTTGGACGGCAGCTGTTGCTGCTGGGCCAGGTCGCCGACCCGGCTCAGATAGTCGTAGACGAGCTGATCGCTCTCGATCCCCACCGGCGCTTCCCCTGACGTTCCTGCCCGGCCGCCCTGTCTCCCCGGGCCCGCCCTGTCCCCGACCGTAGCGCTCCAGGGACTACCGTGGGGCGGATGGGGACCATGCCCGAAGGAAGCAGTCCGAGCAGCCCGCGCACGCTCGCCGAAGCGCTGCGCGCCCGCGGTGACGAGGATCTGGCCGCACTGCTGCGCGCCCGCCCCGACCTGCTGAGCCCCGTGCCGAACGATCTGACGCAGCTCGCCACGCGGGCCGGCACGCGTGCCTCCGTCGTACGCGCGCTGGAGCGGCTCGACCGGTTCACGCTGCAGACCGCAGAGGCGCTGGCGGTGGCCCCCGACCCCGCCCCGTACGCGACGCTCCTCGCACTGCTGACCGGCGAGGAGGAAGACCCGGAGATCGAGGCGGCCCTGCCGCGGGCGGTGGGCGTGCTGCGCGGGCAGGCGCTGGTGTGGGGCGGCGACGACCGGCTGCGGCTGGTGCGTACCGCGCGCGAGCTCCTGGCCCCGTCGCCGACCCGGCCCTCACCGACCGGCCTCGGCCCGACCGTCGCCGAGGCCACAGCCGGGATGTCGCCCGGCCGACTGCAGGAGATCCTCGCGGCGGCCGGGCTGCCGACCACGCACGATCCGGTCTCCGCGGTCGCCGCGCTGGCCTCGCTGTTCACCGACCGCTCGCGGATGGCGGCGCTGCTCGACACCGCCCCGTCCGAGGCGCTGACGGTGCTCGACCGGCTGGTCTGGGGCCCTCCGTACGGAGAGGTCACGGCGAACCCCACGCCGCCCGTGCAGTGGCTGCGCGACCGCGGGCTGCTGCTGCCCACGTCGCCGCGGACGGTCGTGCTGCCACGCGAGGCGGCGCTGCATCTGCGCGGCGGCCGCGCCCACCGCACGCCGGAGCCGGTGCCGCCCGCGGTCAGGCCGGCCGTGACGACGTCGATGACCGAGGGCCGTCCACAGGTTGTGGACAGTACGGCGGCGGGCCAGGCCTTCACCGCGCTCTCGACGGTCGAGGACCTGCTGAAGGACTGGCACGAGGGCGGGCCGGCGGTGCTGCGCTCGGGCGGACTTTCTGTACGTGACCTCAAGCGCACCGCGGCCGCGCTGGACACGACCGAGCAGATGGCCGCGTTCTGGCTCGAACTCTCTTACGCGGCGGGCCTGGTGGCGGCGGACGGCGAGGCGGACGAACGTTACGCGCCGACGCCGGCGTACGACGACTGGCTGACGCTTCCGGCGGCCGAGCGGTGGGCGCGGCTCGCCGCGGCCTGGCTCACCGCGACGCGTACGGCGGGCCTGGTCGGCGGCCAGGACACGAAGGGCAGGACGCTCTCGGCCCTCGGCCCCGAGCTGGACCGCTCAGCCGCCGTAGAGGTCCGCCGCCGCGTCCTCGACCTGCTCGCCGCGCTCCCTGCGGGCACGGCCCCCGACCCGGAATCGGTCCTGGCCCGCCTGTGCTGGGAACGCCCCCTGCGCGGCACACCGGACCTCGACGCGAACGCGGCACGCAACGCGGCGACGGGCGCCCCGACAGACCTGCGCTCCCGCGTCGCGGCCTGGACCCTCACCGAGGCGGAGGTCCTGGGCGTGACCGGCCGCCGGGCACTGTCGACGCACGGGCGTGCGCTGCTGGGGCACGCGCGGTACGGCGATGGCACCGCGGGCAACGGAGAACTCTCCGCGGGCTCCGCTGCGGCGACCGCAGGCCACGGTGAAGTCGCCGGGGGCTCCACCACGGTGCCGAGCGTGACCGAAGCAGCCGCCGGGCTCACGGCTGCGCCCGGGCTGGGCGCGGCCCGCTCGGCCGTGCCGGGCGCAGCCCGCTCGACCGTGCCGGAACCGGGCGGTCCGGACGCCCGGGCCGCCTCCGCCGCCGCGCTCGCGCCGCTTCTCCCCGAGCCCCTCGACCACATCCTGCTCCAGGCCGACCTCACCGCCGTCGCCCCCGGCCCCCTCCAGCGGCCGCTCGCCGAGACCCTCGCCGTCCTCGCCGACATCGAGTCCAAGGGCGGCGCCACCGTCTACCGCTTCACGCCCGCCTCCGTACGCCGCGCGCTCGACGCCGGGAAGTCCGCCTCCGACCTGCACACCTTCCTGGCCACGCACTCCCGCACACCCGTACCGCAGCCGCTGAGCTATCTCGTCGACGACGTGGCCCGACGCCACGGCCATCTGCGTATCGGCTCCGCGTCCGCCTACGTACGCTGCGACGACGACGCGCTGCTCGGCGAGATCGTCGCCGACAAGCGGTCCCAGGGCCTGCGGCTGCGCCGTATCGCCCCCACCGTCCTGGCCGCCCAGGCCGACCCCGCCACGCTGCTGGAGGGGCTGCGCACCATGGGGTACGCGCCCGCCGCCGAGTCCGCGGAGGGCGACGTCCTGATCACCCGCGCCCACGCCCGCCGCACCCCGCCCCGTACCGCGCCCGTCCCGGTCCCCGAGGGCCCGCCGGTGCCGGACGGGACGCTGCTCGGCGCGGCGGTGAAGGCGATCCGCGCGGGCGACCTCGCCGCCACGGTCGTACGCAAGCCCGTTCCCGAACCCGCGAAGAACGGCCGGCTACCCCGCACCACGTCCGCCGAGACCCTGGCCACCGTGCAGGCCGCGGCAATGACCGGCGCCGCCGTCTGGATCGGCTACGTCAACGCGGACGGCGCGGCCAGCCAGCGGGTCATCGCGCCGGTGCGTGTGGAAGGCGGCTTCGTCACGGCGTACGACCACACGGCGGACGAGGTCCGCACCTACCCCCTGCACCGCATCACCGGCGTCGCCGAACTCGCAGACGACCCCGCCTGACGGCCTTCACGGGCCTGACGGCCGTCGCATGCGCGAACCGGCGCCCCAGCAGCAGATAGCCCAGCAGCGCACCCGTGGTGTTGAGGATCACGTCGTCCACGTCGAAGGCCCGCCCCTCCACCACCGCACCCTGCGCCAGCTCCACCAGCGCCATCACCACCACGGTGAGCGCGATCACCCGCACCATGCGCATCGACCGCGGTACGAAGACGGGCAGCAGCACCCCGAAGGGCACACCGAGCAGCAGATTGCCGCCGACCTGCTTGCACGCCGCGAGGAAGGTGTAGTCCTCGGCATACTGCCGCAGCGACGAGCCCGGACGGAGGTTGGCCGCGGCGATGTCCGCAGAGGCGTGCGAAGGGGCGAGGGTCAGTCTGGCCAGTACGGCCGAGAAGACGACCAGAGCCACAAACGCCACCACCATGGCGCACACCCGCAACGCAGTTCTGCCCCACGACGTTCGGGGCTGTGCTCCCGTAGTCATGGAAGGGCTGGTACCCCCGCCGCCCCCGGACAGGCCCCCGTGTCGTGCTGAGTGCGGCACACTGGAGGTTTGGCCTCACCGAAAGGGCTCAGGTGTGAACGGACCCCTCATCGTTCAGAGCGACAAGACTCTTCTCCTCGAAGTCGACCACGAGCAGGCGGACGCCTGCCGTCGCGCCATCGCGCCCTTCGCGGAGCTGGAGCGTGCCCCGGAGCACATCCACACCTACCGGGTCACCCCGCTCGGTCTGTGGAACGCCCGGGCCGCCGGGCACGACGCCGAGCAGGTCGTCGACGCGCTCGTGGCGTACTCCCGTTACCCCGTCCCACACGCCCTCCTCGTAGACGTCGCCGAGACGATGGCCCGCTACGGCCGGCTGACCCTGAGCAAGCACCCCACCCACGGACTCGTGCTCACCAGCACCGACCGTCCCGTCCTGGAGGAGATCCTCCGGTCCAGGAAGGTCCAGCCGCTGGTCGGGGCCCGGATCGACCAGGACACGGTCGCCGTGCACCCCTCCGAGCGCGGGCAGATCAAGCAGACGCTGCTGAAGCTCGGCTGGCCCGCCGAGGACCTCGCCGGGTACGTCGACGGCGAGGCGCACGCTATCGAGCTCGACGAGACCGGCTGGGCCCTGCGCCCGTACCAGAAGCAGGCCGTCGAGGGCTTCTGGCACGGCGGCTCCGGCGTGGTCGTGCTGCCCTGCGGCGCCGGCAAGACGCTCGTCGGGGCCGGTGCGATGGCGCAGGCGAAGGCCACGACCCTGATCCTGGTCACCAACACCGTCTCGGCCCGCCAGTGGAAGCACGAACTGGTGAAGCGGACGTCACTGACCGAGGACGAGATCGGCGAGTACAGCGGTACGAGGAAGGAGATCCGCCCCGTCACCATCGCGACCTACCAGGTGCTGACGACGAAGCGGAAGGGGATCTATCCCCACCTTGAGCTCTTCGACTCGCGAGACTGGGGCCTGGTCGTCTACGACGAGGTGCATCTGCTTCCCGCGCCGGTCTTCAAGTTCACCGCGGACCTGCAGGCCCGGCGGCGCCTGGGGCTCACCGCCACGCTCGTACGGGAGGACGGCCGCGAGTCGGACGTCTTCTCGCTCATCGGGCCGAAGCGTTTCGACGCGCCCTGGAAGGAGATCGAGGCGCAGGGCTACATCGCGCCCGCGGACTGTGTGGAGGTGCGGGTCAACCTCACCGACGCGGAGCGGCTCGCGTACGCGACGGCCGAGACGGAGGAGAAGTACCGCTACTGCGCGACGACCGAGACCAAGCGGAAGGTGACGGAGGCGCTGGTAGAAAGGTTCGCGGGCCAGCAGATCCTGGTCATCGGCCAGTACATCGACCAGCTCGACGAGCTGGGCGAGCATCTGAACGCGCCGGTCATCAAGGGCGAGACGTCCAACGCCCAGCGCGAGAAGCTCTTCGAGGCGTTCCGGCAGGGCGAGATCTCCGTTCTGGTCGTCTCCAAGGTCGCGAACTTCTCGATCGACCTGCCGGAGGCGACGGTCGCCATCCAGGTGTCGGGCACCTTCGGCTCCCGGCAGGAGGAGGCCCAGCGTCTCGGCCGGGTGCTCCGCCCGAAGGCGGACGGCCACCAGGCCCACTTCTACTCGGTGGTGGCGCGCGACACGATCGACCAGGACTTCGCGGCGCACCGCCAGCGGTTCCTGGCGGAGCAGGGGTACGCGTACCGGATCGTGGACGCGGACGAGTTCCTGAGCCCGACGTGACGCCGGAAGTGACGCCGGAAGTGACGAGTTCCTGAGGGCGGGGTCGGCCGGGGCCCGGTTGGACGTACTCAGGCCGCGCCCGGGTGCGTGCTCACGTCGCGCTTGCTCGACTCCTTCGCGGCGGTAACGCGCGGGCCCGGCACCAGGACCGGCTCCACCGACGCCCGCTCGTGCCGCACCGCCAGTGCCAGCAGCGCCAGCCCGAGCAGCGGATACGGCGACGCCCACGCCTGCTGCCACCAGGGGAGTTGGAGGTCGAGGGCGCCCTGGTGCGGAACCAGCCACAGCGTGCGGGCCAGGAAGACCGCGGCGACGGCGGCCGCAGTGCGGTGCCGGCCCTCAGCGATCAGCACCGCCAGCAGCGGTACGCACCACACCCAGTGGTGCGACCAGCTGATCGGCGAGACGAGCAGCGCCGTCAGCGCGGTGACCAGAACGCCCCGGGCCCCGCTCGCGGCGCGGCGGGCGATCCACAGCCCCGCGACGGCGGTCAGGGCGGCGGCCAGTGCCCAGACCGGCCCCGGCTCAGGGGTGTGCAGCGCGCGGGCGAACAGTCCTTGCAGCGACTGGTTGTCGACGATCCACGCCTTGCCCACCCGGTCGGTCTCGAAGATGCGCCGGGTCCAGAAGTCGACACTGGCGTGCGGGAGTACGAGCGCGCCCAGCAGCACGGTGCCGGTGAAGGAGGCGATGGCGGTGAGCCCGGCCCGTACCCGCCCGGTGATCAGCAGATAGAGGATGAACACGGCGGGCGTGAGCTTGACGCCGGCCGCGACGCCGAGCGCGAAGCCCTTGCCGATGGCTTCCTCGTCCCGGGACAGGTCCCACAGGACCAGGCAGACGAGGGCGAGGTTGATCTGCCCGAAGAGGAGCGTCTGGAAGACCGGTTCGAGCCAGAGGCCCGCGGCGACGGCGGCGATCACCAGCGGCGGGCGCGCGGGCAGTCCTGCGAACCGGCAGGAGAGCCGCACCAGCAGGGCGAGCAGCGCCACGTTCCCGACGACGAAGACCACCTTGAGCGCCGGGACGGGCAGCCAGGTGGTCGGCACGAACAGGATGGCGGCGAAGGGCGGATACGTGGCGGGCAGTTGCCACTCGGTGACGGTGAATCCGTAGAGATCGGTGCCGTTCGCGACGGCTGCCCCCTCGGCCCGGTACACGAGGGTGTCGGCCATCGGGATGCGCTGGTCGATGCAGAGTGCGGCGAGCGCGGTGAACGAGAGGGCGAGAGCGAGGGCGGTTGCTGCGGTGAGTAAACGAGGGGTCACGTTCCGGTACTTCACGGCCGCGACCCTACTAGGGGGTCGGTGGATCCGGTGTCAGCGGCGGCGGACGCCCGCCTCTTCGGCGTACTCCCCCAGGACGGCGACGCTGAACACGGCGCTTGCGAAGACCTTGACCGCGCGCAGTGCGTTGCCGAGGCGGTGCGGGGAGTGCGGGGAGGAGCCGGTGGCGGTCGCCCCGTGGTGTGGGTGGGGGATGTGGGCGCCTGGGGTGAAGGTTGCTGTACTCATGTCTCCATGATGGGCTCCGGGCCCGATGAGCACATCGATCTGCGGACTGAACCGGACGGCGGCGCGCGTACGACTCCAGGCATAGGACGTCCCCTACGGGGAGGACGCGGGGGCGGGACCGTCGTAAAAAAATCATTCGCCTGCGACGGGCCCGCTGACTAGAATCGCCGCTCTTGCCCGCCTCCTCCCCGAGGAGCGCCGCCGCCCGGACGGAAACCGGCCGGTCCGCCATGTCGTGATCCACGCAGCATCCGCCGGAGGCAACCCGTGCCCGCGCACGCCCCAGAGCCTGTCCCACCCGTCCCACCCGTCCCTGATCCGCTCACGGATCCGCTCACGCGTGAGCGTGCCCATCTCAGCGCCTCGCGTGCCGCGCTCCGCGCGATGCGCGAGGACGCCGAGGCCCTCGACATCCGCGACGTCACGGCGAACTGGGTCAACGCCGCCGTCCTGCAGGGGCAGATCGAGGGGCGCATCAAGGCGCTGGCCGACCTCTCCCACACCCCGCTCTTCTTCGGCCGCCTCGACTATCTGCACTCCACCCAGGAAGGGCAGCGCTTCTACATCGGCCGCCGGCACGTCCATGACGCGGACGGCGACCCGATGGTCATCGACTGGCGCGCACCCGTCTCGCAGCCCTTCTACCGGGCGTCCAGGAAGGACCCGCTGGACGTCGGTCTGCGCCGGCGCTTCGGCTACACGGGCGGCGACCTCACGGCGTACGAGGACGAGCATCTGACCGACCCCGCGGAGCAGGACCGGACGAGCAGGCTGCTCCAGGCGGAGATCGAACGCCCGCGTGTGGGCCCGATGCGGGACATCGTCGCCACCATCCAGCCGGATCAGGACGAGATCGTACGGTCGGGCCTGTCCGGGACGGTGTGCGTGCAGGGCGGCCCGGGCACCGGAAAGACGGCGGTGGGCCTGCACCGGGTCGCGTATCTGCTGTACGCGCACCGGGAGCGGCTGGCCAGGACGGGCACGCTGGTCATCGGCCCGAACAAGTCTTTCCTGCACTACATCGAGCAAGTGCTGCCCGCGCTGGGCGAGTTGGAGGTGAAGCAGGCCACGGTCGACGACCTGGTCGCGCATGTGGAGGTCCGGGGCGCGGACGAGGCAGCGACGGCGGTCGTCAAGGGCGACGCAAGGATGGCGGAGGTGCTCCGGCGGGCGGTTCGTTCGCATGTGACGATGCCTGCGGAGCCGCTGATGGTGGTGCGGGGCTCGCGGCGCTGGCGGGTTCCGGCGTACGAACTCGAAGAGATCGTACGGGAGTTGCTCGACCGGGACATCCGCTACGGCGCGGCCCGCGACGCCCTTCCGCAGCGTATCGCGCACTCGGTGCTGGTCCGGATGGAACAGGCGGGCGAGGCGCCGGACGACCGGGTGCAGGACGCGGTGGCGCGCAACCCCGCGGTGAAGACGGCGGTGAAGGCCATCTGGCCACCGGTGGACCCGCCGAAGCTGGTGCTCCGATTGCTGTCCGACCCCGATTTTCTCGCCACACACGCCGAGGGCGTCCTGAGCCCGGACGAGCAGAAGACGATCCTGTGGACGAAGCCGGCGCGCGGTGTCCGGTCGGCCAAGTGGTCCTCGGCGGACGCGGTGTTGATCGACGAGGCGAACGACCTGGTGCAGCGCACGCACTCGCTGGGCCATGTCGTGATCGACGAGGCGCAGGACCTGTCCCCGATGCAGTACCGCGCGGTGGGCCGCCGCTGCACGACCGGCTCGGCGACGGTCCTGGGCGACCTGGCGCAGGGCACAACCCCGTGGGCGACGGCGAGTTGGCCGGAGGCCCTGTCCCACCTGGGCAAGCCGGACGCGACGGTCGAGGAGCTCACAGCAGGCTTCCGAGTCCCCCGCGAGGTGATCGCGTATGCGTCGCGGCTGTTGCCGCACATGTCACCGGGCCTGGCGGAGGTGAAGTCGGTCCGCGAGTCGCCGGGCTCGCTGTCGGTCCGCGAGGTCGAGGCCACGGACCTGAACGCGGCGGTCCTCGCCGCGTGCGCCGAGTCGCTGGACAACGAGGGCTCCATCGGCCTGATCGCGGCGGACGCCCGCATCCCGTCGCTGGCCGAGGCCCTGACGTCGGCGGGCCACTCGTATCTCGCCCCCGGCGAGGAAACAACGGCCGAGTCCCGCCTCACCCTGGTCCCGGCGTCGCTCGCCAAGGGCCTGGAATACGACTACGTAGTGCTGGACGAGCCCGCGGCGGTCGTCGACGGCGAGCCCGACGAGCGGACCGGTCTGCGCCGGCTGTATGTCGCCCTCACCCGAGCCGTATCAGGACTGATCCTGCTGCACGCTGCCCCGCTGCCCGCCCAACTGGGCCGGTAGGGCGACTCGTTCCACGGGCGGCGGGGCTGTGCGGGCAGGCCGCTGCGTGCTGTTACGCGGCGCACGAGTGTCGTGCCCGGCACCTGGCAGGTACCGGGCACGACACTTGACTTCAGGCTTCCGACGGAGGGTTTCCCGGCCGTCGGGTCATCTCGCGCCTCAGGCGGGCTGCGGGACGATCAAGGTCCAAGGATCGTTGCAGTCGATGTCTGGGGTTGCTACGTCTACGTCACAGATCGTCTGCCACACATCCCCAGTCGTGGTCGTGACCTCGATGAATGCCTCTTCCCCCATCGTCTCGATCGTGGCATCGCAGGCGCCCGTGATCGTGACCGGGGGAGTACCGAGTGTGGTGATGTTGTCCCAGTCAGTGGCGCCGGGAGGCGCGGGGTCGAGGTCCCTGATACCAGAGAAGATTTGCCCGGCGTCGACCACTGCGAAGAGCTGCAGATCTCCCATGATCGCGGAGTGGATGCTGTTGCACGTCGCGGCACCGGTCGCGCCGGTCGCACCCGTCGCGCCGGTCGCACCCGTCGCACCCGTCGCGCCGGTCGCACCCGTCGCGCCGGTCGCACCCGTCGCACCGGTCTTGCCGGTCTTGCCGTTCTTGCCGTCCTTTCCGTCCCTTCCGTCATGGCCGTCCCGACCGTCCCGGCCGTTCAGGCCGTCCACGCCGTCCAGGCCCTGAGGCCCGAGCGCGCCCGTCATAGAAATGACCTGGGTCTGCGGAACGTCGGTGGCACTGTGCGAGGCGGCGTGGACGGGGAACGAGATCCCTCCCAGCGTGGCGGTCATCAGCGCAAGCATGCTGCCCGTCACCAACCCGCGCCTGTTACGAAGAAACGCGCGCGAGCTCCTGTTACCAGGAATCATGCAACTCTCCTTAGTCCTTGGCGGAGACATGTTGAGGTCGATCCGCTACACCCTGGCAAATCGGGCAGGTAGGCATAAACCTTGAACTTTCATCTCGGTTTATCACCTGGTCGGCCCATGTACTTGCGCCAAAATTGCGGCCGGATGGGGGATCGGCGTGAGCACACTCGTGATCCGGCGCCGCGGCCTCCGGGGAGCAGTTCGGCGTCCGCCTCCGCCGCCGAGGCGGTCGAACCGACCGCCTGAGAACCAGCTGCCTCAGGCGAGCGCCTCGCGCCACTGCGCCACCGCCGCCGGGTCCACCGGGCCCTCCCAGCCGCCCGGGCGGGCCGCCCCGCCGATATGGAAACCCTCGATGCCCGCGGCCCGGAGCACGGGCAGGTGGTCGAGCCGGAGGCCGCCACCCACCAGAATCCGCGGGCCGTAACCCGGCTCGTCCCGCCGCGCAACCTCAGCCAGCAGCGTGGGCAGGCCGTCGTCCACACCCTGTGCGGAACCGGCGGTCAGATAGGTGTCCAGGCCCGGCAGGTCCGCGAGCCCCTTGCGCAGCGCATCGCGGTCCGCCGCCCGGTCGATCGCCCGGTGGAACGTCCACCGGCATCCCCCGAGCACCGCCACGACCCGTTCCACCGTCACCAGATCCGGGTTCCCGTCCTCGTCCAGGAATCCCAGGACGAACTCCTCGGCCCCCTCGGCACGCAGTGCCTGGGCGTCCCGTACGAGCGCGTCGACGTCCCCCGCCGCGAACCCGTCGGACTGGCGCAGCATCACGCGCAGCGGGATGTCGACGGCCGCCCGGATCCGGGCGAACGTCTCCCTCGGCGGCGTCAGCCCGTCCGCCGCCATGTCGGTGACCAGCTCGAGTCGGTCCGCCCCTCCGGACTGGGCCGCGACCGCGTCCTCCGCGTCGAGAGCGATCACCTCCAGGACTGCACGGTTGCTCATGTGACCCCATTCCTTCAGGAAGACGACTACAGGCCTTACAGGTCTAGTCCAATAGCCCAGCCTAATGCGCATGTACCGCGAAGGCATCAGTGCAACCCCCGCCCACCCGCCTCCTCTGCACGGAGCAGCTCATAAAGTCGGCTGCATGACCGACGACTCCGTGGACCTGCGCGCCCGCTGGTCCCAGACGCTGCTCGCCGCTCGCGAAGGCGCGAGCGGGCCGGACCCGCTGCCGTACGCCGAGAATCTGCTGGCCCGCTGGTCGGAGCCGCAGCGCCGGTACCACACGGTCGACCACCTGGCGGCGGTCCTGCGCCACATCGACGTACTGGAGGAGTACGCCACCGCCCCTGAACTGGTCCGCCTCGCGGCCTGGTTCCACGACGCGGTCTACCTCCCCCACCGCTCGGAGAACGAGGAACGCTCGGCCCACCTGGCCGAACGCGCCCTACCCGAGGCGGGCGTGTCTCCCGCGCGTACCGAGGAAGTGGCCCGCCTGGTCCGTCTGACGACCACCCACGCGCCCGATCCGGGCGACGCCAACGGCCAGGTCCTGTGCGACGCGGACCTCGCGATCCTGGCGTCGGGGCCGGAGGGGTATGCGGCGTACGCGGCGGCGGTACGGGAGGAGTACGGCTTCGTCCCGGACGATGCGTTCCGCGAGGGCCGCGCGGCCGTGCTGCGCCAACTGCTCGACCTGCCACGGCTGTTCCACACGCCGTACGGGGCGCGGGAGTGGGAGTCCGCCGCCCGCCGGAACCTTTCGCTGGAACTGGAGCTGCTCACCCGCTGACCGAGCGCGGAGACGTGGATGCTGCTGGGCGTGATGCGCCCGTCGGGCGGATCAGCGGGCCGGGATCAGCGGGCCGCCCGGTGTCAGCAGGCCGGTCAGCGGGCCCGGATGAGCGGGCCGGGTCAGCGGCCCGGTCAGCGGGCCCTACGCGCCGTACTCCGGTCGCCCCTTGCGCCTGCGCAGCCCCGCCTTCGTCAGCAGCTCGACCACCTCGCGGCTCGACACCTGCACCGCGCCCGCCGCCACCGCGTCCCCGTACCGGTGCGACGGCACGTCGTAGTGGTCCCGCTCGAAGGCGCGCGGCGGGCAGCCGATCAACGCCGCGAACGCGTGCAGTTCCTCGTACGAGACATCGCTGACGAGGTGCGACCACATCCGGCCATGGCCCGGCCAGGTCGGCGGGTCGATGTAGACAGTCACGAAAGGCCGCCCACCCGGGCCACCACGACGCCTGCCTTCGAACAGACCCAGTGCGGGTCCGGGCCCAGCTCCGGCTCGACGTCCAGGGCGTGCGGGTCGCCGGCGTCGCAGACCGGGCACAGCGGCCAGCGGCCGTAGCGCTCCAGCAGCGCGTCCTGGACGTCCTGGGCGACCAGCCCCGCGACGTACTCGAGGCCCTCCGGCCACTGCTCGACCCACCAGCGGCGGTGCGTCACCGCCTCCTCCACCAGCGACACGACCCCGGCGTCCGCCACATCGCGGGCGGCCAGGTCGGCGAGGACCAGGGCGCGCGCCGCGTGCAGAGCCTGCTCCAGGGGGTTCGCGTCCATGGAGCAATTGTCACCCAATGCGGCGCAGCTGGGACCGCGGGGGTTGACGATGAACGACGGGCGAAAATATCTTTCAAGAGTGACCAATCCAGTGAAGGAAATTTTCAGCGGCGAGGCCCCACCCGCTCCCGCAGCCCTCGCGGCCAAGGTGCGCACCCTCGCGCCGTCCATGACCCGCTCCATGCAGCGGGTCGCCGAAGCCGTCGCCGACGATCCGGCCGGCTGCGCGGCCCTCACGGTCACCGGTCTCGCCGAGCTCACCGGCACCAGCGAGGCCACCGTGGTCCGCACTGCCCGCCTCCTCGGCTACCCCGGCTACCGCGATCTGCGCCTCGCGCTCGCCGGGCTCGCCGCCCACCAGCAGTCCGGCCGGGCCCCCGCCGTCACCGCCGACATCGCCGTCGACGACCCCATAGCCGACGTGGTCGCCAAGCTCGCGTACGACGAGCAGCAGACCCTCGCCGACACGGCCGCGGGGCTCGACACCGTACAGCTGGGCGCGGCCGTCGCCGCCGCCTCGACCGCCCGCCGTATCGACATCTACGGCGTCGGCGCGTCCTGTCTCGTCGGCATGGACCTCGCCCAGAAGCTGCTGCGCATCGGCCTGATCGCGCACGCCCATGCCGACCCCCACCTCGCCGTCACCAACGCCGTGCAACTCCGCTCCGGCGACGTGGCCATCGCCATCACCCACTCCGGCTCGACGGGCGACGTGATCGAGCCACTGCGCGTCGCCTTCGACCGCGGCGCGACGACGATAGCGATCACCGGCCGCCCGGACGGGCCGGTGTCGCAGTACGCCGACCATGTGCTGACCACGTCCACCGCGCGGGAGAGCGAGCTGCGCCCGGCCGCGATGTCGTCCCGCACCAGCCAACTCCTCGTCGTCGACTGCCTGTTCATAGGCGTCGCGCAGCGTACGTACGAGACGGCGGCCCCTGCCCTCGCCGCTTCGTACGAGGCCCTCGCCCACCGGCACAGCCCCCGCACCCGCTAGGCGCCCCAACCCCCCACGGACCGAGAAAGCAGAGCCGCTCCTCATGACCTCCACCCAGGACTATTCCAAGCTGCGCGCTCAGCTGGCCGCCCTCACCACCGAGGCGTTCCGGCCCGAGCTCGCCGAGATCGACCAGTTCCCCACCCTCGAGATCGCCCGGATCATGAACGGCGAGGACGAGACCGTCCCGGCCGCGGTCGCAGCGCAGTTGCCGCGGATCGCCGCCGCGATCGACGGCACCGCCGAGCGGATGTCCCGCGGCGGCCGGCTGATCTACGCGGGCGCGGGCACGGCGGGGCGGCTCGGCGTACTGGACGCGAGCGAGTGCCCGCCCACCTTCAACACCGATCCGGACGAGGTCGTGGGCCTGATCGCGGGCGGCCCCTCCGCCATGGTCGAGGCGGTCGAGGGCGCGGAGGACAGCAAGGAGCTGGCCGCCGCCGACCTGGACGCGCTGGAACTGACCGCGGACGACACGGTGGTCGGGGTCTCCGCGTCGGGCCGCACGCCGTACGCCATAGGCGCGGTCGAGCATGCCCGCGCCTGCGGCGCGCTCACCATAGGCCTGTCCTGCAACGCGGACAGCGCGCTCGGCGCGGCCGCCGACCACGGCATCGAGGTCGTCGTCGGACCGGAACTGCTCACCGGATCAACGCGGTTGAAGGCCGGTACGGCACAGAAGCTGGTCCTCAACATGATCTCGACGATCACGATGATCCGGCTCGGCAAGACGTACGGAAACCTGATGGTCGACGTCCGCGCCTCCAACGAGAAGCTGCGCGCCCGTTCGCGGCGGATCGTCGCCCTCGCCACCGGCGCGTCGGACGAGGAGATCGAAGCGGCGCTCGCCGCCACCGACGGCGAGGTGAAGAACGCGATCCTGACCATCCTCGGCTCGGTCGACGGCCCCACGGCAGCCGACCTCCTCGCCAAGTCGCACGGCCACCTCCGCGCGGCACTGCAGTCAGCCCGTACGCATTGAACGTCCCCCCACAGCAAGGCGCCCCCCACCCATGGCAGCAGACTCCGCAGACAAGCACAGCGCAGACAGATACAGCTCAGACAAGTACGGCGCCACCGCCGCCGCGATCCTCCCCCTCGTCGGCGGCGCCGGGAACGTCTCCTCGGTCGCCCACTGCATGACCCGCCTCCGCCTCGGCCTGCACGACCGTTCCCTCGTACAGGACGAGGCTCTCAGGGCCCTCCCGGCCGTCATGGGCGTAGTCGACGACGACACGTACCAGATCGTGCTCGGCCCGGGCACGGTCGCCCGGGTCACCCCGGAGTTCGAGGCGCTGGTGGCGGCGGCCACCGTGACCGCGCCCGGCACCGCCCGCGCGGCCCGGGACGTGACCGCGCCCGGGACCGCCGAGGACCTGGCCGCCCAGGGCGCCGCCATCAAGGCGGCCCGGAAGGCGAAGAACTCAACGCCCTTCAAGCTCTTCCTGCGCCGTATCGGGAACATCTTCGTGCCGCTGATCCCGGCCCTCATCGGCTGCGGCATCATCGCCGGTCTGGCCGGGCTGCTGACCAACCTCGGTCTGCTGCCGACAGTGGTCCCCGCGCTCGCCGCGATGGCGTCCGGCTTCATGTCGCTGATCGCGGTCTTCGTCGGCTACAACACGGCGAAGGAGTTCGGCGGTACGCCGATCCTGGGTGGCGCGGTCGCCGCCATCATCGTGTTCCCGGGCGTCGCGAACATCGAGGCCTTCGGCCAGAAACTCTCCCCGGGCCAGGGCGGTGTGCTCGGCGCGCTGGGCGCGGCGGTGCTGGTGGTGTACGTGGAGAAGTGGTGCCGACGTCTGGTGCCTCAGTCCCTGGACGTCCTTCTCACCCCGACCCTCACGGTCCTCGTCTCCGGCCTGGTCACCGTCTTCGGCCTGATGTTCGTCGCCGGTGAGGTCTCCACAGCGATCGGCGACTTCGCCGACTGGCTGCTGGCCAACGGCGGCGCGGGCGCGGGCTTCGTACTCGGCGGCCTCTTCCTCCCGCTGGTCATGCTCGGCCTGCACCAGGCGCTGATCCCGATCCACACCACGCTGATCGAGCAGCAGGGGTTCACGGTCCTGCTGCCGATCCTCGCGATGGCGGGCGCGGGCCAGGTCGGCGCGGCGGCCGCGGTCTATCTGCGGCTCCCCCGCAACACCTCGATCCGCAGCACCATCAAGTCGGCGCTCCCGGCCGGTTTCCTGGGCGTGGGCGAGCCGCTGATCTACGGCGTCTCGCTCCCGCTGGGCCGCCCGTTCGTGACGGCCTGCGTCGGCGGGGCGTTCGGGGGCGGCTTCGTCGGCCTGTTCAACATGCTGGGCGACAAGGTCGGCTCCACGGCCATCGGCCCTTCGGGCTGGGCCCTGTTCCCGCTGCTCAACGGCAACAGGGGGCTGGGCGAGACGATCGCGGTGTACGCGGGCGGGCTGCTGGTCGGCTACGCGGTGGGGTTCCTCGCGACGTACTGGTTCGGCTTTACGAAGCCGATGCTGGATGAGCTCAACGGCGCGGCGGCCGCGCAGGACAACCGGGGCTCCGCCCAGGACCCCGCGCCTCAATCTCCCCCAGACTTCGTCCGGGAGGGACCCCCAGGGGCTCCAAAAGAGCCTGTCCGGCGATTGAGGACACGGCCAGAGGCCGAGCCGGATGAGAACCCCGACGCGGTCCGAGTGTGAGGCGGTCAACCCGGCAGGTCGACTTCACTCGAAGAGGCGCACCACGACGAAGCTGCTGGCGGACTGGGGCACCCAAACGCCCATGCCCTTCGCCCGCCCCCTGAGGGACGGGGTGTACGAGCTCCGCCCCACTCTGGACGGAGACGACACGAGGATCACGTACTGGTTCGCACCAGAGGGTCGCATCGTGCTCCTGACGGTCTTCCGCAAGACCAGGATGCGGGAGACAGCTCAGGTCGCCCGCGCGGTGAGCGCCCGTATGGTGTGCGACATCGAGCACAAACCGGCCCACACCACGTACAGCCGCTGCGAGAAAGGGGATGCACAATGAGCCACACGCGTTCGAGGCTGGCCCGCGAGCGGACGCTCACTGAGGGGGACGCCGAATCGCCGGAGGTTACGACGGAGCGCGCGGAGGCCCGGCTGGCGATGGCCTTCGCCAAAGCCGTGTACGACCGCCGCAAAGAGCTCGGGCTGTCCCAGGCCGAGGTCGCAGAGCGCACCGGTCTCACCCAGGCGAAAGTCTCCCGCATCGAAGGCGCCGACACTATCCCTACGCTCCCCCTGTTGCGCCGCCTGGCTCAGGCGCTCGACGCCTCGCTGAACATCGCCCTCGACAGCGACCACGAAGAGGTCACCTTCACCGCCCACCCGGCGGCGTGACGCCGGTACGCACACAAACCGCACCGGATCGGCCACGCTGTACCCAGCCGAGGTCCGCCCTCGCCGGCCATCAGCAACAGCTGACGCACGTCACCGCAGCCGCCCCTCCGCGTTGATCTCCCGCACCTTCGCCACCGACGGCCCGAAGCTCCTGTTCCGGGCCGCCGCCTGGTCCGCCTTCGTCACCGGCCTGAAGCACGACTAGCAGGACGTGTCACGAGCCGGGCGCTCGCCGGTGAACAGGAACGCACTCGGCCAGGTGTGCCCGGCGCCGCACTCCTGGCTGGCCGGTGCCCTGCTGTGGGTCCGCCGCGCCGGGCAAAAGCCCGAGGGCGGCACCCCCCTGGGAGTGGGGGTGCCGCCCTCGGTCCGTACAGCGTGAACTGCCGATCCGCGCAGGATCAGAAGTCCATGTCACCGCCCGGCATGCCGCCCGGAGCGGCCGCAGAGGCCTTCTCCGGCTTGTCGGCGATGACGGCCTCGGTGGTGAGGAACAGCGCGGCGATCGACGCGGCGTTCTGCAGCGCGGAACGCGTGACCTTCGCCGGGTCGATGATGCCCTCGGCGATCATGTCGACGTACTCGCCGGTCGCGGCGTTCAGACCGTGACCGATGGGCAGGTTGCGCACCTTCTCGACGATGACGCCGCCCTCGAGACCACCGTTGATGGCGATCTGCTTCAGCGGGGCCTCCAGCGCCAGCTTCACGGCGTTGGCGCCGGTCGCCTCGTCACCCTCGAGCTCGAGCTTCTCGAAGACCGAGGAAGCCTGAATGAGAGCCACGCCACCACCGGCGACGATGCCCTCCTCGACAGCGGCCTTGGCGTTGCGCACCGCGTCCTCGATGCGGTGCTTGCGCTCCTTGAGCTCGACCTCGGTCGCGGCGCCGGCCTTGATGACGGCCACGCCGCCGGCCAGCTTCGCGAGGCGCTCCTGGAGCTTCTCGCGGTCGTAGTCCGAGTCGCTGTTCTCGATCTCGGCACGGATCTGGTTCACGCGACCGGCAACCTGGTCGCTCTCACCGGCACCGTCGACGATCGTGGTCTCGTCCTTGGTGATAACGACCTTGCGGGCGCGGCCCAGCAGGTCCAGGCCGGCGTTCTCAAGCTTGAGACCGACCTCCTCGGAGATGACCGTGCCGCCGGTGAGGATGGCGATGTCGTTCAGCATCGCCTTGCGGCGGTCGCCGAAGCCCGGAGCCTTGACGGCAACGGACTTGAAGGTGCCGCGGATCTTGTTGACGACCAGGGTCGACAGCGCCTCGCCCTCGACGTCCTCGGCGATGATCAGCAGCGGCTTACCCGACTGCATGACCTTCTCCAGCAGCGGAAGGAGGTCCTTCACGTTGCTGACCTTGGAGTTGACGATCAGGATGTACGGGTCGTCGAGCGACGCCTCCATACGCTCCATGTCGGTGGCGAAGTACGCCGAGATGTAGCCCTTGTCGAAGCGCATACCCTCGGTGAGCTCCAGCTCCAGACCGAAGGTCTGGGACTCCTCGACGGTGATGACGCCTTCCTTGCCGACCTTGTCCATCGCCTCGGCGATGAGCTCGCCGATCTGGGTGTCGGCGGCGGAGATGGAGGCCGTCGAAGCGATCTGCTCCTTGGTCTCCACGTCCTTGGCCTGCTCGAGCAGGGCGCCGGAGACGGCCTCGACGGCCTTCTCGATGCCACGCTTGAGTGCCATGGGGTTGGCGCCGGCCGCCACGTTGCGCAGGCCCTCGCGGACGAGCGCCTGGGCGAGGACGGTCGCGGTGGTCGTTCCGTCACCGGCGACGTCGTCCGTCTTCTTGGCGACTTCCTTGACCAGCTCGGCGCCGATCTTCTCGTACGGGTCCTCGAGCTCGATCTCCTTGGCGATGGAAACACCATCGTTGGTGATCGTGGGGGCGCCCCACTTCTTCTCGAGGACGACGTTCCGGCCCTTGGGGCCAAGGGTGACCTTGACGGCGTCGGCGAGCTGGTTCATCCCGCGCTCGAGACCGCGCCGTGCCTCCTCGTCGAACGCGATGATCTTGGCCATGTGAAGTGGTCCTCCCGGACTGGGGTGGATTCTCCGGACCGCGCTGGCGCCCGCGACGGACGGCCTGCAAACCTTGTGGTTCCTTGCCCCACCTGGCCTGCGGACCTCACCGACTCGGTCCTCGTTGTCACTCTCACTGTCAGAGTGCTAACGCAATGATTAGCACTCGACCCCCTAGAGTGCAAGCGGCTTCGAAGAAGCCTCGATGAGGGGCGGCGGTCGGGCGACGGGTGGGCGCAAGCGGCTTCGAAGAAGCCTGGACGAGGGGCGGCGGTCGGGCGCAGACGCACGAGGGGCCCGCATCCCTCGTGGGATGCGGGCCCCTCGGCGTGAGTGCGTCGGTGGCCGATCGCGCCGAGATCAGACGGCGAGCTTGACCATGTCCGCCTGCGGACCCTTCTGGCCCTGCGAGATCTCGAATTCAACTCGCTGACCCTCTTCAAGGGTGCGGTACCCGTCCATCTGGATCGCGCTGTAGTGGACGAAAACATCCGCACCACCGTCGACCGCGATGAAGCCGTACCCCTTCTCCGCGTTGAACCACTTGACGGTGCCCTGAGCCATGCCTAACTCCCCTATTACTGGCCCTTGCGCAGGACCGCACTTCGCGGACCCGGGTCAGACCTCACCCACCCGACAGGAGGAGGGTGTGCGCCGGAACGCGTCGACCGCGGCTGAATGTATCTGTCCAACTGCCGTCTGCAACAGGTCAGTCGGACGAGAAATCTGCGCAAGCCCGAACGGATAATTCATGTGAATTCTGTGAATTCCGGGGCAAGTCGGGCCCGACGAAAGGCGCCTACGCGACAATTCGGCCCTGCACTTTGGCTGCTTCTTGTCGCGCGGCGACGCATTCTCATATGCGCTCGGCATGAGCAGCGGAGGGGGCTTCCCAACTCTACCGCGCTCAACCCTAAGGAATTACCCCCTCCGCTTCTCTTGCGGAGGGGGCAATAGAGGTAACTCTGCGAAGTCAGCAGCCGCCGGCGACAGCCGGGATGATCGAGACGCCCGCGCCGTCCGGTGTCGCAGTCTGAAGACCCTGCTCGAAACGGACGTCGTCGTCGTTCACGTACACGTTGACGAACCGGCGCAGCTTGCCCTGGTCGTCCAGGACGCGCGCGGCGATGCCCGTGTGGTTCTTCTCCAGGTCGGCGATCACCTCGGAGAGAGTCGCGCCCTGAGCCGAAACCTCGGCCTGGCCGCCCGTATACGTACGGAGAATGGTGGGAATGCGGACGTTGACGCTCATGGGTGCGTGCCTTCCTTGAGTCTCGGGTGGTCGGTCAGCCGGCCAGGCCGGCGTCGCGGAACGCGTCCAGGCTCGGGCGGATCGTCGCGGTCGGGCCGGTCGTCGGCGCCACCGCGTCCAGCGTCTTGAGACCGTCACCCGTGTTGAGGACGACGGTGGTGAGCGCCGGGTCGAGCACGCCCGCCTCAATCAGCTTCTGCGCGACACCCACGGTCACGCCACCCGCAGTCTCCGCGAAGATGCCTTCCGTACGGGCGAGCAGCTTGATGGCGTCCACGATCTGCTCGTCGTTGACGTCCTCGACCGCCCCGCCGGTGCGGCGCGCGATGTCCAGCACGTACGGGCCGTCCGCCGGGTTGCCGATCGCCAGCGACTTGGCGATGGTGTTCGGCTTCTGCGGGCGTACGACGTCGTGCCCGGCCTTGAAGGCCGCCGACACCGGCGAGCAGCCTTCGGCCTGGGCGCCGAAGATCTTGTACGGCTTGTCCTCGACCAGACCGAGCTTGATCAGTTCCTGCAGCCCCTTGTCGATCTTCGTGAGCTGCGAGCCGGAGGCGATCGGGACCACGATCTGGTCGGGCAGCCGCCAGCCGAGCTGCTCGCAGATCTCGTACGCCAGCGTCTTGGAGCCCTCGCCGTAGTACGGGCGGAGGTTGACGTTGACGAAGCCCCAGCCCTCGCCCAGCGGGTCGCCGATGAGCTCGGAGCAGAAGCGGTTGACGTCGTCGTAATTGCCCTCGATGCCGACCAGTTCGCCGCCGTACACCGCGGCCATGACGACCTTGCCCTGCTCCAGGTCGTGCGGGATGAACACGCAGGAGCGGAAGCCGGCCCGCGCGGCGGCAGCGCCGACCGCGCCCGCCAGGTTGCCGGTGGACGAGCAGGACAGGGTGGTGAAACCGAAGGCACGCGCGGCCTCGACGGCGATCGCGACGACGCGGTCCTTGAAGGAGTGCGTCGGGTTGCCGGAGTCGTCCTTGATGTACAGGCCGCCGGTGACGCCCAGCTCACGGGCGAGGTTGTCGGCCTTGACGAGCTTGGTGAAGCCGGGGTTGATGTTCGGCTTGTCGGCCACGTCGGCGGGGACGGGCAGCAGCGGGGCGTACCGCCAGATGTTGTCCGGACCGGCTGCGATCCGCTTCTTCAGCGCCTCGGGGCCTTCGTCGGGGAGGTCGTACGCGACTTCGAGCGGCCCGAAACAGGAAGCACAGGCGAAGATCGGACCGAGTCCGAAACGCTCTCCGCACTCGCGGCACGAGAGCGCCGCGGCGGGTCCCAGGTCTACGGGGCTGGTGGTGTTGCTTGCGACAGTCTGCACAGCCATGGAGGCGAGGCCCTTTCTCCTCATCTTCCCCGTGACGCATTTCGCCACGAGACGGAATTGGCACCTTCCCCACCGTGACCTCGCGGTCGGCGGGAGGGTTGCCGGGGCTTCAACGGGCCGTTCCCTCTGCCCCTCTGGATGAGCGGTATTCGATTGTCAGCGTGACGACCCCCGACATGCGACGGTCATCCGCGTTGTTCAAGACTGTAACCGAAGGCCCGGATGGTTGAGATAGTCGTCCGAACCGCGAGACGGATCACAGAATCGGAAGCCGAGGGAGACGCGCACGTGCTCGATGAGGTGGAGCGCTGGCTGGCCCGGCGGTCCTGGGCAGCCGCCGACCGCCCACTTGACCTGCTGCTTACCGCCAAACGCGGTACGACGGTCAGCGTGGTGCTCCCCGCCCTGAACGAGGAGGCGACGGTCGGCGAGATCGTCACCGTGATCCGCCGCGAGCTGATGGAGGCCGTGCCGCTCGTCGACGAGCTGGTCGTCGTCGACTCGGGCTCGAGCGACCGTACGACCGAGGTGGCCGCGGCGGCGGGCGCGCGCGTGGTGCACCGAGACGCGATCCTGCCCCGGATACCCGCCGTCCCCGGCAAGGGCGAGGTGCTGTGGCGCTCACTGCTGGCGACCAGCGGCGACATAGTGTGCTTCGTCGACGCGGATCTGCGGGAGTTCTCCGCGGACTTCGTCTCCGGGGTCGTGGGCCCCCTGCTGACCGACCCCGATGTGCACTTCGTCAAGGCGATGTACGACCGGCCGCTCGGCGACCGCGCAGGTCAGGGCGGCCGGGTGACCGAGCTGGTGGCGCGTCCGCTGCTGAATCTGCACTGGCCGCAGCTGGCCGGGTTCGTCCAGCCGCTGGGCGGGGAGTACGCGGCGCGGCGCTCGCTGCTGGAGCGGCTGCCCTTCCCCGTCGGTTACGGAGTGGAGCTCGGCCTGCTCGTCGACGCGCTGCACACGGTGGGCCTGGACGCGCTGGCGCAGGTGGATGTCGGCTCGCGCAAACACCGCCACCAGGACGGGCAGGCGCTGGGCCGGATGGCCGCGGCGATCTACCGGACGGCCCAACTCCGGCTCTCCCGCAGCCACTTGGTGCGTCCTGCGCTCACGCAGTTCGAGCGGGGCGAGGGCGGCTTCGAGGCGCGGACGTACGCGGTGGACACGGAGGAGCGGCCGCCGATGCGCGAGATCGGTGAGTACGCGGCGCGTCGCGCGGCATAAGCGTGGATCGCCGGTCGCTTTGTCTACATTTTCCAGTTATGGGACTGAGAATGGACTTGAGAGACGTACGACACACAAGGACGCGACGACCAATGACGTACGCACGTTTGAGCGTTTGTGGGACGGGCTAGGTTTCGCGACATGGTCTCCGAGCACGCTGCTGCCCAGGTCCTCGTCGCGTCGAACCGCGGCCCGGTCACATACACGCTGAGCGAGGACGGTTCGCTCGACGCGCGCCGCGGCGGGGGCGGGCTGGTCTCCGGCCTGTCGGCCATCGGCTCCGAGGCGGAGGCGCTGTGGGTGTGCGCCGCGCTCGGCGACGGCGACCGCGAGGCGGTGCGGCGCGGGGTCGGCGAGCCCGGGGTGCTGATGCTCGACATCGACGAGGCCGTCCACTCCGACGCGTACAACGGCATCGCCAACTCCGTGCTGTGGTTCGTCCACCACATGCTGTACCAGACGCCGCTGGAGCCGGTCTTCGACCAGGAGTTCCGTCGGCAGTGGGCGTCGTACGAGACCTACAACCGGGCCTTCGCGGACGCGCTGGCGGCACAGGCGGCCGAGGGAGCGGCCGTCCTGGTGCAGGACTACCACCTGGCGCTGGTGCCCGGCATGCTCCGCGAGCTCCGTCCCGATCTGCGGATCGGGCACTTCTCGCACACGCCGTGGGCGCCCGTCGACTACTTCCGGATGCTGCCCGACGACATCGCAGAGCAGCTGTTGCGCGGCCTGCTCGGCGCGGACCGCGCCTGTTTTCTGACCCGGCGGTGGGCCGATGCCTTCGTCTCCTGCTGTACGGAGCTGCTGGGCGGCACCGGCGGCACGGCGATCGGGGTGCACGGGCTGGGCGCGGACGCGGACTTCCTGCGGAAGCGGGCGCACCGGCCGGACGTGGACGAGCGGCTGGCCGCGCTGCGCGAGCAGATCGGCCCGGGGCGCAGGACCATCGTGCGCGTCGACCGCACCGAGCTGTCCAAGAACATCGTGCGCGGGCTGCTGGCGTACCGGCAGCTGCTGGAGACCCGCCCCGAGTGGCGCGAGCGCGTCGTCCATGTCGCCTTCGCCTACCCGTCCCGGCAGGACCTGGCGGTCTACCGCGACTACACGGCGGAGGTCCAGCGCGTGGCGGACGAGATCAACTCGGCGTACGGGACGGAGACTTGGAGCCCGGTCGTGCTCCATGTGAAGGACGACTTCGCGCGCTCGCTCGCCGCGTACCGGCTGGCGGACGTGGCTCTGGTCAACCCGATCCGGGACGGCATGAACCTGGTCGCCAAGGAGATCCCGGTCGTCTCGGAAGCGGGCTGCGCGCTGGTGCTTTCGCGGGAGGCGGGGGCGTACGAGGAACTGCGCGAGGACGCGGTGACGGTGAATCCGTACGACGTGACGGGCACGGCGGACGCGCTCCATGTGGCACTGACGATGCCGGACGACGAACGGTCGCGGCACACCAAGCGCCTGGCGGCGGCGGCAACCGCGCTGCCGCCGCAGAAGTGGTTCCTGGACCAGTTGCGGGCGCTGCGCGAGGGCGCGTAGGAGTCCGGCCCGGCGGCGCTTTGCGCGCGCCGGCCGGGGCGTCGGCTACAGGTGGTGGGCCAGCGAGGCCAAGAACTCCACCACCGCCGCCGGGCCCGGCAGCAGCAGGTCGGCGCGGTCCGCGAGGTCCGGAACCTCCGTGCTGCCGCTGCACACCAGTAGGCCGGGCACGCCGTCCGAGCGGAGCTTCTCGACGGCCGCGAAGGCGGGAAGATCGCCGAGGTCGTCACCGGCGTACAGCACGGCCTCGGCCTTCACCTCGCGTACGTACTCCGCCAGGGCCACGCCCTTGTCCATGCCGGGCGGGCGCAGCTCCAGGACCATACGGCCCGGTTCCAGGATCAGCCCGTGGCGCGCGGCGAGCTCGGCGAGCGGGTTCCGCAGCGCCTCGAACGCCGCCTGCGGGTCGGACGCGCGGCGCGTGTGGACCGCGACCGCCTGGCCCTTCTCCTCGATCCAGGTGCCCTGCCAGGATCCGGCCTTGTCCAGGACGCCGGGCAGTTCGGCGCGGGCGGCCGCGACCCCGGGGTGCGGGGCGGGGGTTTTGACCGTGCCGGTGACGGCGTCCCAGCGCTCGGCGCCGTAGTGACCGAGGACGACCAGGTGGTCCAGGCCGGACACTCCGGCGAAGCCGCCGTAGCGAACCGCTACCGCCGCGGGCCGTCCGGTGACCACGGCGACTGAGGCGACCCGTGGCGCGAGCGCGGCGAGCGCGGGGACGGCGCCGGGGTGGGCCCGGGCCTGTTCGGGGTCGGGCACGATCTCGGCGAGCGTGCCGTCGAAGTCGAGGCCGACGACTGCCTTCTGCGGCCGGGCGAGAAGCGCGGCGAGGCCGTCGCGGCCGGCGGGGGTGGACGGCGTCGGCAGGAGATGCGCGTACGAGGAGCTGCCCATGCCCCGACCCTATCGGCGACTGCGTCTGTCGTCCCTGACACGGCGAAGCCGATTGACGGTCACCGGGTCATGGACGAGAGCACGCTCGTCGTCGATCAGGGCGTTGAGCAGCTGGTAGTAGCGGACCGGGGATATGCCGAGCTGCTCCCTGATGGCGCGCTCCTTCGCGCCGGGGCCCGGCCAGGAAGTGTGCTCCATGGCCAGTACGGCACGGTCGCGCTCGGAGAGCGGCTCCTCGTCGGTCATACGAACCAACATATCGGCGCCGCGCACCCCGGTGGCGGGCTGCCTGTCCGCGCTCTACTCCGCCTACTCCGCGTTCTCCGCCTACTCCGCGTTCTCCGCGAGGGTGGCGTCCCGGCCGATCTTGCCGAGGACGGATGCCGGGACGCCTTCAGGCTCGACGGCCTGGCCGATGTTCTTCTTGATGTTCTCGCTGACCGCGGCCCACGACGTCTTGCCGACCGGCGGAAGCATCGAGCTGGGGAGCTCCTCCAGGAACTCCTTGAGGTCCTGGTGCTCCGGGTCCTGCTCCATCGCCTCGGACGCGGAGACCGTCACCGGCAGCAGGCCGTTCTGGCCGGCGAAGTCGAGGACGTTCTTGTCGCTGAAGACGAAGTTCAGGAACTTGCCGACCTCGGCCCGGTGGCCGTTCTGCTTGAAGCCCATGATCCAGTCGGCGACGCCCATCGCGGCCTTCGGCTTGCCGTTGCGGCCGGGCATGGCCACCTTGCCGACCTCGATCTTGGCCTTCTCCGCTTCCTGCATCAGGGAGGGGTGGCCGTTGAGCATGCCGACCTCGCCTCGGGTGAAGGCGGCGAACGCGTCCTTGCGGTTCAGCTTGGCGGGGGCGACCGGGCCGGTGAGCTTGGTGTCGACGAGGTTCGTCTTCAGCCACTTGAAGGTGGCTATGTTCTGCGCGGAGTCGATGGAGTACTTGCCGACCGAGTCGGTGTATCCGTCGCCGCCGCTGAGCAGCCACATCATGGTCTCGGCCTGGGCCTCCTCGGGCCCCAGCGGCAGGGCGAAGGGGTACTTCGCGTCCGTGTTCGCCTTCAGCTTCTCCGCGTCTTCCTTGAGATCGTCCCAGGTCGTCGGGTCCTTCTTGATCCCGGCCTCTTTGAAGAGCTTCTTGTTGTAGAAGAGCAGCCTGGTGGAGGCGACGAACGGCAGACCGTACTGCACGCGCTTCATCTCGCCGGCGTCGGTGAGCGGGGTGAGGAAGTTGGACTGCACGGGGATGGAGAGCAACTGGTCGGCGGAGTAGAGCTTGCCGGCCGCGGCGTAGTCGGCGTACGCGCCTATCTGGGCGATGTCGGGGGCCTTGCCCGCCTTGACCATCTCGGCGACCTTGCGGTCGACGTCGTTCCAGGACTCGATCTGGACGTCGATCTTGATGCCGGGGTTCTTGGACTCGAAAGCGGTGGCGAGGTCGGCCCAGTACTTCTTGCTGCTCTGGCCGCCGGCCACGTCGTAGTCGGCCGCCACCAGCTTGAGGGTGACGTCGCCGGAACCACTGGAGCTGCCACAGCCCGAGAGGGCCACCGTCATGCCAAGTGCGGCGATCGCCGCGGTCAGACCCAAGAAGCGACTCCGCACAGCTCTTCCCCACCCTCTGTTGTCGTGTGCCCGTGTCGTCCCAGCCGGTCCCCCGTGAGGTCCTCTGAGAAGAGCTGCGATTTTCCACCATGCGGAGGTATGAGGTCTACTCCACTGCATATCACTTCCACAACGCCTGCCCCTGGGCCGGCGGGCATTGCCCGGGTGCGCCACAGCCTGCTAAGCACGTGACGGCACGAAGTGGTCGGTGCCGGTCCCCAGTTACGCGTACGCCGCTAGGAGCCTTGCCGCATGTCCCGTACAGCAGCAGAGATAGCCACCCAGCCCGCCTGCTGGCGCCGAGCGGCCGAAGCCGCCGCTGCCTTCGAGGGGCTGCCGGAGCCGGGTGAGCGGGTCGCCGTCACCGGGTGCGGTACGTCCTGGTTCATGGCGATCGCGTACGCGGCGCTGCGGGAGGCGGCGGGGCTGGGCGAGACGGACGCCTTCGCCTCGTCGGAGTTCCCGTCGGGGCGCAGGTACGACCGCGTCGTCGCGATCACCCGCTCGGGGACGACGACGGAGGTCCTGGACCTGCTGACCGGACTCCGCGGCAAGGTGCCGACGCTCGCTCTGACCGCGGACCCGAATACGCCGGTGATGGACGCGGCGGACGCGGTCGCGGTGCTGGACTGGGCGGACGAGGAATCAGTGGTCCAGACCCGTTTCGCCACGACCGCGCTGGCCTTCCTGCGGGCCGGCCTGGGTGACGTCCCCGGGGTGAAGTCGGTCGCCGAGGCGGCGGTCGACGCGGAGCTCGCGCTCACGGAGCCACTGGACGACGCGGTGGTGGGGGCGGAGCAGTGGACGTTCCTGGGGCGCGGCTGGACGTACGGGCTTGCGCTGGAGGCAGGCCTGAAGATGCGCGAGGCGGCGGGCGCGTGGACGGAGTCGTACCCGGCGATGGAGTACCGCCACGGCCCGATCTCGATCACCGGCCCGGGCCGGGTGACATGGGTCTTCGGCGGGCTCCCGGAAGGCCTGTCCCTGGACGTCGCGCGGGTCGGCGGCACGCTGGTGGCCCGCCAGGAGGCGGACCCCCTGGCGGACCTGATCCGCGCACAGCGGCTTGCGGTGACGCTGGCGGAGTCGCGGGGCTTCGACCCGGACCGGCCGAGGAACCTGACGCGAAGCGTGATCCTTTCCTGACGGATCCGCGGGGTGCGGGCGCGGGTGCGGTGCCGCTGCGCGGGGCTGGACGGGCTGCATTTGCAGCCTCGCCGGCGATTGAGGCGCGGGGTCCGGGGCGGAGCCCCGGCTTACGGGAAGCGCTCCGCCGTTTGTATGGGCGCGCAACAATCCGGCGCAGTGGACTAGACCTGTCCCCCGTCCACCCTTCAGACTGTCCACGTGAGACACGTCATCGCCCTCGATGTGGGCGGCACCGGCATGAAAGCCGCCCTGGTCGGGGCGGACGGCACCCTCCTGTACGAGGCCCGTCGCCCCACCGGGCGCGAGCGCGGGGCGGACGCCGTCGTCGAGTCCATCCTCCGCTTCGCCGGTGAGCTACGCGCGTACGGCCAGGAGCACCTCGGACAGAGCGCGCTCGCCGCCGGCGTCGCCGTCCCCGGGATCGTCGACGCCGGCCGCGGCATCGCCGTCTACGCCGCCAACCTCGGCTGGCGCGACGTACCCCTGCGCGCCCTCGTCGCCGACCGCATCGGCGGCGTCCCCGTCGCGCTCGGGCACGACGTCAGGACCGGCGGGCTCGCCGAGGGACGGATCGGGGCCGGCAAGGGCGCCGACCGGTTCCTGTTCGTGCCGCTCGGCACCGGAATCGCCGGCGCCATCGGCATCGCCGGGCGGATCGAGGCCGGCGCCCACGGATACGCCGGCGAGATCGGGCACATCGTCGTCCGCCCCGACGGCCCCGACTGCGGCTGCGGCCAGCGCGGCTGCCTCGAAACGCTGGCCTCCGCCGCCGCGGTGACCCGCGCCTGGGCAGAGGCGAGCGGCGACCCGGACGCGGACGCCGCCGACTGCGCGAAGGCCGTCGAGTCCGGCGACCAACGGGCCGTACGCGTCTGGCACGACGCCGTCGACGCCCTCGCCGCCGGCCTCGTCACCGCGCTCACCCTGCTGGATCCCCGCACACTGATCATCGGTGGCGGTCTCGCCGAGGCGGGGGAAACCTTGTTCACACCACTGAGGGCCGCCGTCGAGGAGCGAGTGACGTTCCAGAAGCTGCCCGAAATCGTCCCCGCAGCCCTGGGAGACACCGCCGGATGCCTGGGCGCGGGGCTGCTCGCCTGGGACCTGCTCACCACCGACTCGGAGGTAACCGCCTAATGGCCACACGCGCCGCACGAGCCGCAAGCGCCGCACGGGCCGCACACGCAGAAAGCACCGTTCTGGCCGGCGCCCGGGTGGTCCTGCCGACCGGAACCGTCGAGAACGGACGGCTCATCGTCGAGGGCGCCAAGATCGTCGGCGCCGCACCCCCGGACGCGCCCGTCCGCGACCTGACCGGCCACTGGGTGGTCCCCGGCTTCGTGGACATCCACAACCACGGCGGCGGCGGCGCCTCGTTCACCTCCGGCACCGCCGAGGACGTGCTGAAGGGCGTGCGGACCCACCGCGAGCACGGCACGACCACACTCGTCGCGTCCACCGTGACCGGCGAGACGGATTTCCTCGCCCACCGCGCCGGCTTCCTCTCCGAGCTCGTCCAGCAGGGCGACCTCGCAGGCATCCATTTCGAGGGGCCCTTCATCTCGCCGTGCCGCAAGGGCGCCCACAGCGAGGAGCTGCTGCGCGACCCCGACCCGGCGGAGGTGCGCAAGCTGATCGACGCGGCACGCGGCACCGCGCGGATGATGACGCTCGCCACCGAGCTGCCCGGTGGCATCGACTCCGTACGGCTGCTCGCCGAGCACGGCGTGATCGCCGCGATCGGCCACACGGACGCGACGTACGAGCAGACCGTCGAGGCGATCGAGGCGGGCGCGACCGTGGCGACCCACCTGTTCAACGCGATGCCCGGCCTCGGCCACCGCGCGCCGGGGCCGATCGCCGCGCTCCTGGAGGACGAGCGGGTCACGGTCGAGCTGATCAACGACGGCACCCATCTGCACCCCGCCGCCCTGGAGCTCGCCTTCCACCGCGCGGGCGCGGGCCGCGTCGCCTTCATCACGGACGCCATGGACGCGGCGGGCTTCGGCGACGGCCGCTACCAGCTCGGTCCGCTCGCGGTCGACGTCAGGGACGGGGTCGCCAGGCTGGTCGACGGCGGCTCGATCGCCGGCTCGACGCTCACCCTGGACACCGCGTTCAGGCGCGCGGCAACCATCGACAGACTGCCGGTGGAGGAGGTCGTCCAGGCCATCTCGGCCAACCCGGCGAAGCTGCTCGGCGTGTACGACAAGGTCGGCTCGCTGGAGCCGGGCAAGGACGCCGACCTGGTGGTGCTCGACGCGGAGTTCACGCTCAAGGGCGTGATGCGCAAGGGCGCATGGGTGGTTGAGCCCCAAGTAGGGTGATTTCTACGTAAGTTATGGCAAGGCGGTTGGCCAGGGGGTCTGGGCCAACCGCCTTCCGTTTGGCATGATCAGGGCCCGTACGAACAGGCAAGCGCGTTCTGTGGGGGGTGACACGGTGATCCTGACGGTCACGCTCAACACCGCCCTGGACATCACGTACTCGGTCCCCACACTGACCCCGCACGCCAGCCACCGTGTCGGCGAGGTCCGCGAACGCCCCGGCGGCAAGGGCCTCAACGTCGCCCGTGTACTGGCCGCGTTGGGCCACGAGAGCGTCGTCACCGGCTTCGCGGGCGGCCCCGTCGGAGCCGTCCTGCGCGATCTGCTGGCCCCGCTCGCGCCGCACGACGCGCTCGTCCCGATCGCCGGGACCACCCGCCGCACGCTCGCCGTCGTGGACGCCGCGAGCGGCGACACCACCCAGCTGAACGAGGCGGGCCCCACGGTCAGCCCCGCCGAATGGGCCGCGTTCCTCTCCTCGTACGACTCGCTCCTGCGAGAGGCCCACGCCGTCGCCCTGTGCGGCAGCCTGCCGCCCGGCATCCATGTGGGCGCGTACGCCCAACTGGTCCGCCTGGCCCGCGCCGCGGACGTTCCCGTGCTCCTCGACACCAGCGGCGAACCGCTGCGCCGCGGCATCGCCGCCCGCCCCGACCTGGCCAAGCCGAACGCCGACGAGCTCGCCCAGCTCACCGGCTCCCGCGAGCCGCTGCGCGCCGCCCGCGACGCCCGCCGCCGCGGCGCGCACACGGTGGTCGCCTCGCTCGGCCCGGACGGCGTGCTCGCGGTCACCCCCGAAGGCGTTTGGCAGGCGGCCCCGCCCACTCCGGTGAAGGGCAACCCGACGGGCGCGGGCGACTCTGCGGTCGCCGGGCTGCTCTCCGGGCTCGTGGACCGGCTGCCGTGGCCGGACCGGCTGGCCCGTGCCGTCGCCCTGTCGGCGGCGACCGTACTGGCCCCGGCGGCGGGCGAGTTCGACGCCGTGGCGTACGAGGACCTGCTGCCGCGCATAGCGGTGACCGAGCGCGCGGCCGCGGCGTGAAAGCCCGCGGCGGGCGCACAATCGGGCCCATCCGCCCGGGAATTGGGATGCACCATGCCACTCGTCAGCACCGGTGAACTCGTCTCGGCCGCCGCGGCCGGGAGCCACGGCATCGCCGCCTTCAACGTCATCACCCTGGAGCACGCGGAGGCGATCGCCGCAGGCGCCGAGGAGGCCGGTGCGCCCGCGATCCTGCAGATATCCGAGAACGCGGTGAAGTTCCACGGCGGAAGGCTCTCCGCGATAGCCGCCGCCGCAGCCTCCGTCGCCCGCGCGTCCACCGCCCCACTCGCCCTCCACCTCGACCACGTCGTCTCCGCGGACCTGCTGCGCGCGGCGGCCGACGAGGGCTTCAGCTCGGTGATGTTCGACGCCTCGAAGCTGCCGTACGACGAGAACGTCAAGGCCACGGCGGACGCGGTTCGCTGGGGCCACGAGCGCGGCATCTGGATCGAGGCGGAACTCGGCAAGGTCGGCGGCAAAGAGGGCGAGCCCCCGCTCGACGCCCACGCGCCGGGGGTGCGCACCGTCCCTTCCGAGGCCGCGGCCTACGTCGCCGACACGGGCGTGGACGCGCTGGCCGTAGCGGTCGGCTCGTCCCACGCGATGACGCGGCGCACGGCGTCCCTGGACCACACCCTGATCACCGACCTGCGGGACGCGGTCCCGGTCCCGCTGGTCCTGCACGGTTCCTCCGGCGTCCCGGACGAGGAGATCCGCCGTGCGGTCGCCGCCGGCATGGTCAAGATCAACGTCGGCACGGCGCTCAACACGGCGTTCACGGGCGCGGTCCGGGCGTTCCTGGACGCCGACCCGTCGACGGTGGACCCCCGGAAATACCTCGTCCCGGCTCGCGAAGCGATGGCCGGGACGGTGGCGGGTTTCCTGCGGACGATCCGAGCGTGATCAGCCGTTCCTGACCTCGAGCCAGTCGAGAATGGCGTTGCACTGGTTGCCCTGCTCGCACGAAATCTTGAGCTCGTTCTCGCCCTTCTTCAGGGTGACCGGCGCCCAGGTGGTCTGCCAGTTCTTGTCCCAGGCAGGGTCCGTGGACTTGATGAAGTTCTTCAGCCCGAGCGGGTTGCTGTTCGCCTTGCCGTTGACGGTCAGCGTGGCGTTGGCGTCCTGGGCCGGGATGGCGTAGCGCACATAGAGCTTGTACGCGCCGGGCTCCGTGACCTTCGCCTTCCAGGTGACCGAGGCCCCCACGGCGTTGAAGCCGGTCACAAAGGCACCGCCCGAACCCTCCGCGCCCTGGATGTCCTTCCCGAGCGCGGCAGGCGCTCCGAGCTGCAAGGTCGCCGCGTCCTGCTTCGGCAGCGGCTCCTGCGGGTTCTCCGGCGCGGACGGCTCCCCGCTCGGCTTCACGGACTCGCCCGCCGTCGCGCCGCCGTTACCGCCCGACCGGTTGCCCGCCTTGCCGTCCTCGCCGCCGCCCGTCATCAGCGCCGCACCGATGCCGATCACCACGACCGCGACCACCGCGATCGCGCCGATCAGCAAGCCCTTGGTGTTGGGTCCGCCGCTGCGGCCGCCACCGTGGCCGCCGTGGCCGTTGCTGTGCTGCTGGGGCGCGCTCTGGCGGGTCGGGGCGCCGCCGGGGTAGGTCTCGGGCGCGGCGTACTGCGCGGTCGGCTGGCCCTGCGGTGCCTGCGCCTGCTGCGGCACCTGGCCGTACTGGCGCTCGCCGACCGTCCGCACCTGGTTGTACGAGGTTCTGGGGACCCCGGGCTGCGCGGCGGGACCCGGGTAGCCGTAACCGCGGCCCTGGCTGGGCGGTGTAGCGCCCGCTGCCCGTCCGTCCTCGTACAGGTAGCCGAACGGATCGTCGTCCTCGGGCTTGCTCGCGCCGTTGTTACCGGCCGTCATCCCTAGTCACTCCTTACCATGTCGTCAGCACATCGCCGACGCGGGCGAGCCTACCCGGTTCGGAGTAACCCACAGGGTGTCATTGCCCTCAGCCGGCCCGCCGGTGCACCTTCGACCGGGACCGCTTCTCGATGTACATCCGCTGGTCGGCCGATTGCAAGACCTCTTCCACGGACATCCCGCAGCTCGCCCAGCCGATCCCGAAGCTCGCCCCGACGCGGACCCCTCTGCCGCCGACCCGGATCGGCAGGATGATCGCGTTGCGCAGACGAACGGCCAGGTCGGCGGCGTCCGCCGCGCCCAGGCCGTCGGCGAGGACGACGAACTCGTCACCGCCGAGCCGGGCGACGGTGTCGTTGTCGCGTACGAGGGTGGTGAGCCGGCGCGCGACCTCGACCAGCACCGCGTCCCCCGTCTGGTGCCCGAACCGGTCATTGATGGACTTGAAGCCGTCCAGGTCGCAGAAGAGGACCGCGAGCCCCTTCGTCCCGTCGTCGATCTCGCTGTCGGGCGCGACCGCGTGCACATGGTGGTCGTACGGCACGCCCGTCGTCTCGAAGGCGAAGCCGTCACCGCCGAAGATGTGCTCCGTGTCGGACTCGTAAGCGGCGTCGAGCGCCTCGATGGCAGTCTCCCGCGCCGAGTACGGCCGCTCGCACAGCCGGGAGCTGAGCCGGGCGCGCAGCTCGGCGCTGTTGGGCAGGCCGGTGAGCGAGTCGTGCGAGGCGCGGTGGGCGAGCTGCAGCTCGTGGCGCTTGCGCTCCTCGATGTCCTCGACATGGGTCAGCAGAAAACGGGGCCCGTCCGCGGTGTCGGCGACGACGGAGTTACGCAGCGAGACCCAGACGTACGTCCCGTCCCTGCGGCCGAGACGCAGCTCGGCGCGGCCGCCCTCCGCGGACGTACGCAGCAGGGTTCCGACGTCCTCTGGGTGGACGAGATCGGCGAAGGAGTACCGGCGCATCGCGGACGCCGGGCGGCCGAGCAGCCTGCACAGGGCGTCATTGGTGCGCAGCAGCCGACCGTGCTGGTCGCCGCCCATCTCGGCGATGGCCATGCCGCTCGGCGCGTACTCGAAGGCCTGGCGGAAGGACTCCTCGCTGGCGCGCAGGGCCTGCTGCTCGCGCTCGAGTCTGACCAGGGCGCGCTGCATGTTTGCTCGCAACCGGGCGTTGCTGATCGCAATCGCCGCCTGGGACGCGTACATCTGGAGGGCTTCCTGGCCCCAGGGTCCGGGGCGGCGTCCATTGCGCGGCCGGTCGACGGAGATGACGCCGAGGAGCTCACGGCCGCCGCCCGATGCGTACATGGGGGCGTAGAGCCGGTCCTGCGGGTGCCACTCGTCCTCGAAGCGGGGATCGGGGCCTTCGGTGTGCCACTGCGGGACGTCGTCCTCGATGAGCACCCAGCCCTCGGTGTGCGGTATGAAGCGGAGCTCACCCCAGGCCTCGCCCATGGACAGCCGCCGCTCCCAGGAGGGGCGCGAGCCGACCCGTCCGGTGATCAGGGCTTCCGCGGCGGCGCTGCCGGCGAACGCGGCGACGACGAGGTCACCGTCGGGGCGTACGAGATTGACGCAGGCCAGTTCGTAGTTGAGTCCGGCGACGATGCCGTCGGCGACGGTCTGCAGTGTGTCGGCCAGGCTCCGGGCCGTGTTGAGGTCCGCGACGACCTGGTGCAGCTGCCGCAGGGTCGCAAGACGGACGTAGGGCTCCGACTCGGTCTCCATCGCTCGCTCTCCCCGAGACCTCGACAGCAAACTCCAGGGTTCTCATCGGCATTCTTGATGCGGTATCACGGCCACTGAATCACAGCGAGCTGTCCACTCGGTACACAGGGTCAACAATTACTGCACTCTGTGACTCAAGTCACACCAGATGATGAATGGTTGCGAGCGGGGGGTGAAAGCGCTCGATGGCTTTCTTGAACGCAAATCCGAGTACGCCGGTTCCGCGCCCAGTCGTGCGCCAGTCGTGCGCCGGTCCTAGGACTTGGCTGGTCCCTTGGCCCGATGCGGGGCCGGGCGGCCGAGGTTAGCGTTCTCGTGTGTTGCAGACGACCCCCACTTCAGCCACTGATGCCATCCCCCATGCTGAGGGGGTGAGCAACGAGGAGTTCCGCGCCGCCATGTCCCGGCTGGCCGCGGGTGTGGTGCTGGTGACCGCGCACGACCCCGACGACGGCCCGCGCGGCGAGGACGTCGGTATGACCGCGACCGCGTTCATGTCGGTGTCGCTGGACCCTCCGCTGGTGCTGGTGAGCCTGCGCAACGGCTCGCGCATGGACGACCTGCTCGCTGAGCAGCCGCCGTGGGGGGTGTCGGTGCTCTCGGAGAGCCAGCGGCACATCGCCGGGCGGTTCGCGATGAAGGGGCGGGTCAGCGACCGGCTGCTGTTCGAGGACATCCCGTACACACGGGGCGAGGTGAGCGGGGCGCTGCTGGTCCAGGGCGCGCTGTCGACGCTGGAATGCCGTACGGAGCAACGGATCGAGGCGGGCGACCACACGCTGGTGATCGGCCGGGTGCTGACGGTGGGGCTGCCGAGCGGGGAAGGGGGCCCGCTGCTGTATTTCCGTGGCCGGTACCGCCAGTTGGGCTGAGGCAGGCAGGCAAAGGTCCGTGCGTAGGTAGGTTCTGGGCGGGAAGCTGGTCCCAGGCGCGGCCCGTGCGCAGATGGGTTCTGGGGCGAGAAGCTAGTCCCAGGCGCGGCCCGTGCGGCCCCGTTTCGTTTCCGCGCGTTGCTTCTTCTCGCGCAGGCGGCGCTCATTGATGCCGCGCGGGATCTTGGTCGCCCGTCGGGGCCGCGGTGGCGGCGCCGTCGCCTCTGCGAGCAGCGTCGCCAGGCGGACCGCCGCCGTCTCGCGGTTGCGCCACTGCGAGCGGTGCTCCGACGCGCGTACGGCGATCACACCGCCGACCAGCCGGCCCGCGAGCCGCTCCAGCGCGCGGTCCTTCCAGACCTGCGGCAGCGCCTCGGTCTTCGCGAGGTCGAAGCGGAGCTCCACCTGCGAGTCGCTGGTGTTGACGTGCTGGCCACCCGGCCCCGACGACCGCGAGAAACGCCACATGAGCTCGGCCTCCGGCAGGGAGACCGAACCGCGGATGATGTAGGGACCGGACATGCCCCCATGGTCGCGTGCCCGCGCCGTTCGCGTCACCCGCTTTTCCACGAGTCGGCAAGGACGGGCACGGAAAGTAAGGAAGGGCGGGTGGAACCTGACGGTCCCCTGCCCGCGTTATGACGGGTGACGGTAGCTTCGGGAGCACTCGAAGCCCGCACACTCTCCACCACGAAGGGGACTTCCCAATGGCAGTAAGCCTGTCCAAGGGCGGCAACGTCTCGCTCACCAAGGAAGCACCGGGCCTGACCGCCGTCACGGTCGGCCTTGGCTGGGACGTCCGCACCACCACCGGCACCGACTTCGACCTCGACGCCTCCGCGATCGGTGTCAACCCCGGTGGCAAGGTCGCCTCCGACGCCCACTTCGTCTTCTTCAACAACAAGGCGACGCCCGACCAGACCATCGTCCACACCGGTGACAACCGCACCGGCGAGGGCGGCGGCGACGACGAGCAGATCAACGTCAACCTGGCGGGTCTGCCGGCCGACGTCGACAAGATCGTCTTCCCGGTCTCGATCTACGACGCCGTCAACCGCAGCCAGAACTTCGGCCAGGTGCGCAACGCCTACATCCGCATCGTCAACCAGGCCGGCGGCGCCGAGCTCGCGCGCTACGACCTGAGCGAGGACGCTGCGACCGAGACCGCGATGGTCTTCGGCGAGCTCTACCGCAACGGCGCCGAGTGGAAGTTCCGCGCGGTCGGCCAGGGTTACGCCTCGGGTCTCGAGGGCATCGCCCGCGACTTCGGCGTCAACCTCTGACGTTCGCCGCAGTGTTCAGGGAGCCCCCGGCCGCGCGGCCGGGGGCTCCCCGCGCTCCCGGCCCTCCCCGCGTTCCCTGAGCTCCCCGGCCCTTCCGGCGTTCCCTGAGCTCCCGGCCCTTCCCGCGTTCCCGGCCATCCCCACGCGCTCTCCGCTACGGCTGCGCCGGCTTGTCCGGGCCGTACAGCCAGGTGTCCCATACCTCCTTGCCCAGGTCCTTGCCGGACATCTTCTCCACGTACGCGGTGAAGTCGGCGGTCGAGGCGTTGCCGTGCCGGTTCGCCTTCGCCCAGCCCTCCACGATGTCGTAAAACGTGTCGTCGCCGACGGCCTGGCGGATCTTGTGGATGACCATCGCGCCCCGCCCGTACACCGGGCGATCGGACACCTCGGCCGCGGACGGCGGATCGGCAGGCGGGAAAGCCCAGTTCTCCTCGTCGGCGAAGGCCTCCTCGAAGCTCTCCTGGGCCGGGGTGTCCTCGAAGTCCTCCGCCCAGATCCACTCCGCGTACGTGGCGAGACCCTCGTTGAGCCACATGTCCTTCCAGGACTCCGGCGTCACGGAGTTGCCGTACCACTGGTGCGCGATCTCATGGACGAGCGTCTCGACGTCGAATTGTTCCACCGGGAAGACGGGCCTGGTCTGGGTCTCCAGGGCGTAGTCCACCTCGTCCGTCGGGACGACGATCGCGCCGATGGAGGAGAAGGGGTACCGGCCGAAGTTGCCCGTCGCCCACTCCGTGATCTCGGGGATGCGGGCGAGCAGCTCCGCGCTCTCGCCGGCCACGGCCGGGTCGACGGCGGTGAGGACGCGCAGTCCCGAGGAGGTGCGGGACTCCTTCACGTCGTACTCGCCGATGGCGAGCGTGACGAGGTAGCTGGCCATCGGGTCCTTCGACTTCCAGGCGAAGGTGGTTCGGCCGCCGGTCGTGCGCTGGCTCATCAACTCCCCGTTGGAGATGGCCTTCAGCCGCTTTGGGACGGTGACCTTGATGTCGTACGAGGCCTTGTCGCTCGGGTGGTTGTTGCTCGGGAACCAGGCCATCGACCCGGTGGGCTGCCCGACGGCGAGCGTGCCATCCGCGGTCTCCAGCCACCCTTCCTCGTCGCCGGCCTTCCCGTCGCTGCCCTTGTTGATGACCTTCTGCGGCTCACCGGAGTAGCGGACGACGGCACGGAAGGTCTTGCCCTTGTCGATGTCGCGGTGCGGGCGCAGCGTCAGCTCGTCGCCCGCCTGGTTGGCGGCGGCCTTCTTGCCGTCGACGGTTGCGCTGTCGACGGTCAGCTTGTGGAGGTCGAGATTGAAGGAGCTCAGGTCCTGGGTGGCGCGGGCGGTGATCTCGGCGGTGCCTTTGAGGCGGCCGGTCTCCGGCTCGTAGTCGAGGGTCAGGGCGTAGCGCTGGACGTCGTAGCCGCCGTTGCCGAGACCGCGGAAGAGCGGGTCGCGTACGCCTGGTGCGCCCGGCTTGCCGTGCACGGCCGCGCCGCTGTCGGTGCATCCCGCGAGGAGGAGCAGGGCGACGGCGGGCGTCAGATTGCGCAGCGTCAGATTGCGTAAGTGCGTTCGCTGATCCACACAGTTGATCCTATGGGGGCGGGTATCGGAGGCGCGGGTCAGCACCCGGCCGCCTCCGCGGAGTACGGGACCAGCGGTTGCTGGCGTAGCCCGGTGGGGCGGGCGGGGCCGGGGTGGGGCCGCCCCCATGACACCATCACCCCGTGCTCGACATCGGCTACTCCCTCTCACGTCGCTTCCCCGACCCCCCGCAGACCGACTACCGCCGCGCGGACGTCCAGGCCCTGCGGCACGACCTGTTCTGCGGGGACGTCTATCTCGCCGACACCAAGGAGGACCGCGAGGTCTCCACAGCCTGGGGATGGGTGCCGGTGCTCGACTTCGCCTGGGCGTTGTGCGACATCGTCGAGCGGCTCGACCGCGACCCGCTCGGCAGCCGCGCCTCGAAACCCCAGCACGCCGAGCTGGACTTCACCGAGTCCGCCGACCGGATGCTCTTCGAGCGGCGCTTCGGCTGGGTCGATGTGGAGGCCGACTGGATGCCGGGCGACGAGCCGCCCCTCACCTTCAGCCACGCCGAGCTGCGCCGCGAGGCCCGCGACTTCCTGCACGATCTGATCGCGGATCTGTCCGACATGCACGAGGGGCTCGCCGACAACCCCGTCGTCTGGGACCTCCAGGCCCGTTTCCCGCGCCTGTAGGCCTTGTTGCTCCTGTGGCCCTCGTAGCCCGTGCAGCCCTGGCGGACGACAAAGACCCTTGACCTCAAGCGGACTTGAGGTTGAAGGGTGTTCCCCGTAGCCATCGTGTCTGCTCACGAGTCAGCTCAGAGGAGCCCGCCATGCACGCCATCCGCCTCCATGCCTTCGGCCCCGCAGAGAACCTTCAGTACGAGCGGACCGAAGACCCCGTCCCCGGCCCCGGCCAGGTGCGGATCGCCGTCGCCGCGGCCGGCGTCCATCTCCTCGACACCGCCCTGCGCGAGGGCATGACCGGCCCCTACCCCGCCCCCGTCGCGCTGCCCACCATCCCCGGCCGCGAGGTCGCGGGCGTGGTCGAGTCGCTCGGTGACGGCACCGACCCGGGCCGGCTCGGCAAGCGGGTCGTCGTCCACCTCGGCATGGCTCCCGGAGGCTACGCGGAGCTCGCCGTCGCCGACGCCGCCAGGCTGCACGAGATCCCGGACAACCTCGACGCGGCCGAGGCCGTCGCGATGATCGGGACGGGGCGTACGACGATGGGCATCCTGCAGTTCACCGACCTCGGCCCCGACGACATCGTGATCGTCCCGGCCGCGGCCGGCGGCATCGGCACGCTCCTCGTGCAGTACGCGAAGAACGCCGGCGCCCTTGCCATCGGCCTCGCGGGCGGCCCCGCCAAGGTCTCCCGGGTCTTCGAGAACGGCGCCGACCTGGCCGTCGACTACAACGAGGCCCACTGGGCCGACCATGTCCGGGACTACCTCGGCGAGCGGCGCGCGACCGTCGTGTTCGACTCGGTGGGCGGGGCGACCGCCCGCGCCGCCGTCGACCTCCTCGGCAAGGGCGGCGAGCACATCGTCTTCGGCTGGTCCGGCGAGGGCCTGCACGACGGTGCGCCGCTGACCTTCACGGACGAGGAGCTGGCGGAGCGCGGCATCACCTCACAGGGCGTGCTCGGCCCCGTGATGATCCGGAAGGCCGGCGGCGACATACGCGCCCTGGAAGAGCGGTCCCTCGCCGAGGCCGCGTCGGGCCGGCTGCGCCCCGCCGTACAGCGCTTCCCGCTCGCGGAGGCGGCCGCGGCCCACCGCGCGCTGGAGACCCGCGGCACGATGGGCAAGGTCGTCCTCGTGCCCTAGCGCGAGCCCAGCGACTTCAGCGCCCCGTCGGTCAGCCGGTACACGGTCCACTCGTCCTGCGGCTCCGCACCGAGTGCGCGGTAGAAGTCGATCGACGGGGTGTTCCAGTTCAGTACGGACCACTCCAGGCGCTCGTAACCGCGCTCCACACAGATCCGCGCCAGCTCGGCCAGCAGCGCCTTGCCGTATCCGCCGCCGCGCAGCCCCGGCCGTACGTACAGATCCTCCAGATAGATGCCGTGCACCCCGCGCCACGTCGAGAAGTTGAGGAACCAGAGCGAGAAGCCCGCGATCTCCCCGTCCGCCGTCTCCGCGATATGCGCGAAGGCGGCGGGCCGCTCGCCGAACAGCGCCTCGCGCAGCTGCTCCTCGCTGGCCCTGGCTTCTTCCAGGGCCTTCTCGTACTCGGCGAGTTCGCGGATCATGCGGTGGATCTCGGGGACATCGGCGGAGGTGGCGCGACGAATCATGCGGTTCATGCGGTCAGCCTGCCTGCCGCCCCGCGTGCCGTGCGAGCAGTGTCCGGCCGATGGACACCTGTCGCTCCTGGAGACGGGTCTGGCCGTCCTACGCGCTCCACAGGGCGTTCTGCAGTACGCGCCCGCGCGTCCAGGCCCGGACGCGCGGCTCGGCCGGTCCCGGTGTTCTCGATGCCGACTGCCGGGGCCGTCGGTCGTCGGCTCGCGGCACTGCCGGTACCCTCCCGCCCATGAGCAGGAACACCGTCAACGGCGGCATATCGTTCTGGTACGCGCAGGAGGGCACCCCCGTCCCCCGGGAGCCCCTCCCCGGCGACGCCACCGCGGACGTCTGCATCGTCGGCGGCGGATACACCGGTCTGTGGACGGCCTACTACCTCAAGAAGGCCGTGCCCTTCTTGAACATCACGGTCCTTGAGGGCAGGTTCTGCGGCTACGGCGCCTCCGGCCGCAACGGCGGCTGGCTCTACAACGGCATCGCCGGCCGCGACCGCTACGCCAGGCTCCACGGCCACGACGCCGCCGTGCGCCTTCAGCAGGCCATGAACGACACCGTCGACGAGGTGGTACGCGTCGCCGCGGAAGAGGGCATCGACGCCGACATCCACCAGGGCGGTGTACTCGAAGTCGCCTGCACCCCCGCTCAGCTGACCCGCCTCAAAGCCTTCCACGCCGTCGAGATCGCCTTCGGCGAGAAGGACCGCGTACTGCTCGGCGCCCGCGAGACCGCCGAACGCGTGCGCGTCACCGGAGCCGTCGCCTCCACCTGGACCCCGTACGGCGCCCGACTGCACCCCGTGAAGCTCGTCAAGGGCCTCGCGGCGGCCGTCGAAGCACTGGGCGTCACCATCCACGAGTCGACGCCCGTCACGGAGATCAGGCCCAAGCACGCCATCACGCCGTACGGCACGGTCCGCGCCCCGTACATCCTGCGCTGCACCGAGGGCTTCACCGCGAACCTCAAGGGCCAAAGGCGCGACTGGCTCCCCATGAACTCCTCCATGATCGCGACGGAACCCCTCCCGCGGTCCGTCTGGGACACCATCGGCTGGGACGGCCGCGAAGCCCTCGGCGACATGGCCCACGCATACATGTACGCGCAGCGCACCGCGGACGACCGCATCGCCCTGGGCGGCCGGGGCGTCCCGTACCGCTTCGGCTCGAAGACCGACAACGACGGCCGCACCCAGCCCGCCACCATCGAGGCCCTCCGCGAGATCCTGGTCCGCTTCTTCCCGACCACCGCGGGCGTCCGCATCGACCACGCCTGGTCGGGCGTCCTCGGCGTCCCCCGCGACTGGTGCGCCACCGTCACCCTTGACCGCTCCACGGGCCTGGGCTGGGCGGGCGGCTACGTCGGCTCCGGCGTGGCCACCGCCAACCTCGCGGCCCGCACCCTGCGCGACCTGATCCAGCAGGACTCGGGCCAGGCGGGCGGCACCGAACTCACCTCGCTGCCCTGGGTGAACCACAAGGTCCGCAAATGGGAACCGGAGCCGCTGCGCTGGCTTGGCGTGCATGGCATGTACGCGGCCTACCGCACGGCGGACCGCCGCGAGTCGGGGGCGCGCACGGCGGAGACCGATCGCATCGCCCGGGTGGCGGACAGGATCGCGGGCCGACACTAGGGAGCTGCCCGAGCGGCGTTCCCGGAACGTGCGGCACAAGGCCCCCGGCGATCCGCGCCCGGGGCCCGTGCACCACCGACTGCGGGCCACCAGCTCGCTTGAGCGGTGGGCCGCTCCCGCACCAGGTGTGCCCCCGCGCACATATGAATGTAAACGTATGAGCGAAAGCCCCGGAGCGAGGTTCGCACCGGGACCTTCCGTGAGCCGAGCCACCTGTCGGATTCGAACCGACAAACGTTGATCAACTTGTCACGGATTCTCCGTGAAACGGACGGACCAGGCGTAGCCGCTCAAGCAGTCGTGCGGGACCCGCCGGACTTCTCTGACCTGGCAGCCGTCGTGGGCATACTTGCGGGCGAACCGGTCGAGACGCTGCGCGTCAGTGAGATCCTCCATGGACAGCGGTGCTCCGACGACGAGGTCCTCGTGGACTGTGTCCGGCGCGGCACTGTCCGAGCAGGCCGAGCAATGGTGCGTTTTGGGTAGGGCCATACGATCAGTGTCCTCCTAACCTGGATGCCCCGACGTCCACGGCGCACATGGCCGCGCTATATGCGCACTTGTGTGCCCCCCGCTGCGCTGCTGCCATGGCGACTACGCCGCTACGACCGCAGGGGGTTCGGTGGACGAGCTACAGGTCACTTCGTGGAAGCGCTTCGGGCACGACCGTCTCTACGTGAACTTGCCGGACGGCAGCGCGGTCGCCTGGGCCGATCGCAGGACCGGGGAGATCACACTCGTGCATCCCAGCTATGGCGATGCCGTGATGGACGCGCTCGCAAGGCGTGAACCCGCGATGGCGCAAGACGAGTCCACGGCTCCCAGTCGGCCGTGCTTACCCCCGTTGACGCCGGAGAATGATCTGTCTTCCAACCGGCCCGGCGCCGCGCTGCGTGCTCTGCTCGACCAGTCGGGCCCCGGTCCGCTGGAGCGGGTTCTCGCCCGGATGCTTCGTCGTCGAACCGAATGGGATTCGTGGCGTACGGGGCTGGCCGGCGAGCGACGTGTGGGAGCCGAGCTGAACCGGTTGTCCCGGCAGGGGTGGCACGTCCTGCACTCGGTTCCGCTGCCTCGCGACGTGGACATTGATCACCTGTTGATCGGACCCGGCGGAGTGTTCAGCATCAACACCAAGCATCACCGTGACAAGACGGTGTGGGTCGGGGACGACATGGTGAGGATCAACCACGGCACGCCGCAACCGCATGCTCTCAAGAGCCGGGCCGAAGCCGAGCGCGTGCGCACGATGCTGGAGGCCCACTGCGGCTTCGAGGTGCCGGTCCAGTCCATGCTCGTCTTCGTCGGCGTCACCAAGCTGGATGTGGTCGCCACACAGCTTGAGGTCCGTGTCTACCAGGAGCGGCAGGTGGCGGCTCTGGGGCCGCTGTCGGGCGTACTGGATGCCCAACAAGTGGAGCGGGTGTACAGCGTTGCCCGCGATCGACGGGCTTGGCTGGATGCCTGACCCAAGGTAACCGCGGTCGACTCGTCGGAGGTGCGCTCGAAGCATGGACGTCGATACGCAGGTGGTGCACGACGGCGCGAGGCCATCGGTCACATGGACGGGCTGCTCAAGCGCCGCCCGACGCTGTGAGTGATCAGAGCCGTGCCGTTTCGCCGGATCCGACCGGACCGCACCGCGACGTACGTCTGAGCGCTCAGCCGTCGGTCCCCAGCGGTCGGTGCGTCACTGATCTGTACGACCTGGAGGCCATGAGGTCCAAAGGGGTTTTCTGGGCTGTTGACCTGCGGCTCTCGCGGTGTGGGGCCTCGATGGCCGGGCGATACGGACTGTAGTCACGGTTGCACACGGAGTCAGGGTGGGTTCTTTGGATCTCGAGCGTGCCCCACCCGGGGCGGCTCGTCTCATCTCGCATCCGAGTGCATTGAGGAGAAGCACGAGATGATATCTGTCAAGATCCGCGGCTCCATCATGGCCGTCACCGCGGCGGTTGCCGCCGCCACCGTGTTCATGGCCCCCACAGTCTCGGCCGACACGAAGACCACCCCGTCCAGCGCGGTTGTCACGGAGGGCGGCGACGACAAAAAGAGGAACTGCGTGCCGTTTCTCACCCAGCTGGACACCCGGCTGCAGTCGGCGGTCGATGCGCTCGACAGCACGGAGCCGGACCTCGACGCCGCACGCACCGCTCTCACGCAGGCCGACCAGACGCTGACGCAGCTGGAGGACAGCAAGTGCCTGTGCGCGGCGGAAGTCGACCTGCTGAGGGACCTGCTGGCCGCCGTGGTCGCCCTCCTCAACGCCACCCCGGTGGACGTGCCGGCGACGCGGGAAGCCCTGGATCACCTGGTCCTGTCGGTCGACGTGCTGCAGGCCGCGGCTACGTGCGACAACGGAAAGTGCGGCGGGAAGTCCGACGCCTGAGCACGCTGTAAGGCTGACGGACGGCTCCTGTGACTCGTCAGCCGTACGAGGAGCAGCGCCCTTCGGCCGGCGTCATGGCGGCCAAGGGGCGCTGCAGGCGTACGCACCCGCCTGCGGATCGCATCAGGCAGGGGCACCGTACGCGTGGCCATTCCATGTCTCGGAGGCGACGCACCGTCAGCTCTGCTGTACGACACGACAGAGCCCCTGACGGAGCTCTCCGAGACACGGCAGGATGACTCGCCGTCTGGTTTCTGCTGTTGATGGTGCTGGGGACGGCCGGGGCATTGGCACTGGTCCGGTATTTTGCCTCTGGGATGGCCGAGACCGCAGCTACGTGGCTAATGGGCCTGCCCCTCGCCTACCTGGCGTGGAAGGCCTTCTACCACGACCGGGCCGAAGCAGCCGCCCTGGACTTGGGGGACGGTCGCCGATCAACTGGCGCAGGCGGTGCAGAAGCGGCCGAGTCCTGGCGGGCATGTGGCACGTGTGTGGCGCACTACAGGTCAGAGACTGGCTCCTGCTCGACTTCGTCCATGGCGTCCGGGCTGAGGCACACGGCCCGATGGGCGGGGCGTACCAGGTCGCTGGGAAGTGGTTCGATACCGCGGACCCGCACGGCCACAAAACCAGTAGGGACGCTGGAGTGGCGAGCCACGACGGCCATAAGACGCCAGCGGTAGCGAGCAGGTACGTCCTTTGCCGGGTAGTCCCTGGTGGCGAGATGAATCCACCGGTCATAGTTGGTCAGGCAGGGGCTGACCTCAGCCTTGCAGTGAGGGCAGCGAGGTGGCTCGTACGGAGCCACGTCATCCGGATCGGGTTCGGGCCTGGGCGTGTCTGTGGCGCCCTCGTGGATGGCTATCTCATCGGCGTGCGCCTTCCAACAGCGTTCGCAAAGCAGGGCCATGAGACTGATGCGGCCGCGCTCGCTTACCGTCGGCCCGTCGTCACCGCAGCGTTGACATACGAACCCGTCGTTGGCCCCAGTCGCCCCCATGTGTTCGAGATTGAGCAGGGACGTTCAGGGTCGAAAGGGCGCGTTCGGGTCGCATCGGCGCGCGGCCGTTGTGGGGCCCGAGCCGGGCGGCGCTGCGCTCTCAGCTTGGGAAGCTGCGGTGATCCAGGGCTTGTTCTGCGGCTGACAAGGGCGCTTGGCCGGTGCGCGGGCCCGGCGGGGACCATTGCTGTGACCGTGGTTCCCCGCTGTTCCCCGCTCGATCTTCGCCTATATGCACCCATTGTCAGCATTGCCGTCAGCACGCAGCGCCAGCAAGATGCCCAGGAGCGCACGGTCCGCGTGCGCCGCGCACTGCACAGTCGCAATCTGGACGTATGACCTATCGGTTCGCGACGAAAGGTGCCCCATGAGTATCGCAGTCATCGGCGGTACCGGCCTGATCGGGTCGCAGGTCGTGAAGAAGCTGAACGCGGCCGGGCACGAGGCCGTGCCACAGGTGTCGACGTGATCACGGGCCAGGGCCTGGCGGAGGCGGTGGCCGGCGCCGACGTGGTCGTCAACCTGACGAATTCCCCGACCTTCGACGACGCGTCCCCGGCGTTCTTCCAGACCTCGATGGACAACCTCCTGGTCGCCAGCCACAAAGGCGGGGTGGGGCACGCCGTCATTCTCTCGATCGTCGGCGCGGACCAGGTGCCCGACCTCGTCTACTACCGGGCCAAGGTCCTGCAGGAAGACATCCTCAAGGCCGGGCCGGTCCCCTACTCGATCGTCCACGCCACCCAGTTCATGGAGTTCATCGACGCCGGCATGTCCTGGACCACCGAGGGCGACACCGTCCGCCTGCCCACCACCCCGCTCCAGCCGATCGCCGCCCAGGACATCTCCGACACCGTCGCCGAAGTCGCCGCCGGTCCCCCCTTGAAAGCGACTGGCTCTCCTGAACCACCCAGCCCATCACCGGAGGCCTCACAATGTCGAACAATGAGCCGGCAGCAGACAGCGCTGAGAGCCAACCGCGCTCAGAAGCATGGAAGACGGCGCTAACTTTGCTGCAGTCGGTGAAACCGCCGTCCATTCCGGGTGGGGCAGAGGCGATGACGGTCCTCATCGAGTTCCCTCCCGGCGACCCCGGTACCCCTCCGCACCGGCACTCGGGACCCGCCTTCGGCTACATGCTGGAGGGGGAGATGCTCTTCGAGCTGGAAGGCGAGCCCGAGCGTGTGGTCAAGGCCGGGGAGACGTTCTGGGAGCCGGGCGGCGATGTCATCCACTACCAGGACGGCAACAACCGGACGGACTCCTGGAGCCGCTTCCTCGTCACCATGATGTGTGCGCCGGGTCAGCCCATGCTCACCCTGGTCGACGAGGAAGAGCTGGCACAGCGTCAACACCTGCGAGCTCCCCGTCCGGGCACCTAGTACTCCAGTTGCGTTTCTCCATTTGTCCTGGTCAGCGTGCCTGTTTCGAGTCTAGTGGGCTGACGCTGCATCAGGGCGGTGGTGGTTCGTGACCCACCCGATCGGGGTG